>NZ_JBUYEN020000004.1:0-323814 GCF_055229415.2 Bradyrhizobium sp. Leo114 | reverse complement strand
CCAGAATGCGGCGGACCGCTTCGAGCTTGAACTCTCGGCTGAAAACACGGGGAGATTTGTTGGGCATACGTTCTCCGTTAGAGAACTGTCCCTAATTTCCCGTGTCTCACTTTTGGGGGGCACTCCAGAGACTTATCCCGGATTACGCTGCGCTCCATCCGGGCTACAAGTCCGCTTCGCGGGTACGACACCGAGGTGGTGGCTACAACATGCTCGGCAGCACGCGATCCGGCGGCTTGTGGTTGTCGAGGAAGGTGCGGATGTTGATGATTACCTTCTCGCCCATCTCGACGCGGCCCTCGATGGTGGCCGAGCCCATATGCGGCAGCAGCGTCACCTTGCCCGCCTTGGCGAGCCGCACCAGCTTCGGATTGACCGCAGGCTCGTGCTCATAGACGTCGAGGCCGGCGCCGCCGATCTCTCCGGCTTCGATCAGCTTGACCAGCGCGTCCTCGTCGATCACCTCGCCGCGCGCGGTGTTGACGATATAGGCCTCCTTGCGGATCAGCTTCAGCCGCCGCGCGGAAAGCAGGTGGAAGGTCGCAGGCGTATGCGGACAGTTCACCGAGAGGATGTCCATCCGCGCCAGCATCTGGTCGAGGCTTTCCCAATAGGTGGCGCCAAGCTCGTCGGCGATGCGCGGCGCCACCGGGCGGCGGTTGTGATAATGGATCTGCAGGCCAAAGGCGCGGGCGCGGCGCGCGACCGCCTGGCCGATGCGGCCCATGCCGATGATGCCGAGCCGTTTTCCGCCGATGCGATGGCCGAGCATCCAGGTCGGCGACCAGCCCGGCCAGTGCTTGCCTTCGGTCAGGATCGAGGCGCCCTCGATCATCCGTCTCGGCACCGCCAGGATCAGCGCCATGGTCATGTCGGCGGTATCTTCGGTCAGCACCTTCGGCGTGTTGGTCACGGTGATGCCGCGCGCGTGCGCCGCCGTGACGTCGATATTGTCGACGCCGTTGCCGAAATTGGCGATCAGCCGCAGCTTGGATTCACCCTGGTTGAGAACGTCCTCGCGGATCAGGTCGGTGACGGTCGGCACAAGCACGTCAGCGGTGCGCACGGCTTCCGCGATCTGCTCCGACGTCATCGGGGTGTCGTCGAGATTGAGCCTTGCGTCGAATAATTCGCGCATCCGGGTCTCGATCGAATCCGGCAGCTTGCGGGTGACGACGACGAGAGGCTTCTTCTTAACCGACATGTTCTGCTCTCATGAGGCTTCGGCCCGTCAAAGGCTTCGCCGTTCAGGCCTCATTAACCCGGTTGTTCGAAACTGCGGTTGCTGCGCGGTCCCGGCGTTTCCTTCACGTTTCCCTAGGTTCCCCGATGATTGCCTCGGGTTTCCAAGGAAAAGTCGGGCGTTCTGGTTCTCAACGTTCCGTCCTCTCTAGCAGAAGACCGGGCCAACACAAGAACCCCTCGGCAAGACGGGCTGGGGCATCGACGCGCGGCGCAAGGGTCTGGGGTTCTGGGCGTTCACCGGTTCAACTCGCAGAACTTGAGTTGGCGTTCTCAGTAGGAGACGAGTTGATGGCGTTGGGGCGGTTGAGTTGGTTGGCGATGCTGGTTGGGTGCATGCTCGGCACCTCGGTATCTCCAGGACATTCGGCCAAGGATGCAAGTCCGACCACCAGCGGCCTGCCGATACCCCGTTACGTCAGCCTCAAGTCCGATCATGTGAACGTCCGCGCCGGCCCGACCAAGGACAATGACGTCGCTTGGGTCTATACCCGTTCCGGCCTGCCGGTCGAAATCACCGCCGAGTTCGAGAACTGGCGCCGGGTGCGCGATTCCGAAGGCGCCGAAGGCTGGGTCTATCATTCGCTGCTGTCGGGCCGCCGCACTGCGGTCGTCACGATGAAGCACAAGGACGACCTGGCGTCGCTCTACGATCGTCCGGATGCGACGAGCGCGGTCGCTGCGCGGCTGCAGGCCGGCGTCATCGCGCAGGTGAGGAAATGCGCCAATAGCTGGTGCCGCGTCACCGGCAACGGCTTCGACGGCTGGATCGAGCAGCAGCGCCTGTGGGGCGTCTACGCCGACGAGAAGGTGGACTGAATTTTACGGTGTCGTCCCGGCCAAGCCAACGGGTCGCGCGAACGATGACGGGCTCCGCGCGAGCCGGGACCCATACCGCGTGATCTCGCAATAACGCGCTGCCGGAAGACGCCGCTCTCAAACAACGAAAATTCGCGGTTATGGGTCCCGGATCAAGCCCGGGACGACAGCTACGTGGCGCTCAGCGCCTCTTGCGCAGCCGCACGACCATATCGATGCGCGCGATCTCGTAGCCTTCAGGGATATCCGGCATCTTGGAGAGCACCAGATGCGGGTCGGGAATGTCGACCAGCTCGTGGTTGTTCTCGAGGTAGAAATGGTGATGCGCGGTGACGTTGGTGTCGAAATAGGTCTTGGTGCCGTCGACGCTGACCTGGCGCAGCAGGCCCGCATCGGTGAGCTGGTTCAGCGTGTTGTAGACGGTGGCCAGCGACACCGGAACCTTCGCGAGCGTCGCCTCCTCGTAAAGCATTTCTGCGGTCAGATGGCGGGCACCCTTGCCGAACAGGAGCCAGCCCAGCGCCATGCGCTGACGGGTCGGCCGAAGGCCTGCCGCCTGCAGCATTTCATTGACGTCATGCCATGGGCAACCGGTCAGCGCCGGCTGATGACCGGGGCCGCGGGCGATCTGACTAGCGTCATCGCTCACATGCGGAACTTCGTCGCTCATATGCACTCTAGACACCTAACTCGGGCAATATTCCAAAGACTATAAGAAGGAAATCCTTCAGATGCAAGTTTCTCGCAACTGGGGCCGGCGAAGTCGGCCCGACCGGAACCCTCTGGGGATGCAGCAATTTAACCCATTCCGACACTTTGCCGCGCCTTCATGCCTATGTTACAGAGCGCGCGGACCACATATGCGAATTCGGTAGAGACGCCGTTCGCACCCAAGGTAGCGCCGCGTTGCGGGGAATCTTGTCCCGCCGGGGAAACGGTCCGGTTCGTTCGAGAGCGCTTCACCGGGACATTGAGGAGAGTGGAAAGAGGATGCTGGAACGGCGCAGCGGTTATGAGTACGAGGATTTGCTGGCGTGCGGCAGGGGCGAGATGTTCGGTCCCGGTAATGCCCAGTTGCCGTTGCCGCCGATGCTGATGTTCGACCGCATCAGCGAGATCTCCGAGACCGGTGGCGAGTTCGGCAAGGGACTGGTGCGCGCCGAGCTCGATGTGAAACCGGATCTCTGGTTCTTCGGCTGCCACTTCAAGAACGATCCCGTCATGCCCGGCTGTCTCGGCCTGGATGCGATGTGGCAGATGGTCGGCTTTTACCTCGGCTGGATCGGCGGCGAAGGACGCGGGCGGGCGCTCGGTCTTGGCGAGCTGAAGTTCGGCGGCCAAGTTCTGCCGAATGTGCGCAAGGTTGTGTACAACGTAGATATTAAGCGCGTGATGCGCTCGAGGCTGGTGCTCGGCATTGCCGATGGCTGGCTTTCCATGGATGGCGAGATTATTTATCGCGCGAAGGATTTGAAGGTTGGGCTGTTCAAGCAGGGCACGGCCCCGGCGTGACCGAAACCATCGCACAGAAAACTAACGGCAGGGCGAGGCGATCATGAGGCGGGTTGTCATCACCGGGATGGGCATTGTCTCGTCCATCGGAAACAACACCCAGGAAGTGCTTGCGAGCCTTCACGAGGCGAAGTCCGGGATTTCCCGAGCGGAGAAATACGCCGAGCTCGGCTTCCGTTCGCAGGTGCAAGGCGCGCCGACGCTCAAGCCGGCTGAGGTGATCGATCGCCGCGCGATGCGGTTTCTGGCCGACGGTGCGGCATGGAATCACGTGGCGATGGAGCAGGCGATCCGCGATGCCGGGCTCGAGGCGGACGAAGTCTCCAACGAGCGCACCGGAATCATCATGGGTTCGGGCGGGCCGTCGACGCGGACCCTCGTCGAGGCCGCCGACATCGCGCGCACCAAGGGCCCCAAGCGGGTCGGTCCGTTCGCGGTTCCCAAGGGCATGTCGTCGACCGCTTCCGCAACGCTTGCGACCTGGTTCAAGATCAAGGGCGTGAACTATTCGATCTCCTCGGCCTGCGCGACGTCTAACCACTGCATCGGCAATGCCTCCGAGATCATCCAGATGGGCAAGCAGGACGTGATCTTCGCCGGCGGCTGCGAGGAACTCGACTGGACGCTGTCGGTGCTGTTCGACGCCATGGGCGCGATGTCGTCGAAATATAACGATACGCCGGCCACCGCCTCTCGCCCCTACGACATCAACCGCGACGGTTTCGTCATCGCCGGCGGCGCCGGCGTCGTGGTGCTGGAAGAGCTGGAGCACGCCAAGGCGCGCGGTGCACGCATCTATGCCGAGATCGTCGGCTATGGCGCGACCTCCGACGGCTACGACATGGTGGCGCCCTCGGGCGAAGGTGCCGAGCGCTGCATGCGCATGGCGCTGTCGACGGTGAATACTCCGATCGATTACATCAATCCGCACGCGACCTCGACGCCTGCCGGCGATCCGCCGGAGATCGAGGCGATCCGCAAGGTGTTCGGCACCGGCGAGAAATGCCCGCCAATCTCAGCGACCAAGGCGCTGACCGGCCATTCGCTCGGCGCCACCGGCGTGCAGGAGGCGATCTATTCGCTTCTGATGATGAACAACGGCTTCATCTGCGAGAGCGCGCATATCACCGAGCTCGACCCTGTGTTCGCCGACATGCCGATCGTGCGCAAGCGCATCGACAATGCGAAGCTCGGCACCGTGTTGTCGAATTCGTTCGGCTTCGGCGGCACCAACGCGACGCTGGTGTTCAAGCGGCTGGATGCGTGAGATTGTTAGCCAGTTGACTGGCTGATTCACCGTCATGGCCGGGCTTCGTCCCGGCCATCCACGTCTTTGCCATAGGCGCCGAAAGCGCGTGGATTCCCGGGACAAGCCCGGGCATGACGAAGAAAGAGAGTGGTGAGTACGATGCAGGACCTGATGAAAGGCAAGCGCGGACTGATCATGGGCGTCGCCAATGATCATTCGATCGCCTGGGGCATTGCCAGGACGCTCCATGCGCAGGGCGCCGAGCTCGCCTTCACCTATCAGGGCGAGGCGCTCGGCAAGCGCGTCAAGCCGCTGGCGCAGTCGCTCGGCGTCGACACGGTGCTGCCCTGCGATGTCGAGGATCTCGCCAGCGTCGATGCGGTGTTCGCAGCCTTGCGCGAGAAATGGGGTCAGCTCGATTTCCTCGTCCATGCCGTCGCCTTCTCCGACAAGAACGAGCTGAAGGGCCGCTATGCGGACACCACGCGCGAGAACTTCTCGCGCACCATGCTGATCTCCTGCTTCTCCTTCACCGAACTGGCCAAGCGCGCAGCCGAGCTGATGCCGGAAAGCGGCGGCGCCATGATTACGCTGACCTTCGGCGGCTCGATGCGCGTGATGCCCAATTACAACGTGATGGGGGTCGCGAAGGCGGCGCTGGAAGCCTCGGTGCGCTATCTCGCCGCCGATTTCGGCTCCCGCGCCATCCGCATCAACGCGATTTCAGCGGGTCCGGTGCGCACGCTCGCCGGCTCGGGCATCGGCGATGCGCGTGCGATGTTCGCGTTCCAGCAGAAGCATTCGCCGCTCGGCCGCGGCGTGACGCTTGATGAGCTCGGCGGTTCTGCGCTCTATCTGCTGTCCGATCTCTCCGGCGGTGTCACCGGCGAAATCCATTACGTCGATTCCGGCTACAACGTGATCTCGATGCCGCGGCCGGAAGACCTGAAGGCGGAGTAGCTCGAAATCGTAGGGTGGGCAAAGCGAAGCGTGCCCACCTTCTCTTGCACCGATCGTGAATGGTGGGCACGCTGCGCTTTGCCCACCCTACAAGAGCTAACCCGCGGCAATCTTCTCCGCGCGCTGGAATGCCGGACGCGCGGTGCAACGATCGATATAGGCCTCGAAGGACGGCCGCGACGGCACCATCTTGAACAGCCGCACCGCATAGTTCAGGCCAGAGCCGACCACGATATCGGCGGCGGAAAAATCCTCGCCGAGAATCCACGGTCCCTTCTGCAGCTCGGTGTCGAGCACGTCGAACACCTGTGTCGCGGTGCCCCATGCGGCGGTGCTGGCGGGCACCTCGAGCTTGGTGAAGATCTGGATCAGCGCCGGCTCGATGCAGCTCGGCGCGAAGAACAGGTACTGCAGATATCGCCCGCGCTTCGGATCGTTCAGCGCCGGCGCGAGCTTCTTCTCCGGATAACGATCCGCAATATAGGCGCAGATCGCGGCAGCTTCGCCGAGCGCGACGTCGCCGTCCTTCAAGGCCGGCACCTTGCCCATCGGATTGACCTTCAGGAACTCCGGCGCCTTCTGCGCGCCGGTCGAGATGTCGGTCAGCACGCGCTTATACGGCAGTCCGGTTTCTTCCATCAGCCACAGGCAGGTGAACGAGCGCGAACGAGGCGACCAATAGAGCTGGATCATGGGGCTGAACCTTTCACGGGCGAAGACGCGTTCATCGCTCCGAACGCTTGCATTGGCAACGGCCAATTCTAGAGCTTTTCGAGCGAAGTGGGCGCCGGTTCGCGTGAAGAAAATGCGTCAAAACAAGAGTCCAGAGCTTCGGTTCTGATTCAATCAGAACCGAAGCTCTGGGGCGCCGTGAAGGGAAGCTTGCTCATGAAGTTCGGCGGTGCAGCGAAGCGGCCGGAGACGATATCGCGCCCCCGCCCGCGTGAGACTGCTCTGTCGCGCGTGGACTACACGCCGAGCGTGCCTGCCTTTGCGGCCGCGTAGCGGTCGCCGATCGCCTTCCAGTTCACCGTGTTCCACCAGGCCTGCAGATAGTCAGGGCGGCGATTCTGGTAATGCAGATAGTAAGCGTGCTCCCAGACGTCGTTGCCGAACAGTGTGCGTTTGCCGTCCATCAGCGGGCTGTCCTGGTTCGGCCGGGTCTCGAGTGCGAGCTTGCCGTCCTTGGTCACGGTGACGAACACCCAGCCCGAACCGAACACGCGTCCGCCGGCCGCGTTGAAGTCGGTCCGTAGTTTCTCCATTCCGCCGAGATCGCGGTCGATCGCGGCGAGCACCTCGCCTTCCGGCTTGCCGCCATTCGGTCCCATGATCTGCCAGAACATGGTGTGGTTGGCGTGGCCGCCGAGATTGTTGCGGACGCCGGTGCGGACCGCCTCGGGCACGTTGTTCAGATTGGCGAGCACATCCGCGACGGGCTTTTCGGCGATCTGCGGATGATCTTTGGCGATCGCGTTGACGTTGTTCACATAGGCCTGGTGATGCTTGTCATGATGGATCTGCATCGTCAGCGCATCGATATGCGGCTCCAGCGCATTGGCGGGATAGGGCAGCGGATCCACCTTGAACGGACCGGCAGGCGGCTGGGCCGAGCCTTGCGCGAACGCCATTTGCGGCGAAGCGGCTGCGGCGACGAGGCCGGTTGCGGCCATCATCAGGCGGCGGCGGGACAGGAATGACATCGTGACCTCCGGGCTTAAGGAAAGCATGGTGTCTTATTGTAGGCGCAGGACGTGAAGCGGTTCCGACAAAGGTTGATCACGAAATCGCGGCCAAACCGCACATGGCCATCAGCCACGGTTGATTTGCAAAGCCCCACATAAACTTAGGGCGGCCGTCAAGGCCGCCCTTTTTTAGCAATTCCATTGTGTAGAAGCGTTCACTCGCCTGCCGCCTCGCGCGTCGCTGGCGCGTCGGTCTTCTGCTTGGCCTCCAGATCCTCGCCGGTCTCCTGGTCGACCGCCTTCATCGACAACCGCGTCTTGCCGCGGTCGTCGAAGCCGAGCAGCTTGACCTTGACCTTGTCGCCTTCCTTGACGACGTCGGAGGTCTTCTGCACGCGGTTGGCCGCGAGCTGGCTGATATGGACGAGGCCGTCCTTGGCGCCGAAGAAGTTCACGAAGGCGCCGAACTCCATCACCTTGACTACGGTGCCCTCGTAGATCTGGCCGATCTCCGGCTCGGAGGTGATCGACTTGATCCACTTGATCGCGGCCTTCATCGCCTCGCCGTCATTGGAGGCGACCTTCACGGTGCCGTCGTCCTCGATGTTGATCTTGGCGCCGGTCTTCTCGACGATCTCGCGGATCACCTTGCCGCCGGTGCCGATCACTTCGCGGATCTTGTCCGTCGGGATCTTGAAGGTCTCGATGCGCGGTGCGTATTCGCCGAGCTCGGCGCGCGCCGCGGTCAGTGCCTTGGACATCTCGCCGAGGATGTGAATGCGTCCTTCCTTGGCCTGGCCAAGCGCGACGCGCATGATCTCCTCGGTGATGCCCTCGATCTTGATATCCATCTGCAGCGAGGTGATGCCCTGGTCGGTGCCGGCGACCTTGAAATCCATGTCGCCGAGATGATCCTCGTCGCCGAGGATGTCCGAGAGCACCGCGAAGCGCTGATCTTCGAGGATCAGGCCCATCGCGATACCGGCGGTCGGCCGCTTCAGCGGCACGCCGGCATCCATCAGCGCCAGCGAAGCACCGCAGACCGAGGCCATCGACGACGAGCCGTTGGACTCTGTGATTTCAGACACCACGCGCACCGTGTAGGGGAATTCGTGGTGCGGTGGCAGCACGGGATGGATCGCGCGCCAGGCGAGCTTGCCGTGGCCGATCTCGCGACGCTTGGTGCCGCCGAGGCGGCCGGTCTCGCCGACCGAGTAGGGTGGGAAGTTGTAGTGCAGCAGGAACGTCTCCTTGTACGTTCCGGACAGCGCGTCGATGTACTGCTCATCCTCGCCGGTGCCGAGCGTGGTCACGACCATCGCCTGGGTCTCGCCGCGGGTGAACAGCGCCGAACCGTGGGCGCGCGGCAGCACGCCGACTTCGGCGACGATATTGCGCACGGTTTTGACATCGCGGCCGTCGATGCGCTTGCCGGTGTCGAGGATGTTCCAGCGGACGATCTTCGCTTCGAGCTCCTTGAACACGTCGGCGACGCGCAGCTTGTCATATTTCGGCTCCTGCCCTTCCGGGAAGAAGTGCGCCATCACCTTTTCCTTGGCGGCACCGACCGCGGCATAGCGCTCCTGCTTGATCGGTATAGCGTAAGCGGTGCGCAACTCCTGCTCGATCAGGCCGAGCATATCTTTTTCGATCGCCGAATTGTCGATCGGGGTGATCTCGCGCGGCTCCTTCGCGGCCTTCTCGGCGAGCTCGATGATCGCGTTGATGACCGGCTGGAAGTGGCGGTGGCCGAACATCACGGCGCCGAGCATGACGTCTTCGTTCAGCTCCTTGGCTTCCGATTCCACCATCAGCACGGCGTCCGCGGTACCGGCGACGACGAGATCGAGCTGGGTCTCGTTCATCTCGTCCAGCGTCGGGTTCAGCACATATTCGTCGTTGGCGAAGCCGACGCGGGCCGCGCCAATCGGGCCCTTGAACGGCACACCGGACAGCGTCAGCGCCGCGGAAGCGGCAACCATCGCCAGAATGTCCGGATCGTTCTCCATGTCATGCGACAGGGTGGTGATGATCACCTGCGTCTCGTTGCGCCAGCCGTCGACGAACAGCGGGCGGATCGGGCGGTCGATCAGGCGGGAGACCAGCGTCTCCTTCTCAGTCGGCCGGCCCTCGCGCTTGAAGTAGCCGCCGGGGATGCGGCCCGCGGCATAGGCCTTCTCCTGGTAGTCGACCGTCAGCGGCAGGAAGTCGACGCCTTCGCGGGGCGTCTTGGCGGCGACGACGGTGGCAAGCACCACGGTCTCGCCATAGGTCGCCATAACGGCGCCATCGGCCTGCCGGGCGATCTTTCCGGTTTCAAGCTTGAGCGGACGTCCGCCCCAGTCGATCTCCACGGAATGGGTCGTAAACATTTTGGTCTTCTTTCATGGTTTCACGAAAGAGCGGGCCCCCAAAACGCAAAAACCATGCGCAAGATGGCGAGACACTGATCGCAAGTCGTGATCAGTATCCGGCGATCCTGCCATGGTTCTCAAGTTCCGGATGGTGTCCATCCTTTCGTTCATACGGGCATCTTGCCCCGCCCGGCGGCCGGATTGCTGCTGGGCACTTTAGGTTTGAGCATGGTCTTTCCGGAAAACCGGGTCATGCTCGAGGCTTGAGCATGAGTGTGTGCGACATGCGGTCGTCACGTTCATGCTCTTGCGCATGATCGTCTCCGAACGGTTGAAACTCCGGTCTCTCGGAAGATCATGCGAAAACGCGCGCTAATCTTGCGCGCGTAGTCTTGAAATCAACGACGAATGTTATGCTTTTCTAGCAATGCCTTGTAACGCGCCTCGTCCTTTTTCTTGATGTAGTCGAGGAGAGAGCGTCGCGTCGACACGAGCTTCAATAGGCCGCGGCGTGAATGGTTGTCCTTCCCGTGGGTCTTGAAGTGCTCGGTAAGGTTGCTGATGCGTTCCGACAGGATCGCGACCTGAACCTCGGGCGAGCCGGTGTCGCCGGCTTTGAGGGCATTCGTCTTGATGACTTCCGCTTTACGTTCGGCGGTAATCGACATCGTCAAATACTTCCATGGTTGCGAGCCGAACTGGCAGTCAGTCCGGTCAGGTTGAACACGCGCTTGGGGATGATTTCGCCATTGCCAATCTCGGCAAGCGCGAGAAGCCGGCCTGCCACCGTGACATAGACTGTGCCGCTACTATTGGGCGCATCCCGTCCGCGCAACAAAACGGCTTGGCCCCGATGGAGCCTTGCCGCATCCGCCCGTGTGACGGCCAGTGCCGGGATGTCGTCCAGCGCGGTCTCAACGGGCAAAAGCGCGTCGGCGAGGCTGCCCTCGCCAGACGCGGCTCTATTGCACAAAGCCTCCAATTCTTCCAGCGGAATCATGTCGCTTTCGGTAAACGGACCGACAACGGTCCGCCTGAGCGCGCAGATATGGCCGAAACAGCTGAGAATCCGCCCCATGTCCCGGGCCAAAGCACGAACATAGGTTCCCTTGCCGCATTCGGCCTCGAACACGGACTGGCCGCTATCTCCGTGTTCCACCAGGGTTAATTCGTGGATCTCGACCGGCCGGGGCTGCAATTCGACCTTCTCGCCGTCCCGTGCCAAATCATAGGCCCGCTCGCCCTGGACCTTGATCGCGGAATATTGCGGGGGGACCTGCTCGATCACGCCGGTGAAGCGCGGCAGCAATTCCTGGATTGATTCGGCCGAGGGGCGAAGTTCGCTGGTCTCGACCACGCGGCCCTCGATGTCGTCGGTGTCGCGTTCCTCGCCCCAGGCCACCGTGAAGCGATAGCGCTTGCGGCCCTCCATGACGAAGGGAACCGTCTTGGTGGCTTCACCGAGCGCAATCGGCAGCCCACCCGAGGCGAGCGGATCGAGCGTGCCGGCGTGTCCGGCGCGCTTGGCCTGGAACAGGCGCTTCAGCACCGCGACGGCGTGCGTCGACGTCATGCCGATCGGCTTGTCGAGCACGACCCAGCCATGGACGTCGCGCTTGTCGCGCCGCGGCTGGTTGCCCTGCTGCTTCTGCTTCTGGCGCGGATCGTTGTTGACGCGACGCGTCTCGTTGCCGCGCGCAGGCGCCGAAATTTTTTCTTCATCCGCATGCGAATCGACGTCTTGCGATTCGATCACGGGGTTTGCGGTCGTCACGGTCATCTCACTCGTCGTCCGAATCGGGTGCAAGATCGCGTTGCACCGCAGGTGTTCTCAGTAATTTCTCGATACGTTCCGCTTCGTCGAATCGTTCGTCGACGCGGAAGCGGATGTCAGGTGCAAATTTCAGGTTAACGCGGTGCGCGATCTCGCCGCGGAGAAATTTCTTGTTGCGGTCGAGCGCAGCAATCACGGTCTCGGTGTCGCGTCCGCCGAGCGGCATTACATAAATGGTCGCGAGCTTCAGGTCCGGCGACATTCGCACCTCGGGAACGGTGATGATGTGGCCTTGAAGATCCGGATCGTGGACATCACCCTGCGAGAGAATCTCGGCAACCGCATGGCGCACGGTCTCGCCGACGCGCAATTGACGTTGCGAGCCGCCGGCGGCGGAACTCTTCTTCTGATGACGGGGCATTATCTAAAATCCCAAATTGTCGCCATCACCCGCGAAAGCGGGTGATCCAGTATTTTGTGCCTAGCACCAATTGCAATACTGGATGCCCCGGCCGGAGCCTGTCATCGGGCTCGCCGAAGGCGAGACCCGGTGGCGGGGCATGACGGTTCAGCTCGAAATTCCCGCGCTTCGTAAGACTTGGACTTACAGAGAGCGCTGGATCGTTTCGATACGGTAGCATTCGATCACGTCGCCGACACGCATGTCGCCGTAGTTCTCGAACGCCATGCCGCATTCCTGGCCGGCGACGACTTCCTTCACTTCGTCCTTGAAGCGCTTCAGCGTCGACAGCTTGCCTTCATGCACGACGACGTTGTCGCGGATCAGGCGGACATTGGCACCGCGTTCGACCGTTCCGTCGGTGACGCGGCAGCCGGCGACCTTGCCGACCTTGGAGATGTTGAACACCTCCAGGATCTGGGCGTTGCCGAGCATGGTCTCGCGCAGGGTCGGCGCGAGCAGGCCGGACATCGCCTTTTTGATGTCATCCACGAGATCGTAGATGATGTTGTAGTAGCGGATCTCGATGCCGTTGCGCTTGGCGGCGGCGGCCGCCTCCTTGTTGGCGCGTACCGAGAAGCCGATGATCGCGGCGTTGAAGCCTTCCGCCAGCGTGACGTCGGATTCCGAGATGCCGCCGACGCCGGCATGCAGGATGCGGGCGGCGACTTCCTCGGTGCCGAGCTTTTCCAGCGAGCCCAGGATCGCTTCCAGCGAGCCCTGCACGTCGGCCTTCACGATCAGCGGGAATTCCTTGCGGCCCGCGGTCTTGAGTTGCGACATCATCTGCTCGAGCGAGCCGCGCATGCCCGAGATCGAGGCGGCGGCGTTCTCGCGCTTCTGGTGCGCACGGTAGCTCGTGATCTGGCGGGCGCGGGCTTCGTTCTCCACCACCGCAAGCCGATCGCCGGCTTCCGGCGGACCGTTGAAGCCGAGCACCTCGACCGGCACGGACGGACCGGCTTCGTCGAGATTCTCGCCCTGGTCCGAGATCAGCGCACGGACGCGGCCCATCTCGGCGCCGGCGACGATGATGTCGCCGACCATGAGCGTGCCGCGTTGCACCAGCACGGTCGCTACCGGACCACGGCCGCGGTCGAGCTTGGCCTCGATCACGGTGCCTTCGGCCGGACGCTGCGAGTTGGTCTTGAGGTCGAGGATTTCGGCCTGCAGCGCGATCATTTCGAGCAGCCGGTCGAGGTTGGTCCCGTTCTTGGCGGAGACCTCGACATCGACGACTTCGCCGCCGAGCGATTCGACCTGCACCTCATGCTGCAACAATTCCGTGCGCACGCGCTCGGGCCGCGCGTCCGGCTTGTCGATCTTGTTGATCGCGACGATGATCGGAACCCTGGCGGCCTTGGCGTGATTGATCGCTTCGACCGTCTGCGGCATCACGCCGTCATCGGCCGCGACCACCAGCACCACGATATCGGTGACCTTGGCGCCGCGCGCGCGCATCGCGGTGAACGCGGCGTGACCGGGCGTGTCGATGAAGGTGATCTTCGTGCCGCTTTCGGGCGACAACACTTGGTAGGCGCCGATATGCTGGGTGATGCCGCCGGCTTCGCCGGAGACCACGTTGGCGTGACGAAGCGCGTCGAGCAGCGAGGTCTTGCCGTGGTCGACATGGCCCATGACCGTGACGACGGGCGAACGCGGCTCGGTATCGGTGGAATCGTCGACGACGTCGAACAGGCCTTCCTCGACGTCGGACGCAGCCACGCGCTTGACCGTGTGACCCAGTTCTTCCGCGATCAGTTGCGCGGTGTCGGCATCGATCACGTCGGTGATCTTGTGCATCGCGCCCTGCTTCATCAGCATGCGGATGACGTCGACCGCGCGCTCGGACATGCGGTTGGCGAGTTCCTGGATGGTGATGACTTCCGGGATCGTGACTTCGCGGATCAGCTTTTCCTTCGGCTCGTTCGCGCTGATGCCCTTGAGGCGCTGGGTGCGGCGGCGGAAGGACGCGATCGAGCGTTCGCGCACGTCGTCGGCGTTGAGCGCGGTGACAACCGTCAGGCGGCCACGCTCCTTCTGCGGACCCGGCTTGTGGGTGGTCTTCGGGGCGGCCACGGGGCGCATGGCACCACCCGGGCCACGGCGAACCTGCCGCGGACCCTCGTCTTCATCGGGCTCTGCGGCGACGCCCGGCGCCTTCGCCGCTGGAGCCGACGCTGGTGTACGTGCCGGGGTCGCTGACGTGCGTCCAGGGGTCGCTGACGTGCGTCCCGGGGCCGCAGATGTGCGGCCCGGGGTCGATGGGGTACGGGCCGGAGCCGCCGGCGCAGGGGCTGCTGCGGCCGCTGGCTTGGCTGCCGCGGCGGGCTTCGCTTCGCCCTCGCCAAAGCGCCGCTTGGCCTCGATCTCGGCCTTACGCTTGGCTTCCTCTTCCTGGCGATGACGTTCCTCTTCGGCCAGCCGGCGGGCTTCGGCGGCTTCGCGCTCGGCGCGCTCGGCGATTTCGCGGCTGGCGCGGCGCTTGGCTTCCTCTTCGGCCTGCTGGCGCTCTTCGACCTCACGCTGCCGGGCGTCGGCGAGTGCGCTGGCGCGGGCCGAGCGTTCGTCCTCGGTCAGGCTGCGCAGCACCACGCCCGATCCGCCGGCGTTGCGCTGCGATGGGGACCCGCCGGAGCGGCCGGACGGTGGCCTGGCCGGCGTCGGCGCGGGCTTGGCCACGACAGGCTCGGGCGCATGCGGCTCCGTTCCGGGGCCGTCACCACCGACGCGGCGCTTGCCGCGCTTTTCGACCACAACCTGCTTGCTGCGGCCATGGCTGAAGCTCTGGCGCACGGTGCCCGTCTCGACGCGTGGCTTCAGCGTCAAGGTCTTGCTCGGGACACTCAAAGTCTTGTCGCCAGGGGTTTTGGTATCAACCATTCAGCAGTCCTAATCTCGTTAGCGTTGTGCCTTTTCGCACGCGTTATCGTCGCAGTTCCAAAAGACCGAAATGACTGTCCTCGGACCGTCATCCCGCTCCATCTTGTTGTTTGAACATGATCTTTTCGGAAAACTGGTTTCCCCTTTTCCCGATCATGCTCTAGCTAGAATTTCTGGCCGCATCGGCGGTCTTGTCGTCGTCGGCCATCCGGTATCGGACCAGAAGCTGGCAGCGCGACAGGAACGTCTTGCTCGCCGGGCCCGCGAGCAGGGCAGCATGTATCACATTTGACCGGCCCAGTGCCAAATCCAATTCTGCCGATGTCAGCGCGGTGACGACAGATATTTTCGGCGAATCTTCATCTTTTCGGCCCCTTTGCCGCAGGATCGCGTCCAATTTGCGGACGCCGTCGGGGGCCGCATCGGAAGCATGGATCAGACTTAGGGGTCTTTCCCGCTGCGACAACGCGTCCTCGACCTTGCCGAAGCCGGAAACGACCTGGCCGGCCTTGGCGGCCATCGCCAGCGCCTCGAGGCTGCTGCGAACCAGCAGCGCTTCGGTATCATCGGGCAGAGTCGCCACGACGCGGACGTCGCGCTTGAATCCCCGGCTAAACTGGTGACGCCGGACCGCTTCCGCAACCGTGCGGCGCGAGGCCGAAAGCCAGAGGCCACGCCCCGGCAGCTTGCGTTTCACATCGGCGATCACCTCGCCGGTGGGGGCGACGACGAAGCGGATCAGCTCGTCGATCGGACGCACCTCGCGGCTGACCGCGCACATCCGCATGGTCGCGGACTTTTCGGTCCGCGGCCCATGATCCAGATCGGGGTCAGCCATTGCGAGCATGCGCGGGCCATCTCCTTACGCCGTCGGTTCTTCGGCGGCTTCCGCCTCGGCATTCTGCTTGGCGAGGTCGGCCTCGGTGATCCAGCCGGCCTTTACGCGGGCCTGCATGATCATCGCCTCGGCGTCCTCGCGGGAGATATCGATCCCGTCGAGGAACCCGGCATGCTTGGTCTGTTCGCCACCGTCCTTGCGCTCGGTCCAGCCGACCAGATCGTCGGTAGCGCAGCCGGCGAGATCCTCGACGGTCTTGACGTCGTTCTCGCCGAGCTTGACCAGCATCTTCGCGGTGATGCCGGGGACCGTCTTCATGGCATCCTCGACGCCGAGTTCCTTGCGCTTGGCTTCCAGCTCGGCCTCGAGCTGCTCCAGATATTCCTTGGCGCGGTTCTGCAGTTCCGTCGCGGTTTCCTCGTCGAAGCCTTCGATGCCGGCGAGTTCCTTCACGTCCACCAGCGCCAGTTCCTCGACCGAGGTGAAGCCTTCCGACGCCAGGAGCTGGCCGACGACTTCGTCGACATTGAGCGCCTCCATGAAGACGCGGGTCGAATTCTCGAAGTCGGCCTGACGACGCTCGGACTCTTCCTGCTCGGTCAGGATGTCGATATCCCAGCCGGTGAGCTGCGAGGCGAGGCGGACGTTCTGGCCGCGGCGGCCGATCGCCAGCGAAAGCTGGTTGTTGGTGTCGGGCACCACGACCTCGATGCGCTCGCGGTCCTCGTCGATCACAACCTTGGCGACTTCGGCGGGCGCCAGCGCGTTGACGACGAAGGTCGCGATGTCGGGCGACCACGGGATGATGTCGATCTTCTCGCCCTGCAATTCGTTGACCACGGCCTGCACGCGCGAACCGCGCATACCGACGCAGGCGCCGACCGGATCGACCGACGAATCGCGCGAGATCACGCCGATCTTGGCGCGCGAGCCGGGATCGCGGGCCACTGCCTTGATCTCGACGATGCCGTCATAGATCTCGGGCACTTCCTGCGCGAACAGCTTCGCCATGAATTGCGGATGGGTGCGCGATAGGAAGATCTGCGGGCCCCTCGTCTCGCGGCGGACGTCGAAGATATA
Source organism: Bradyrhizobium sp. Leo114 (assembly GCF_055229415.2). Classification (NCBI taxonomy): domain Bacteria; kingdom Pseudomonadati; phylum Pseudomonadota; class Alphaproteobacteria; order Hyphomicrobiales; family Nitrobacteraceae; genus Bradyrhizobium; species Bradyrhizobium sp. Leo114. The sequence continues at coordinate 306,958 of NZ_JBUYEN020000004.1, read as the reverse complement.
GGCGCGGACGCGGTCGCCGTTGCGGAACACTTCGCGCGGCAGCATCTCGTCGCGGCGGATGATGGCCTCGCCACGGCCGAGGTCGACGATCACGCTGCCATATTCGACGCGCTTGACGACGCCGTTGACGATGTCGCCGATGCGGTCCTTGAATTCCTGGTATTGCCGGTCGCGCTCGGCCTCGCGCACCTTCTGCACGATCACCTGCTTGGCCGACTGCGCAGCGATGCGGCCGTATTCGAGCGGCGGCAGCGTGTCGGCGATGGTGTCGCCGACACGGGCGCCGGGATTGGCGCGCTGGGCGTCGGCGAGCGAGATCTGGTTGGAAGCATTCTCGACCACGTCGACCACGAGCATGTGGCGCGACAGGCGGAGTTCGCCCTTCTTGGGGTCGATCTCCGCGTGGACGTCGGTCTCGCTGCCGTACCTGGCGCGCGCCGCTTTCGCGATGGCGTCCTCCATCGCGGCAATCACGATGCCGCGGTCGATCGATTTTTCGCGCGCGACGGCGTCGGCGATCTGCAGCAGTTCAAGTCGATTGGCGCTGACTGCCATGGCTAGTCTCCTTCGTCAGGCTCGGTCTCGCCCCGGCGCAGCCGTTCGGCGGCGAGGCGGTGTTGTTTGGCGTTCTTCGGAGCCGGCTTCTTGCCGGTCCCTTGTTTCGGCTTATGGCTCTTGCTCGGACCGCTTTTTTTCGCATGCGAGGGTTGTGGCGGGACCAGCCCCAATTCGCGGCGCAGCTCGCGCTCTTGAGCCTTGCCGCGCCGCATCGATTCGGCGATCAGCTCGTCGGTCAGCACCAGCCTTGCTTCGGCGATGTCTTCCATCACCAGCAAGGTCTGTGCATCTTCGCCCTCGCGTGTGTCATCCCGATGTAGGCGCACCGCGTTGCCCTCGACACCATTCAGGGTGCCGCGGAACCGCTTGCGGCCCTGATGCGCCACCGCCATCTCGATCTTGACGAGGTGGCCGGCATAGCGCTCGAAATCCGACCGCCGCACCAGGGGGCGGTCGATGCCCGGCGACGAGATCTCCAGCCGATAGGCCCGGTCGATGGGATCGGCGATGTCGAGCACCGGTGACAGCGCCCGCGAGATCGCCTCGCAATCCTCGATCTGCATCGAGCCGTCCGGCCGTTCCGCCATGATCTGGACGGTGCAGCCGGCATCGCCGGTGATCTTGATGCGCACCAGGCGGTAGCCCAGTCCCTGCAGGACCGGGGTGGCAACTGCCGACACGCGCGCCGCGGCGCCGGGCTCGACCACGAGCCGCGGCTCGGCGAGCAATTCGGCATTGACGGAACCAGCGGTTGGATCGGTCATATCGAGGGTCAAAGATACGTCTTGAGCTGTCGGTCTTGTTGGTTAGCCGGCCCTAGACCGGTGTCCGATCATGATACGATCACGCTGATCGGGCCATGATCTTATCTCTCGTGTTTGAGCATGATCCTTGCGGACAACAGGCTTCCGCCGTTCGGGTTCATGCTCTGGTTGCGCTACCCAAAGCGGACCAGGCTCAGCCGGGTTCGTTCGGGTAATAAAAAAGAGCGGGTCCGGAAGGGCCCACCCTCAATACGGATCGTATGAGAACTTTAAGTCGCTGCCGATATAGCGCTTTTCCGCCCGTCCGGCAAGGGCCAGAGACCGCTGCTGAGCAAATTTGCGCTATCGGAAAGTTGGGTGCGAATGTCTAACGCTTCGTTCACGAACGCCACCTAGATTGCGCCGCAAAAACCGGCACGGCGGGCCGGTTTGGGTAGGCTTATGACGACGACAGCGACTGCGCTGATCCCTGAACTCGACGAGATCGTCCGCACCGGTGACCCCGGGCGCCGTGCCGACGCCGCGCGCCGGATCGGCGAACTGTTCCTGCAGGGTGCGGCCAGTTTCAGTACCGACCATGTCGATCTGTTCGACGGCGTCCTGACCAGCCTCGTCCCCCATGCCGAGCGCGACGCGCGGGCGCAGCTCGCCGAACGCCTGTCGCTGCTGTCGAATGCGCCGCGCAGCCTGATCGGGCAGCTTGCGCGCGAGGACGAGATCGCGATCGCAGGACCGCTCTTGCGCCGGTCGCCTGTCATCGACGAGCAGGTCCTGGTCGAAATCGCGCGCGCGAAGGGGCAGGAGCATCTGCTGGCGATGGCGGAACGGCCGACGCTCTCGGCCGATCTGACCGACGTCATCGTCCGCCGCGGCGATCGCGACGTTGTCAGGCGCGCGGCCGGCAATGCCGGCGCCGAATTCTCGACGAGCGGCTATTCGACGCTGATCCGGCGCGCCAGCCAGGACAGCGTGCTGACGCTTGCCGTCGGTCAGCGCGCGGATCTGTCGCCCGAGCAGTTGAAGACGCTGGTGGCAGGCTCCGTCGAGATCGTCCGCCGCCGCCTGTTCGACGTGGTCAAGCCGGAGCGGCAGGCCGCGATCAAGCAGGCGATCAGCGAGCTCAACGGCATGAGCGAGAAGGTCGACAGCGCACGCGATTTCACGCCGGCCCAGCGCACGATCCTCGCGTTGCATCACGCCAATCAATTGAACGAAATCGCGCTGCTCGATTTCGCCAAGTCGTTCAAATACGAGGAAGCGGTGTGCGCGCTGGCCGCGATGACCGGTGTCAAGATCGCAACGCTCGATCGCCTGATCACCGGCGACCGCTACGATCCGATTCTGATCGCGGGCAAGACCATCGGTCTCGAATGGGCCACCGTGCGCGCGCTGATCCTGCTCCGGCTCGGCCCCAACCGCGTGCCGTCGCCAGCCGATATCGAGAGCGCGCGGCTGAACTTCACCCGCCTGATGCCCTCCACCGCCCAGCGCGTCGTGGACTTCTGGAAAACGCGGTAGTCCCTCTCCTTGTCATTGCGACCACGCCGTCATTCCGGGGCACGCGCAGCGTGAGCCCGGAATCCATTTCGCCGCGTGTGCAGGTGGCCCAATGGATTCCGGGTTCGCGCTGCGCGCGCCCCGGAATGACGCGCGTCAAATTCTGCGAAACCGCAGATACGTCGCCTTGCGTCCCTCGCGCTCGGCTTTGGCGCCATAGCGCGTCATCGTGTAGTCGGGCCAGGGAGCCTGCCAGTCCGAGGCGCGTTCAGCCAGCCAATTGAAATCGGGCGAGCGCATCAGGTGCCATAGCGTCCAGGCGCAGTAATCGTCGATGTCGCTGACGAAGCGGAATTCGCCGCCTGCTTTGAGGATGCGCGCCATTGCTGCAACGGTGACATCCTGGACAAAGCGGCGTTTCCAGTGCCGTCGCTTCGGCCAGGGATCAGGATGGATCAGGTCGATGCGCCGCATCGACCCTGACGGCGCCCAGGCGAGCAGCTCGGCGGCGTCGCCTGCGAACAGGCGGATGTTGCCGATATTGTGCGCCTCGATCTGGGTCAGGATCTTGGCCATCCCGTTGACATAGGGCTCGCAGCCGATGAAGCCGATATTCGGAAACGCGCGGGCCTCGGCGGCGAGATGTTCGCCGCCGCCAAATCCGATCTCGAGCCTGACATCCTCGATGTTGTCATCGAACAGTTCGGTCAGGCTGGCCGGTGCCGGGCTTGCGATGTCGAGCGCCAGATGCGGCAGCAGATGCTCGATCAGGTCGGCCTGATGGGCGCGCAGTCTGTGGCCCTTGCGCCGTCCGAAGAACGAGCCTTGCGCATGCGCGTCGCGCTCCTGATCGCGGGAAGGCGTCATCATCGCAGCGTCTGGTACAGCCGATGCAGCAACCGCGCGCGCGGCTCGATCGATGAGATATACATCTGCTCGTAATGGGTATGCGCGCCCTTGCCGTCGACGCCGAGGCCATCGAGCGTCGCCGTATGCAGCGCGGTGAAATTGCCATCGGAGCCGCCACCGGTCGAGGTGTCCACGAGGTCGAAGCCGATCTCGGTTGCGAGCCCCTTGGCGTGTTCGTAGAGCGCCGCGCCGGCGTTGGTCTTTTCATAAGGCGGCCGGTTCAATTCGCCGACCACATGCACGCTGACGCCGTCGGTCCGCGATTTCAGATTGAGTATTTTCGGTACCAGCTCTTCGGCGTCGGCAATCGTCGGCACGCGCATGTCGACCTCGGCATAGGCCTCTTCCGCGATCACGTTCGGCTTGGTGCCGCCTTTGACCACGCCGACATTGACGGTGACGCCGCGCGCCAGATCGTTCATCGCCTCCAGCGTCTGGATGATGTTGCCGAGCTCGCGGATCGCGCTGCGGCCGTCCTCGGGGCGCGTGCCGGCATGCGCAGGCACTCCCTTGACGAAGATCTCGAAGCGCGCGACGCCCTTGCGCCCGGTGACGATCTTGCCGCCGTCGCGTGCCGGCTCTGTCACCAGCACATATTTGGCTTTGCGGCCCTCGGCTTCGATCAGCGCCCGCGAGGTCGGGCTGCCGATCTCCTCATCGGAAACGTAGAGCTGGGTCACGCCGAGCGGCACCCGCGCGCCATTGGCGCAAACTTCCCTGAAGGCGTGGTAGGCGAGATAGGCGCCGCCCTTCATGTCATAGATGCCGGGACCGAAGGCGCTGTCGCCGTCGATGCAAAAAGGCAGGCGCTGGATGAATCCGAGGGGATGCACGGTGTCGAGATGGCTTAGCACCAGGATTCCCGGTGCATCCTGGCCCCAGGCCGAGCGCGCGACGAGATGATCGCCGCATCCGTTCTGGCCGGCGATCCGCTCGAGGGTGGCCGGCAGGCCGCGATAGCCTTCGGCGACGAGATCGGCGAGCTTGTTGACCTGTTCGGGCGCCTCTGTCGGCGTTTCGATCTCCACCCAGCGGCGGATGCCGTCGAGAATCTCTGCAGGATTAAATGATGTCGTTGTCATTGGCGCGCCGGCATCTGGAGCATGATCCGGAAAAGTGGAAACCGGTTTTCCCTCGCGACAAACGCGAAGCGTTTGCGCGGAAGATCATGCTCAAACAAAGAGGTGAGATCATGATCCGATTCGGTCTAATCGGATCATGATCCGAGAACGATTGAACCGACGTCATGCGCCCGCACCGGCGGGCGCGTCAATTGCCATGTCGCAGGAATGACGACGCCGATCAACGCTTGTCGGGGCCTTCGCGAGCGGCGATCTGCTCGACCAGCTCGACGATGCTGCGGCGGAGTTTGGCGTCGGCGATGCGCGTGAAGGCGCGCGTCAGCGCCAACCCTTCCGAGGTTGCGAGAAAGTCGGAAACGTAGCTGGGCGAGGCGCCTTCGCTGAAGCCTTCCGGGGTTGTCGAGCCGCTCGGTCCGCCGTCGAACAGGAACGAGACCGGCACCTGCAGGATCTCGGATATCTGCTGCAGCCGGCTGGCGCCGACGCGGTTGGTGCCCTTCTCATATTTCTGAATCTGCTGGAAGGTGAGGCCGAGCTTTTCTCCCAGCTTTTCCTGGCTCATGCCCAACATGATCCGCCGCATGCGGACACGGCTGCCGACATATTTGTCAACAGGATTGGGCGCTTTGGTAGACATCTTCGGACTCTCCTGGAAGGACTACGCGCCCGGCGAATGAGGCAAAACGGGTATGGAGTATGCCCCAGGCGCCGGTATCGTCAAAATCCTGCGGGAGGATCGAGGACGAATGCGGACAATTTGAGCTACTGTGCTGGCAGGATTTCAGTTTCGGCTTGCAACGATAGAATGCGAATGACGCGGTGGTTCTGTCAACTGGTGGAATCACACCAGCGGAATTTTTCATTGCGCAAGCAACCATCGAGAGCCCGCAGGCGTCAAGAATTGCGCCGGGCAACACGCCGTGCGACCACAAGCAACAATGCGACGAACAGAATGATCGCCGCGGGAATGTCATTGAAACGTGCATATAGCGTCGGCGGGATGGCAGCCGGTAATCTGGCATCGAGCACGCCTTCGATGCCAAGGCCAAGTTCTGCGACAATCCGTCCCGCCGGATCGATGACCGCGGAGATGCCGGTGTTCGCTGCGCGAACAATGGGCAGGCCCTCCTCGATCGCGCGCAGCCGCGCCTGCTGTAGATGCTGGTAGGGGCCGGTCGAGATTCCAAACCAGCCGTCATTGGTGACGTTGATGATCCAGCCCGGCCGGTCGTCGTGGATGTCAATGTCATCAGGGAAAATCGCCTCGTAGCAGATCAGCGGCAGTGCGCGCGGCGCATTTGGGATGTCAAGCGCGCGACGCCGCTGGCCGGCGATGAATCCGCCATGGACCTTGGTGAGCTGCACGAAGCCGAGCTTTTCCATCAGGTCCTGAAATGGCAGATATTCGCCGAACGGCACCAGGTGCAGCTTGTCGTAAACCGACAGCACGCTGCCGTCGTGGTCGATCACATAGATCGAATTATAGGCGCGCGTGATGCGGACGCCTGGCGGCAGATCCGGGGCGCGCACCGAGCCGGTGATCAGCACGGTGCCTTGGGGCAGGAGCTCGGCGATCTGTGCCATCGCGTCGGCCTCGCGCGTCAGGAAAAACGGAAACGCCGATTCTGGCCAGATCAGGATGCTGGCATCGCGCACACCAGTGGATTGCGGGCCGGAGGCGCGATCGGAGAGCGTCAGATATTTCTTCATCACCGCCGCTTTGGCGGCGTAGTTGAATTTGACGTCCTGCTGCAGGTTTGGCTGCATGATGCGCAGCTTGACGTTGGCGACCATCGTGGTCGGCAGCCGCGACAGCCGCACCGCGCCGAAAACCAGCATGGCCGCGAGAACGACCAGCGCTATGACCGGCACCCGCCACAGCTTTCGGTTGGATGATTTGCCATCGATCAAGACGGCCGGGCTTGCGAAGATTGCGAGGCTGAGGAACGTCATGCCCCAGAGCCCGATCAGCGATGCGGTCTGCGCCAGCGCCAGTGGTTCTGACAGCGCATAGCCGAAGGCGTTCCAGGGAAATCCGGATAGCACATGGCCGCGCAGCCATTCGGCGATGGTCAAGCTCGCTGCGAGCGCCAGCACGCGGAACCCGTCGGGAGTCCAGAGCAGGCGCGCCAGCGCAAAGCCGAGCGCGGGAAACAGTGCCAGATAGGCGGGCAGGCCCAGTATCGCAAACGGCAACAGCCAGGCGAAAGTCTGCGCATCGACCAGGAAGGCATAGCCGATCCAGTAAAGCCCCGGCACGAAGTAGCCGAGCCCGAACCAATAGCCGGAGATTGCCGCCGCCGGGATGCCGCGCCACTTTCCGGCGCCTGCGCCGTCAATCAGCCAGACCGCGACCGGGAAGGTCAAGAACAGGATCGGCCAGGCGTTGAACGGCGCCATCGCGAGCGAGGATAGGGCGCCGGCGACGAGTGCGATGACGGCGCGCTTCCATCCCCAGGTCAGGATGATCGAAAGCCCGGCCGCGCGGAGTTGATCGGAAACCCTCACTGCGGGGCGGCTCCGTCGCCGGAGGGCGGAGGCGCGGTGTCGTTGGCCTGCGGGCTGGCATCGGCCTGAGGGCTGGCATCGGGCGCGGCCTCGCTGCGGCGACGGCTCTCGCGCTCCTTGCGCGGGACGTTGCGTTCCTTGCGGGTTGCGATCCGCACGCGCTTCACCCGTCGCGGATCGGCGTCGAGCACTTCGACCTCGAAATTGCCGGGCCCGGAAATCAATTCGCCGCGCACCGGCACGCGGCCGACAAACGACACCAGATAGCCGCCGAGCGTCTCGACTTCCTCGCCGGCTTCGCCCGTGACGAAGTCTTCGCCGATCACCGAGCGGACATCATCGAGGCTCGCCCGCGCGTCGGCGATGAACGAGTTATCCGGCTGGCGAACGATCGACGGCGGCTCATCGCTATCGTGCTCGTCGTCGATCTCGCCGACGATTTCCTCAACGAGGTCCTCGATCGTCACCAATCCGTCGGTGCCGCCATATTCGTCGACCACCAGCGCCAGGTGAATACGCGTGGCCTGCATCTGCACCAAGAGGTCGATCGCGCGCATCGACGGCGGCACATAAAGAAGTTTTCGGATGATGCTGGCTTCGTGAAGCGGCAGCGCGAGATCGACCGCGCGCAGGTCGAGGCCGGCGGGCAGCGGCTTCTTGCGCCGCGTCTTGCCGGCGTCGCTGACGCGCGCTCTTGCGGTCATGAACGCAAGCAGGTCTCGGATGTGCACCATGCCCTCGGGATCATCGAGGGTTTCGTTGTAGACCACGAGGCGCGAATGCGCGGCGCTTTCGAACAGGCTCATCAATTCGCCGAGCGGGATGTCGCGCTTCACGGCGACGATGTCGGCGCGATGCACCATCACGTCGGCGATACGCCGCTCATGCAGATTGAGGATGTTGCGCAGCATGGTGCGCTCGACGGCGGAAAAGTTCACGTCATCGGGCGTTGACGCGTCGAGGACCACCTGCAGGTCGTCGCGAACCGATCCTGCCTTCCAGCCGAACAAGGTGCGGATCGCGCGCAGCAGCCAGCTCTCCGCTGCGGGACGTTGTGCCTCCTCCGGCACCACGGCCGGCAGGTTGCGCACATCGCGCGGATTGTCGTGGGTAGGTTCGGAGTCCGCCATTTCAGTCCATCCGCTCCCGGTCCGCATACGGATCGGGAATGCCGAGCTGCGCGAGGATTTCGCGCTCGAGATTTTCCATTTGCTCGGCGTCGTCGTCGTTTTCGTGGTCGTAGCCGATCAGATGCAGGAAACCGTGCACCGCGAGGTGGCTTAAATGATGGTCGAACGGCTTCTGCTCCTCGTCCGCCTCCCTGCGCGTCGTCTCATAGGCGATCGCAATATCGCCGAGCATGCGCGGGGCATCGTCCAGCCCCTGAGCGCCCTTTGGCTGCAACGCCGGGAACGACAGCACGTTGGTCGGCTTGTCGATGCCGCGCCAATTGTTGTTCAGCGTCCGAATTCCGGAATCATCCGTCAGCATCACTGCCAGTTCGGCCTCGCCGACATCGGCCTCGGTGATTTCGGCGGCGGCCTCGATGGCGCGATGGATCACCGCTTCAGTATCAGGCTCGGTCTGCCAGCAATCGGCTGTGACCAGAACCTCGGTAGCGGGGAAGGCGGAAGACACTGTCGTTCCAAAAAGTTGTTGTTTCTAGGCGTTGTGGTTGCGGCCGGAACCCGCTTGCGGCAGGTCCGTGAGGCCGGCTCATGACATCAAGATTTGGCGGCGACTTGCCGTTGTGGCAATCCCTCATAGGCGGCGACGATCCGTGCCACCAATTCGTGACGGATCACGTCCTCCGCGGTGAAGCGCACCTGCGCGATGCCCTCGACGCCTTCCAGCAGGCTCACTGCCTCTGCCAGCCCGGAGGCCTGGCCGTGTGGCAAGTCGACCTGCGAGGGGTCGCCGGTGACGATCATGCGGCTGTTCTCGCCGAGCCGCGTCAGGAACATCTTCATCTGCATCGAGGTGGTGTTTTGCGCTTCATCCAGGATGATGACGGCATTGGTCAGCGTGCGGCCGCGCATGAAGGCAAGCGGCGCGATCTCGATCTCGCCGCCCTGCAGTGCGCGCTCGACGACGCGCGCATCCATCAGGTCATAGAGCGCGTCATAGATCGGCCGCAGATAGGGGTCGACCTTCTCGCGAAGATCGCCAGGCAGAAAGCCGAGCCGTTCGCCGGCCTCCACCGCGGGCCGCGACAGGATGATGCGATCGACTTCCTTTCGCTCGAACAATTGCGCGGCATAGGCGACCGCAAGCCAGGTCTTGCCGGTACCGGCAGGCCCGACGCCGAACACCAGCTCGTGCCGCTTCAGCGCGCGGATGTAGGAATCCTGCGCGGCGGTGCGTGCCCGCACCGGGCGCTTGCGTAAGTTGATGGTCTCGAACGAGGGCTTTGCGGTCTTGGCGTCGAACTCGAACAGCGAGCCCTGCGCGATCACGGCGCGGATCGCGCCTTCGACGTCGCCTTGCGAAAGATCATGCCCTTGCGTTGCCTGGCCATAAAGCGTCTCCAGCACGCGTCGTGCGGCGTCGCAGCCGTCGCGGGAACCGGCGATGGTGATCTGGTTGCCGCGGGAGTCAACGACGACGCCGAGCCGGCGTTCGACCTGCGCCAGATTCTGTCCATAAGGGCCGACCAGCGCGGACGCGGCGCGGTTGTCGTCGAAGTCGATGACGACCTGGGTCTCTGGAGGGATCGGCATGTCGCGGTCAGGTTTGCGGCTGGGAGCAAGCGATGGTGAATCCGATGCGCTTTTTGGCAAGGGTTCAGGCTCCAATGGTCGTCTGCGAAAGAGCGGATGACTGAGGCCGCGCATGACGCGGGGCCAGCTCGCCGAGCAGGCTGTAGCGCTCAAGGCTGTCGATCCTGACCGGCAGGACTTTCCCGACGATGTCCGATGATGCCATCACGTGCGCGGGCTGCAGATAGGCAGTACGGCCGACGATCTGGCCGGGATTGCGCCCGGCGCGTTCGAACAGCACATCGACCGTGGTGCCGATCGCAGCCTTGTTGAAGGCCGATTGCTGGCTGTCGATCAAGTTCTGGAGGCGCTCCAATCGCTCGTCCATTTCCGCCGCTGGCACCATCTCCTGCATGTCCGCCGCCGGCGTGCCGGGCCGCGGCGAATATTTGAACGAATAAGCCGCAGCGTACCCTATTTGCATGACAAGCGCGAGGGTCGCAGAAAAATCTTCCCTACTTTCGCCGGGGAAGCCGACAATGAAATCCGAAGAAAAAGCAATGTCTTGGCGTACCGCACGAAATCGGTCGATGACGCGGCGGTAATCATCGGCGGTATGTTTGCGGTTCATGGCTGCCAAGATTCGGTCCGAACCGGACTGTACCGGCAGGTGCACGAACGGCATCAGCGCCGGCAGGTCACGATGCGCCTCGATCAGACTGTCCTCGACATCGCGCGGATGGCTGGTCGAATAGCGCAGGCGCAGCACGCCGGGGATGGCGGCGAGCCGCTCAAGCAATTTGCCGAGCGGCCAGCTTCGTCCATCCGGCCCTTCGCCGTGATAGGCGTTGACGTTCTGCCCGATCAGGGTGATCTCGCGCACGCCGTTATCGGCAAGCCGCGCCACATCCTCGATGATCCTCGTCACGGGACGCGAGACTTCTGCGCCACGCGTGTAAGGCACGACGCAGAAGGTGCAGAACTTGTCGCAGCCTTCCTGCACGGTGACGAAAGCTGAAATGCCGCGCGAGCGGATCGCGTCGGGCTTCGGCGGGGCCAAGAATCCGAACTTGTCCTCGACCGGGAATTCGGTCTCCAGCGCGCGGCCTTCCGCTTTCGCCTGCTTCAACAGTTGCGGGAGATGGTGGTAGCTCTGGGGACCGACCACGACGTCGACGGTCGGCGCGCGGCGAATGATCTCCTCGCCTTCGGCTTGCGCAACGCAGCCTGCGACCGCAATTTTCACGTCGCGCCCCTGGCGCGCGGCGTCGTCCTTCATCACGCGCAGCCGCCCGAGCTCGGAATAGACCTTTTCCGAGGCCTTCTCGCGGATATGGCATGTGTTGAGGATCACCAGATCCGCTTCGTCGGCGTTTGCCGTCTCGACAAAACCCTCGCCGGCCAGCGTATCCACCATGCGCTGCGCATCGTAGACATTCATCTGGCAGCCATAGGATTTGATGTGCAGCTTGCGCGGCGGCGTCATGGAACCTGCTTGCGGTGGAAAGGAGCGCATCGGGGCGCAGGGCTCAAATATAGCCTAAAGCCGTCAAAATCCAGCTTTTGGGCCCGCCATTCCGGGGCAATGCGCCAGCATCGAGCCCGGAATCTCGAGATTCTGGGTCTGGTCCTTCGGACAATCCCGGAATGATGGCTCAGGTTGCGGCGACGATTGCACCGTTTTCGATCAGCCCGGGCAGTTCCCGCATGTCCGCAAAGGTCATTGTGGCGCCGGCGGCGCGCAGCGTCTCGGCATGGCCGGGCCCGCAATGGCTGCCGCCGCAGAAGCCGAGCACCGCCATCCCGGCGGCGCGCGCGGCTGTGATGCCGGGGAGGCTGTCCTCGACCACGAGACAGCGTTCGGGCGCCACCTTCATCTGCCCGGCCGCGAACAGGAAGAGATCGGGCGCCGGCTTGCCGTTCTTGACCTGCAGGGCTGAAAAGATGTTCGGTGCAAATCGTTCGTAGAGGGCGGTGCGACCAAGGCTGACGCGCATGCGTTGTGGTGAGCCGCTGGACGCCACGCAAACGGGCTGCGCGATCTGGTCGAGCGCGGCATGAATGTGCGGCACCGCCTGCAGATCGGCCTCAAAGGAACGGAACAGCTCGTCCTGCAATTGCGTGTGATAATCATCTGGAAGGCTGCGGCCGAGTTCGGCCTCGATTTCGAGATTGGCCTGTCGTGTCGAGCGACCGAGGAAACGATCGAACACCTGTTCCGACGTGATCGGATAGCCGTGACGCGTCAGGACCTCGGCATGCGCGCGACACGAAATGACTTCGCTGTCGACCAGCACGCCATCGCAATCGAAGATGATGAGATCAGGATTCAATTCAGACTACGATTTATCTTCGTCCAGCGGGACGCAATACAGTTCGAGTCGGTGGTCGACCAGCTTGTAGCCGAGCTTGCGGGCGATCTCCGCCTGCAGTTTCTCGATCTCTTCGGACGTGAATTCGATCACCTTGCCGTCGCGCAAATTGATCAGGTGGTCGTGATGGCTGTCGGGCATCTGCTCATAGCGCGCGCGGCCCTCGCGAAAGTCGTGGCGCTCGATGATGCCAGCGTCCTCGAACAGCTTTACGGTGCGGTAGACGGTCGAGATCGAGATCTTGTCGTCGACCGCGACGCAGCGCCGGTACAGCTCCTCGACGTCAGGATGATCCACGGATTCGGCCAGCACGCGCGCGATGACGCGGCGCTGCTCGGTCATGCGCATGCCGGTCGCGGCGCAGCGCGCCTCGATGCCGGTGTTCTTCATCGCAGACGAGGTTTTCAGCGGAGCCATGTTTCTTCAGCCTAGAAGGGCAGGGCGGGACTGTTCTGCCACCGCCCGCATGTTACGACAAGTCACGGCGCATCAGAAGCGCATTCAAATGTTCCCCACCGGGCTGCTTGTAATAGCGTTCACGGCGACCGACGACGGCAAATCCGGCCCGTTCATAGAGCCGTCGCGCCGGCTGGTTATTTTCCTCCACTTCGAGGAAAACAGTGCGCACGCCGCGGCCAGCAAGATGGCCCAGATGCGTCAGCAACAAATTGCGCGACAGGCCGCGGCCGCGCTGGCTGGAATCGATCGCGATCGACAGGATTTCAGCTTCGTCCGCTCCCATCCGCGATACTGCAAAGCCGATGATCTTGCGCCCGAGCCGCAGCCGATGCACCAGCGTGTTGCGCTCGGCGAGCATTGCCTCGAATTCGCCTTCGCCCCAGCCGCGATGAAACGAGGCGCCATGTAGCTGCGCCAAACGCGGTGCATCGCGCACAGTCGCGGCTTCGACCGCCGGCGTGCCGCGGCTGAGCCATTCGGAAAGCCAGGCCATCATGACGCGGTCGATTGCGCGATGTCGAGCAGCGGATTGGCCGGCGGCTTTGCGTCCGGCGCGCGCAGATAGAACGGCCGCGCCGGCGCCGCTTCGGGGCTGACGGCCGCGCCGACCCAGGCGACCCAGGTGATGTCGGGCGCGGCCTGGGTATCGATCTTGAACGGCGGCGCCGTCTCCGCCGGCCAGCGGTCGGCGAGGATTTTTGCGGCATTGCCGACCAGATGCGGTGTGCCAAGCTGCGCGGCCTTGATCGCCTGCTCGACCGGCGCCACCTTCGGCTTGACCAGCGGGCTGCCGTCGCCGCTCACCACCTGGAAATAGACATGGTCATGCCGCGCATCGATCGCGGAGATGATCGGATGCTCGCCGTTCTCGGCGACGACAGGCGCGGCATAAGCGGTCAGCGTGGTGACGCCGACGACGGGTTTGCTGGCGGCCAACGCGATGCCGCGCGCCGCCGACAGGCCGACGCGCAGTCCGGTGAAGCTGCCGGGACCGGTGGTGACGGCAATGCGATCAAGCGCGACGAAGGCGATGCCGCTCTGCTTCATCACCCGCGCGATCACTGGCATCAGCGCTTCGGCATGCCCGCGCTTCATCGGTTGCGATTCCAGCGCGAGCGGCTTGCTCGCGGTGGTGTCGAGCACGGCGGCAGAGCAGGCGTCGAGCGCCGTATCGATGGCGAGAATAATCATGGAGCGAATGGCAATTGGCGAATGGCGAATGGATGGTCAGGCGCGATCCCTATTCGCCATTCGCCACTCACTATTCGCTCTCCTTACATCGGGCGGACTTCGACCACATCGGGGACGAAGTGCCGCAGCAGATTCTGGATGCCGTGCTGCAGCGTCGCGGTCGAGGACGGGCAGCCGGAGCAGGCGCCCTTCATGTTGAGATAGACGACGCCATCCTTGAAGCCGCGGAAGGTGATGTCGCCGCCGTCATTGGCGACCGCAGGCCGCACCCGCGTCTCGATCAAGTCCTTGATCTGCGCGACGGTGTCGGCATCTTCGTCATTGAAGAACTCGTCTTCCTCATCGAGCGAATCGTCGCCATCGACACTGCCGTCGGCGAGCAGCGGCGCGCCGGACATGTAGTGCTCCATGATCGCGCCGAGGATTGCGGGCTTCAGATGCTGCCAGTCGCCGTCGGCCTTGGTCACGGTGACGAAGTCGGAGCCATAGAACACGCCGGTGACGCCGGGCACGGCGAACAGCCGTTCGGCGAGCGGGGAGCGGACGGCGGCTTCAGGTGTCGCAAATTCCATGGTGCCGCTCGCGAGCACGGTGCGGCCCGGAATGAACTTCAGGGTGGCGGGATTGGGGGTAGCTTCGGTCTGGATGAACATTTGTTTTCTCCGGCGTCGCCGGTTCAAGGCCGGCGCGTGGGGTTCCCTTAGCAGATGGCGACGGCGAACGCACGGATCAAGGCGGGAACCGTCGGTTCCGACGATTGATCAAGGGGTTACGATAGCGAATCGATCTCTTCGTCGGTCAGTCCGCCGGGCACGATGGTGACGGGAATCGGGAACTCGCCCATGATCTTGGCCATGGTGGTGATGATCGGACCCGGGCCTTCCGGCCCCGGATTGGCCGCCAGCACCAGGATCGAGATGTCCTCGTCCTTGTCGATGACGTCGAGGACCTGCTCGGTTGGGTCCCCCTCGCGAATCACCCGCTCGGGCGTGATCGCGGCAATCCCGTTGGCGCGCCCGGCGGCGCGGTCGAGCGCCTCGTTTGCCGCTTCCTCGGCCTCGGCACGCATGATGTCGGCCACCCCGAGCCATTGCTGGTTCTGGTCCTCGGTCTCGATGACGCGCAGCATCACGACGCCGCCGCCGACCCGGATCGCCCAGCGGCTGGCGTAGTAGACGGCGCGGTCCCATTCGGCGCTGTCGTCAACGATGACAAGGCATTTCGGCTTGTGACCAGATTCGTAGCTTCGTCGCTGGGTGGTCATGCATGTCCCGGTGCATTATTGCCAAGCAGACTTATGCTGCCACACCCCCTCGGCTTTTGGGAGAGGGTGCGAGAGCAATCGATGTTGATCGCCTATCGCTGCCGGATGAAGCCGACGACGTCCTTCGCGGCGCGCATGGTTTCATCGGCGATCACGCGGGCGCGGTTGGCGCCGTCGACCAGGATCTGATCGACATGGCCGGGGTCGGCGACCAGCCGCTTCATTTCGGCCGCGATTGGCGACAGTTTCGCAACGCAAACGTCCACCAGCGCGTTCTTGAAGCTGGAGAACTGGCCGCCGCCGAAATCCTTCAGCACGGCCTGCTTGCTGATGCCGGCGAGCGCTGCGTAGATGCCGACGAGATTGTCGGCTTCGGGCCGGGCCTCCAGCCCCTTTTCCTCTGATGGCAACGGCTCCGGATCGGTCTTCGCCTTGCGGATCTTCTGCGCGATGGTGTCGGCATCGTCGGTGAGGTTGATGCGCGAATTATCAGAGGGTTCCGACTTCGACATCTTCTTGGTGCCGTCGCGCAGGCTCATCACCCGCGTCGCCGGTCCCGTGATCAGCGGCTCGGGCAGCGGGAAGAACAGGCCGTCGGCAAGGCCGTGGCCGCGGATCGAGTCGCCGAAGTCGTTGTTGAACTTCTGTGCGATGTCGCGTGACAGCTCGAGATGCTGCTTCTGGTCCTCACCCACAGGCACGTGGGTCGCGCGATAGAGCAGGATGTCGGCCGCCATCAGCACCGGATAGTCGTAGAGACCGACGGAGGCGTTCTCGCGATCCTTGCCGGCCTTCTCCTTGAACTGGGTCATCCGGTTCAGCCAGCCGATGCGGGCGACGCAGTTGAAGATCCAGGCAAGCTCGGCATGGCCCGCGATCTGGCTCTGGTTGAAGACGATGTGCTTCTTCGGGTCGATGCCGCTCGCAATGAACGCCGCGGTCACCTCGCGGGTGTTGCGCGTCAGCTCCGCCGGGCCGCCCCAGACATCAACGCCCTGCGTGATCGCGTGCATGTCGACGACGCAGTAGATGCAATTGTGCGTCTCCTGCAGCTTGACGAAGTTGACGATGGCGCCGAGGTAATTGCCGAGGTGCAGATTGCCCGTCGGCTGGACGCCTGAAAAAACCCGTTCCACGAACGCCATGGTGTCAATTCCCGGAAAATGCCGCTTCGGCGGGGTCGTTTGCCATTTTGGAGCTATCGGCGCAAGTCAGGCGGGACGGTCTTGCCTGATCGCGGCGACTGCCTCGCGCCAGCCGATCACGCCGAACAGCTTCAGGAACAGGCCGTAGCTCGCCATGGCGGCCAAAATCACCGCGAACAGCAGCACGGCCTGCGCCGGCCCGCGCGATCCCGCGGCCAGCGGCGCGAACTCCTGCAGAAGCCACAGCAGCGCGCCCATGGCGAGCGCCGCCAGGCAGATGCGCGGGAGCCGATCGCGGGCCTCCGTGTCGATCGCGAAGCCGAATGTCGCGCCGCCCTTCCGGATCAAATAGAGCGCGTTGCTCCAGGCTCCCAGCGTGATGCCGGCAGCGATGCCGCGCGTGCCGAAAGAGTGGCGGAGCAGGAACGCGGCGACGATCGCCACCACAATGGCGGTCAGCGCGCCCAGGAGTGGCGTGCGGGTATCCTCGCGGGCGAAGAAGGCCGGCGACAGCGCTTTCACCAGCACATGCGCGGGCAGGCCGAGCGCAAGCCAGGTCAGCGCATGCGCGGTGGCCGTGGCATCGTGCGCGGCAAACGCGCCGTGCTCGAACAGGATCCGCACCACCGGGGCGCTCAATACGATGAGGCCAAGCGTCGCCGGTAAAGCGAGTCCGACCGCCAATTCCAGGCCGCGCGATTCCACGCGCGCGATGGCGGTTCGGTCACCGCTGTGCAGCGCGCGCGTCATTTCCGGGATCAGCACCGTGCCCATGGCGACGCCGACGATCCCGAGCGGCAGTTCGATCAGGCGGTTGGCAAAATAAAGCCAGGAGACCGCCGACGGCGATTTGGAGGCGATCACGGCGCCCGCCACCATCAGCCATTGCGGCGCGCTGCTTGCGATCATCCCGGGGACGGCCTTGCCGAGGAAGCCGCGCATGTCCTTGTCGAAGGAGATGCGGAGCGGCGTTGCCGCGCGGCCGCCGCGCAGCACGAGGATCGACAATTGCAGAAGTCCCGCAAGGCCGACGGTCGCCGCGACGACCATCGCGGCATGCGCGGCATCCCCCCGCCATGTCAGCAGCACGGCCATGACCGCGATCAGCGCGATGTTGAACAGCAGCGGCGAGAATGCGGTGAGCGCAAAGCGCGCTTGCGCGTTCATGAGCCCCATCATGACCGCGACGGGTCCGGCGAAGGCAAGATAAGGCAGCATCAGCCGCGCATTGTTGACGGCAAGGTCCAGCGTGTCGCGGCCGACAAATCCCGGCGCCAGCGCCGCGATCACCAGCGGCATCAGCAAGCCGATCAGGACCGACGCCACGATCAGCGCGGCGCTGATGGTCCCGAGCACGCGACCGGCGAAGGCCGCGGCGGCCGCTGCGCCTTCGGTCTCGCGCAGGCGGAGCCACGCCGGTATCAGCGCGGCGTTCAGCGCGCCCTCGGTCAGGAGCCGCCTGACCACATTGACCATTTGAAAGGCAACCAGGAACGCATCGGCAACCGCGCCGGCGCCCAGCAGCGCCGCGATGATGGAATCGCGGGCAAAGCCGAGCAGCCGTGAGGCCAGCGTTCCCGAGGAGACGGTGAGGAAAGAGCGGATCATATGACTTCTATATAACAGCCACCTGGCTTGCTGGCGCCATGTTGATCTGGTACGGCGCAGCCTTCTCAATCGCTCGAAGGATGGATAATGGCCGACGCAAAATATGACATTCTCGGGATCGGCAACGCAATTTTCGACGTCCTGGTGAGGACCGACGAGGCGTTCCTCAGCCGTCACGGCATGGCCAAGGGCAGCATGGCGCTGATCGACGAGGCCCGCGCCGGCGCGATCTACCAGGACATGGGCCCAGCGACCGAGATGTCCGGGGGCTCGGCGGCCAATACCATTGTCGGCGTCGCCAATTTCGGCGCCCGTGCGGCCTATGTCGGCAAGATCAAGGACGATCAGATCGGCCGGCTCTATGCCCATGACATCCGCGCCGCGGGCGTCGCATTCGAGACCAGGCCCGCCACCGATGGCCCCGCCACCGGCTGCTCCTATATCCTGGTGACGCCGGATGGCGAGCGCACCATGAACACCTATCTCGGCGCCGCGCAAGATCTGACGCCGGCCGATATCGATGAAGCGCAGATCGCGGCGTCCCGCATCGTCTATCTCGAAGGCTATCTCTGGGATCCCGCGAGCGCCAAGCAAGCCTTCGTCAAGGCGGCAACGATCGCGCATGCCGCAGGCCGCCAGGTCGCGCTAACCTTGTCGGATTCCTTTTGCGTCGATCGCTATCGCGACGAATTCCTCGAATTGATGCGCAAAGGCACGGTCGATCTGGTGTTCGCCAATGAGGCCGAGCTGCGCTCGTTGTACCAGACCGCCGATTTCGACAGCGCGCTGAAGCAGTTCCGCGTCGATGCGAAACTCGGCGTCGTCACCCGCAGCGAGAAGGGCTGCGTGGTGGCAGCGAAGGACGGCGTCACCGCCGTGCCGGCGTTCCCGATCGAGCAATTGGTGGATACGACCGGCGCAGGCGATCTCTTCGCCGCCGGCTTCATGTTCGGCCTGGTCCGCGATGCCGGCTATGAGAATGCCGGTCGGCTCGGCGCACTCGCAGCCGCAGAGGTGATCCAGCATATCGGCGCGCGCCCGCAGACGTCGTTGAAGGAGTTGGCGCAGCAGAACAGATTGCCGGTTTAGCTCCCTATTGCTCGTCACGATTCTTTCCGTCGTCGTTGCGAGCGCAGCGAAGCAATCCACGTCTCCACAAGCGGCGCTATGGATTGCTTCGCTATGCTCGCAATGACGCGGGAGGCTTCCTGATTCAATTGTCAAACAGCTCTCCGCTGTCGTCGTCCGCCACCGGGTCGGCCGAATGGCCGCCCGATGACAGGCTCTGGCGGATGATCCAGTATTCCAGAGGCGGTCGTGCTTGAGCCGAGAGGCCGCCGGATACTGGATGCCCTGCCTTCGCGGGGCATGACGGTGGAGTGTGAGGAAAGAACGTGCTTCCGCATTCTCGCGGCATGATGTGTCCGAGGTTTGCATCTCGTTCCACCCTCTCATCGAACAGAGGGCGCAGGGAAAGCCGGGTGCAGGTTGCACCCGTGGGTCCCGTGCAACAAAAAGCACGGGGGTAGGACCACAGGTTCAACCGAAGCATTCCGGCTTTCCCTGCGCGATGGTTTACGGCTTACTTCGTGCTCTCCTTGGTGACCGGGCTTTCTTGCCACCATCGCCTCTCGCGCGGATTTCTTCGCGCAAAAAAACTTAGCGCCAGCGTCGGGGCGCCAGGACCACACGACTTCGCCGTCCGTGATGTGCGTGCTCGTCAGTCACACCCATCACGTCCACCGCATCTCACCGCAACGTTCGTGACGATCGCGAGCCGCCCCTCATCCGCCGTGAGACGCGCGGAGTTAAATCACTGATTTGCCCGACGACGGAAGCGGAATGTTTTTCCTGCGAGGGGTGGACCGGGCAAATCATATTGATTGGCTTAAAGAAAATCCCGCCAACGATACGACGCCGTCATGCCCGGGCAAAAGCGCGAAGCGCGTCTTCGCGCAGATGCCCCGGGCATCCACGTCCTTTGCCTCCGTGCACGGGAGAGAACGTGGATGGCCGGGTCAAGCCCGGCCATGACGGAGGAGAGGATTGCGCAATGCGTCCCACTGTCATTCCGGGGCGATGCGAAGCATCGAGCTATGATGTGCAATTGCACATCAGAGAATCCATTTCTCCGCCTCCGCTCGCGGCTCGATAGATTCCAGGCTCGCGCCAAGAGGCGCGCCCGGAATGACGGCGGTGATTGTGGCCCCGCGAGCGGGCGGCTGATTGCGCCGGGGTGGTACAGTCAAAATTCCTGTAACCAGCGGCAGATAGGGAAGACGGGAGCTCGACAATGGCCGACGTTATTTCTGGCGTTAGGATCCCCGATAGCAAGATCGCCCGCGAGGCCGCCGAACTCGTGCGGCAACATGAAACCGAGATGTTCGCTTTGAGCCACCTGCGGCGAGCGCGCGGCGGATCATGCTTTTCGCCTTCGCTCTTGGCGAAGGCGAAAAGCTGATTTCACCCTACGTCATCACGCCGCCCTCTTGCCGCTGTCGGCGTCGAGGCCGGCATAGATGCCGCGTTCGAAGCCGGCGAAGGCTTCCAGGCATTTGCCGTCGGCGAACGGCAAGAGCTGCATCAGGATCACGCCGGTGACATCGCGCGCCGGATCGATCCAGTAATAGGTGTTGGCGAGGCCCGCCCAGGCGAGGCTGCCGGCGCTGCGTCCCTCCGGCGTCTTCGCAGTGTTGATGAGGAAGCTGAGGCCCCATTTCTTGTCCATGTCCGGATAGAGATCGACATGGTTGGACAAAGTGAGATCGGCCGAGACCATCTTGGTGACGTTCAGGTCGCCCATGTGGTTCTGGCCCATCAGCGCCACCGTCTCCGGCTTCAGCACCTGGTTGCCGTTGCCGCGGCCTTTGCCCAGGATCATCCGCGTGAACTTGATGTAGTCGCCTGCAGTCGAATAGAGGCCGCCGCCACCCATATGGAATTCCGGCTCCTGCTCGAGCTCGAACGGGATCGGTGCCAGCGTCCCGTCGGGGGCTCTCGCATGCATGCCGACAAGGCGCTGGCGCATCGCATCGGTGATCTTGAATCCGGTATCGCTCATGCCGAGCGGCGCGAACAGGTGATCCCGCAAGTAGGCGTCAAGCCGCTTGCCGCTCGCCGCCTCGACGGCCTTGCCGATGAAATCGATATTGATGCCGTATTCCCAGCGCGTGCCGGGATCTGTCGTCAGCGGCAACTTCAGCGCATCGTTCTTGCAGGTGGTGACGGCGGGCATCCCGGTTTTTGCGAGATACTTGCCCATGTCGTCGTTCCACATGTGGTAGCAGAAGCCCGCTGTGTGGGTCATCAGGTGGCGCAGCGTGATCGGCGTCCTGGCCGGCCGCAGCTTGGGCTCGCCGTCGGCATCGAAGCCTTCGAGCACTTGCGGTGAAGCCAGATCAGGCAGCACCTTGCCGATCGGTTCGTCCAGCGAGAGCTTGCCCTGCTCGACCAGTTGCATCGCGCCTGCGCTGGTCACCGCCTTGGTCATCGAGGCGATCCAGAACACGCGGTCCGTCGTCATCGCATCGTCTTTGCCGAGGTCGCGTTTGCCGAACGCGTTCTCGTAGATGATTTCGTTGCCGGTCGCAGCAACCGCGATCACGCCAGGGATTTCCTTCGCGTCGCATTTCTGACGGAGAAGCTGATCGATCTGAGCTTTGCTCTGCATGGGGCTGCCTCCTGATTGTTGTTGTGGAAGCTTGATCTTCTTACCGTGTGGCGCGTCCCGCAAGCCGGCCGCTTGCGGATTTTGATTTCAGCGGAAATGCAGCGACGACAACCAGGAACCATCCACGATAACGTGATTTGGTATTGCTTCCCGTCAATGGTTTCGTGATGTAACGCATTCTAATTCCAAGGCAAACTATGCTTCTGGTCTGAATGTTTTGAAGCAAATGGTTGCTTTCGAAGTTGCAGGATGTGGCGATGATCTCGACGTGGAGTGAGTGGAAACGGTATCCCCGGCCCGGCCGGGGCGAGAACATCGAAGCCCCGATCAGCCCCGGCCTTTACGAGGTCCGCTACGCCGGCACCGGCGCGTTGCACTCCTTCGAAGCGGTCGACAATGTCGCGCAGGCGCTGGCGCTGCTCCAGGTCGCGCCCAGGTCGTGGTTCGGCCGCCGTGACCCGGCCAAGTTGCCGGACCTCGAATATCGCACCTGCGCGACGTCCTCGAAGGCCGATGCCAAGGCGGCGGCGGAACGTATGATCGGGCGTCGCGAAACCTATCTGAACGGCGCGGCCTAGAGCTTCGGTTCTGATTGAATCAGAACCGAAGCTTGCTAGTTTTGGTGCGTTTTTTGCGCGGATAAGTCTACGCAGCGAACCGGTGTCCAACCTCGGATCAAGTCCGAGGCTATGCTTCGCTCGAAAACGCTCCAGCGGCTCCCGCACACCCGCAAAATTGCTTGACGCATCCGCCCTCAGCGGACGATGCATTGCGACCGGTTTCGACTTATCTTTGGGCGACAACGCCCAGAAAATGCCAGGAGTGACGCCATGAATCCGCCCGTTGCCGCACGCGCTTCGCAATCAGGAACCTCGCTTCGCGATCGCCTGAAAGATCCCTCGCTGCTGCGCGACCGCTGCTTCATCGATGGCGCCTGGGTCGGAACGCCCGTCTTCTCCGTGAACAATCCCGCTACCGGCGCCGAACTGGTGCAGATCCCGCAACTCAGCGCCGATGACGCCACCAAGGCCGTCGAAGCCGCCGAACGCGCCTTCCCGGCCTGGGCCAAGCTGACGGCCAAGCAGCGTTCCAACATCCTGCGCAAATGGTTCGAACTGATCATCGCCAACCGCGAGGACCTGGCGCTGATCCTGACCTCGGAACAGGGCAAGCCGCTGGCCGAGGCGCTGGGCGAGGTCGATATCGGTGGCGCCTATGTCGAGTTTTTCGCCGAGGAGGCCCGCCGCGTCTATGGCGAGACCATCCCGACCCAGCGGCCGGATGCGCGGCTGCTCGCGATCAAGCAGCCGATCGGCGTCTGCGGCGCGATCACGCCGTGGAACTTCCCGAACTCGATGATCACCCGCAAGGTTTCGCCGGCGCTTGCCGCCGGCTGCACCGTGGTGCTGAAGCCTGCCAACGAGACGCCGCTGTCGGCGCTGGCGCTGGCGGCGCTGGCCGAGAAGGCCGGCGTGCCGAAGGGCGTGTTCAACATCATCACCGGCGATGCGCCGCCGATCGGCAAGGTCCTGTGCGAGCATCCTGCCGTGCGCTTCGTCGGCTTCACCGGCTCGACCGAGGTCGGCAAGATCCTGTACCGGCAGGCGTCGGTCGGCGTGAAGAAGCTCGGGCTGGAGCTCGGCGGCAACGCGCCCTTCGTGGTGTTCGATGACGCCGATATCGATGCCGCGGTCGAGGGCGCGATCGTCTCGAAATACCGCAACATGGGCCAGACCTGCGTCTGCGCCAACCGCCTTTATGCCCAGGACAAGATCTACGACGAGTTCGTGCAGAAGCTCTCGAAGAAGGTTGCCGCCATGAAGATCGGCGACGGCACCGAGCAGGGCGTGGTGCAGGGGCCGCTGATCAACATGGAAGCGATCGAGAAGGTCGAGCGGCACATTGCCGATGCGGTGAAGGGCGGCGCCAAGGTCGTCACCGGCGGCAAGCGCTCTTCGCTCGGCCGCACCTTCTTCGAGCCGACGGTGCTCTCCGACGTCAAGTCGGATGCGCTGGTATCGCAGGAAGAGACATTCGGCCCGCTCGCGCCAGTGATCCGCTTCAAGGATGAAGCCGACGTGATCGCGATGTGCAACAAGTCGCCGTTTGGCCTCGCCTCGTACTTCTACTCACGCGACCTCGGCCGCGTCTGGCGCGTCGCGGAGGCGCTGGAATCAGGCATGGTCGGCGTCAACACCGGCCTGATCACGACCGAAGTCGCGCCGTTCGGCGGCGTCAAGGAGAGCGGCCTGGGGCGCGAAGGCTCGCATCACGGCATGGAAGAATATGTCGAGATCAAATACGTGATGATGGCGGGCGTGTAGTCCGTCGTCGGAGCGAAGTCGCGTAGGGTGGGCAAAGCGCAGCGTGCCCACCATCCGCAGTCGAGCCAGAATGGTGGGCACGCTGCGCTTTGCCCACCCTACGACGCTGAGGTCGCTCTTTCCGGGCGGCTTTTTGCTGCGTGAGATCATACACGCCCGGTAACACTCTGTTAACCAACGCGGCCTAGCCTGCGGTCATCGCCCGGTCATCATCAGCCGATTGCCGCCCGGTTCGTTCTAGGAGAACAGCCGATGTCCGTTGAGGCGCTGACATATGCCGCTCCAGGTGCCCGCCTGACAGTCCCGCCAGAGGCTGCTCGTTCGCTTGCCAAGCGACGTCAGGCAACATCGCCCCGATTAGCGGCGAAGATCGAGGACCAAAAGTGGAAACAGACCGTAAGGCTTGTAGATAGCTGATCCGTACCCCCTCATTCCCGACTTGCGGAGCAACGTGAGGCACAAATGACCCAGACCATCGATATCAGGGAAATGAAGGCGCGCGTTGTCGTGTTTGGGGTCGGCGGCGCCGGCGGCAATGCCGTCAACAACATGATCGCGAGTGGGCTGAGAGGCGTCGACTTCATCGTTGCCAATACCGACGCGCAGGCACTCAGCATGTCGAAGGCCACGCGCATCGTTCAGATGGGCACCCAGGTGACCGGGGGTCTTGGCGCCGGCGCGCAGCCTGAAGTGGGGTGCGCTGCGGCCGAAGAGGCGACCGATGCAATCCGCGATCATTTGGCCGGTGCGCACATGGTGTTTGTCACGGCCGGCATGGGCGGCGGTACGGGCACTGGGGCGGCGCCCGTTATAGCCAGGACCGCGCGCGAGCTTGGCATTCTCACCATTGGTGTCGTCACCAAGCCATTCCACTTCGAGGGTCAGCGCCGCATGCGCGTTGCCGAAGCAGGCATTGCCGAACTGCTGAAGGCTGTCGACACGCTGCTGATCATCCCGAACCAGAACCTGTTCCGGGTCGCCAGCGAGAGAACCACATTCGCCGATGCCTTCGTCCTCGCCGATCAAGTGCTTTATTCGGGCGTGGCATGCATCAGCGATCTGATCGTCAAGGAAGGTCTGATCAATCTCGATTTTGCCGACGTTCTCTCGGTCATGCGCGAGAAGGGCAAAGCCATGATGGGCAGGGGCGAGGCTTCCGGCGAGAAGCGCGTGCTCAACGCCGCCGTGGCGGCGATCTCCAATCCATTGATCGAGGACCCCTCGATCAAGCGCGCCAGCGGCCTCATCGTCTCCATCTCCGGCGGCAGGGATCTGACGTTGTTCGAGGTCGACGAAGCCGCTACGCGCATTCGCGAACAGGCCGACCCGGACGCCAACATCATCATCGGCGCCACTTTCGACGAAAGCCTGGAAGGCATCGTCCGCGTCTCCGTGGTGGCGACCGGCATCGATAATCTTGGCCCGGCGCAGCGGGCGCAACGGGTGGAAAGCGCAGTTACCGAACTTGCGAGCAGGCTGCAAAACGACAACCGTCGCATTGCCAATGGGATCGAGCGTCGTGCACCGGTGCCTCAATCAGAGCGTTCGCCGCTCCGCCCGACGACCCGCTACCCTGAACCGGCAGCGCCGATTTCGGAACATGCGCGCCATGCGGCTCCGCAAGGCGTCGATCCGTACGGCCGCTCCGCTCCTGGGCGGAATTTGATCGAGGAAAACCTTCTCGATATCCCGGCCTTCCTGCGCCGGAAGGCCACCTGAGCACGTCCAACTGCCGGAATTAGACGGATTGCAAAAGTCCGTGACACGAGCATCGAGGGTCTTCCTTGAGGTGCGCAGCGCGCCGATGTTTTACGCGGCTGTGCTGCCCGGGTTCTCTGCTGCTTCTTTATTTCCAACCTCCTTGCTGCGCGACAGCCATGCTGGAAGACGGAGTAAGCCAAGCAGGCGATCGTTATTATCTTTTGGCAGCTCGGTCGGCGCCTCATTGGCCAGGTGCGGGAGATCCAGCGCAGCGTGGCCAACTCGCACCGCATCCGCGCGTCGGTCCAGTTCGCGCAACAAGGGATCGATGACGGCTTCGACTTCGGTCGCGACGGATGATAGAAAATTATTGAGCTCGCGAGCTTCGGGCACGACTGCCGCCGCCATCTCGGTCGCCTCGCAGAGCTCGCTGATGAC
This sequence comes from Bradyrhizobium sp. Leo114, assembly GCF_055229415.2. Lineage (NCBI taxonomy): Bacteria > Pseudomonadati > Pseudomonadota > Alphaproteobacteria > Hyphomicrobiales > Nitrobacteraceae > Bradyrhizobium > Bradyrhizobium sp. Leo114. The sequence goes on along the minus strand of NZ_JBUYEN020000004.1, from coordinate 280,769 downwards.
AGGTGTAAACGCTTTGCCAGTTTGCGCGATTCGCTTTTTTATCGCTTCGATTTCGCCCAAAACGTGATTGCGTTCGCGCCGAACTCTTTCCTCAGAAAGGCGGGCCTCGATCTCGGCGATCTGAGCCGTCAGTGTCGTGACATCGGATGCAAGTGCGTCGCGCTTTCCGCGCGCGCGATCGAGATCGCGGCTGAGAGTGTCCACTAGATCGTTCTCTCCGGACATTTTTTGCTCCGCGTAGGACAGCCGTAACGCGAACCGTCAGCCTGGCAAAGGAACGTAAGATCGGCCGACAAAGGCATCGACTTCGTTCGCGTCGCCGGGGCGGTGGATCTAAATACCCCCCAAATCATTCGCATTAGGCGACCGTATGGTTAACAAGTGATTAATTTCCACCGGAGCCAAGCGCGAGAACCCTGGATTGCGCGGAGCCTGTCATCGGGCGCGCATTCGCGCGACCCGTTGGCTCCATCCGGGCTACGACCGTTGCTATCGCCGCAGCACCGCGATGGTGCGGTTGGCGAAGCTCAGGCGCTCGGCCATGATCGAGACGAAATAGGTCAGGAGCTTGTGGCTGAGCGCGGGGTCGGCGTCCCTGAGCGCTTCGAACTGATGCGTGTTCAGGACATAGAGCACGCTTGCGACCTCGGCCTGGATGGTGGCGCTGCGCCGCGTTTGCGAAACCAGGCCCATCTCGCCGACCGTGGTGTAGCGGCCGAGACTGCGCACGCGGGTCGGGCGGCCATCATCGGCCGCGACCATCACGCCGACGCGTCCGTCCAGAATGAAATGCATGGATTCGGCGAGCTCGCCGGCGCGGACGATGGTCTCTCCGGCATCGACCTCGACGCGCTCGCAATAATGCATCAGCGCGCTCGCCTCCTGCTCGGAGCCGAGAATTTCGGTGAACCAGTCGCGCAGGCTCGCTTCCTCCTGCTCCAGCCCGCGGTGCTCGGCGATGATCTCGTTCTCGCACCATTCCAGCGCATGATCGAGCTCGGGCTCGATCCTGACCTCGCCGGAAATGAAGCCGCTCGCGCGCAACGTCTTTTCGGCTGCTGGCGCCAGATGCACCAGCAGCAGCTTGACGCCGCGCTCGTCGGCGCAGCGCTTGATCTGTGCAAAGCTGTAGGCTGCCGATGAATCGATGCCGGTGACGAGCTTGAAGTCGAACACCAGATAGCGGCATTCCGGATGGCGCGCGAGCAGCGCCTTGACGTGCTGGTAGAGCCGGTTGGCCGAGCCGAAGAACAGATAGCTCTGCAGGTTCAGGCCCTGGATCGCGCTGCCACGGTCCGCCAGCAGGTCGAGATCATCGCGCGAGCGGTCCAGCGAGCTGCGATACTCGGTGCCGTCGAAACCATACTTGATCGATTCGATCCGCGCGGCGCTGAAGGCAAAGGTGGCGCAGCCGATCACGACGCCGATCAAGACCCCGGCGACGAAGCCCCATTGCAGGATGATGAGGATGATCGCGAGCAGCGACACATATTCGGTTTTCGACAGCCGCCGTCGCGACTCGACGATCCATTTGTGGAGCTGATCGGCGCCGAGATAGATCAACAGGCCGCCGAGCACGAATTTCGGCATGTAGCCCAACAGCTCGGGCGCGACCGCGAGCATCAGCACCGAGAAGGCCGCGACTGTCACGCCGCAAAGGCGGCCGGTGCCGCCGCTGTTCAGACTGAGCAGCGAGCGGGTGGTGGAGGTGCAGCCGGCGTAACCGGCCAGGGCGCCGGTCAGGATGTTGGCAAGGCCGGTGATATTGAGTTCCCGTTCCAGGTTGGCCTCGCGATGCGCGGCGACCTCGATGCCGGTGGTGTTGAAGAGGGTGCTGGTTGCCGTCACGAACACGACGGCGACGAGATTGCCGAGCAGGTCCGGCACGGCATACCAGGGATAGTCAGCGAAATTCTCCGCGCTCCACGGCAGCATGAATCTGGTCGGAGGCGGCGGCTGAAAGGTCCAGCCCGCGGCCTGCGCCTCGGCGGGCGTGAGGCCGACGATCCAGAATGCGAGATGGCCGATGAGCACGCCGCCGACCAGGATCACCGGCAGCCCGAACGGGCTGCGCGAGCGGTGCCAGGTCAGGTACAGGATCAGCGCCATGGCGCAGGCGGCCGACAGCTCGGCGATGGTGACGACGTTTGCGAACTGAGGCAGCGTCGCAAACTTCAGCTCCATGCCCGTGATGACCCTGATGGCGCCGAGCACGAGCAGGCAGCCGGTGGCGCCGAGGAAGCCGCCGACGACAGGATAGGGCACATAGCGGATGGCGCGGCCCATCCGCGTCACGCCGAAGCCGCACAGCACGATGCCGGTGACGATGGTGGCAAGCCCGAGCGTGATCAGGACCGGCGCCAGCATAGGCGCCGCCGGATTGACGGCCGCCACGCGCTCGACCAGCGCGGAGGCGAGGATCGCGGTCATCGCCGCGGTGGAACTCTCGGGACCCGCGACCGCAAATGGCACCGAGCTGCCGAGCGCGATCACCAGCGCCAGCACCGCCGATGAGATGAAGGTGGCGGCGACGCCGTAAGCGAGATAGGGCGATAGTGGGCCTGCGAAGATCAGGAGCGCATAGGACAGGCCAAAGGTGATCGAGAGCACGCTGGCGGCGCTGCCGCCGAGGATGTCGCTGAACGCGCGACCAATCCGCGGACCCGGTTTGACGTTTCGATGCACCACGCCTTGCATTGCCCTCAACACCCGCGCCACTGGTAAACGAGCGCAGCCGGCCGCGACAACAAGATTCTTGTATCAACGCGTGCATTCGTGGTTTCCACGAAGAGGGAACCCATAACCATGGGCTGCGACGTCACCGGGAAGCACCGTCATTGCGAGCGCAGCGAAGCAATCCACGCCTCCGCAAGTGGCGAGATGGATTGCTTCGCTGCGCTCGCAATGACGGGGATAGAGTTACGCGGTGCTTAGATTTTGAGCTCGCTGCCCGTTACCCGCCGATAAGCCTCCAGGTAGCGCTTGCTGGTCGCGTCCACCACGCTGGCTGGCAATGGCGGCGCCGGGGCGTCGCCGTTCCAGCGGCCGGCGTGGCGCTCAGTGTCGAGATAGTCGCGCAAGGGCTGCTTGTCGAAGCTCGGCTGCGGGTGGCCCGGCTTGTAGACATCGACCGCCCAGAAGCGCGAGGAGTCCGGCGTCATCACCTCGTCGATCAGGATGATCCGTCCATCCTTATCGCGACCGAATTCGAACTTGGTGTCGGCGATGATGATGCCGCGCTCGCGGCTGACCTTTTCGCCGTAGGCGTAGACCGTGCGCGCCATCCGCTCCAGCGTGTCGGCAACATCAAAGCCGACGATCTCGCGCACGCGGGCAACCGTGATATTCTCGTCATGCCCGGTCTCGGCCTTGGTCGCCGGGCTGAAGATCGCAGGCTCCAGCTTGGCGCTCTCGACGAGGCCCGCCGGCAGCTTTTCGCCGGCAAGCGTGCCGTGCGCGGCATATTCCTTCCAGGCCGAGCCGGAGATGTAGCCGCGGATCACGCATTCGATCGGGAAGACGGTGGTGCGCCGGCACAGCATCGCGCGCCCGACGATATCGGCGCGATGGTCTTTCAGCGCGGGCACCTCGCGGATGATTTCATCGGCATCGGCGCTGATCATGTGATGCGGCACGGTGCTCTCGAGCTGGCGAAACCACCAGGCGCTGATCTGGGTCAGCACCGCGCCCTTCATCGGGATGGTCTCGGCCATCACCACGTCGAACGCCGAGATGCGATCGGTGGTCAACAGCAGCACGCGGTCCTCGCCCACGGCATAGATATCGCGGACCTTGCCGCGGCCGATTTGCGGCAAGGGCAGGTCGCTGGCGCGCATCGCATTCATCTGGTCAGACCTTCAAAGCGGCCGCCCGCGAGATTGCGGGCGACATAGAGCGATGGGGAGATAGCTCACTCCGGCAGCGGAATGAACTCATGTTCCTGCGGGACCGGCTCGAAACGTCCGGTTTTCCAGTCCTGTTTGGCCTGCTCGATCCGCTCCTTGCTGGACGAGACGAAATTCCACCAGATGTGGCGTGGGCCTTCGAGCGCGTCGCCGCCCAGGAACATCATCCGCGTCGGCTGCAGCGCTTTCACGGTGATGCGGTCGCCGGGCCGGAAGATCAGGAGGCGCGGTCCCTCATAACGCTCGTTCGCGATCTCGACCTCGCCGTCGACGAGATAGATCCCGCGTTCCTCATGATCGGGATCGAGTGGCACGCTGGTGCCGGCTTCTGCGGCGACCTCGGTGTAGAACCAGGGCGAGACCATCTCGACCGGCGAAGAGATGCCGAACGACGAGCCCGCGATGACGCGCGCGGTGAAGCCGCGTTCGCTGATCATGGGCAGGTCGCCGGCGGCATAATGCTGGAACGAGGGCGCGATCTCTTCCTTGGCCTGAGGCAGCGCGATCCAGCTCTGCAGGCCCAGCATCTTCTGGCCGTCCCGGCGCTGGACGTCAGGCGTGCGTTCGGAATGGGCGATGCCGCGGCCTGCGGTCATCAGGTTCATCGCGCCGGGCTGGATCTCCTGGATGTTACCCTCGCTGTCGCGGTGCATGATGCTGCCGTCGAAGAGATAGGTGACGGTGGCAAGCCCGATATGCGGATGCGGCCGCACATCCATGCCCTTGCCGGCGAGAAACTGCATCGGCCCGAAATGGTCGAAGAAGATGAAGGGGCCGACCATCTGCCGTTTGCCATGCGGCAGCGCGCGCCGCACGGCAAAGCCGTCGCCGAGATCGCGGGTGCGCGGCACGATGACGAGCTCCAGCGCGTCGCAGATCTTGGGATCGCCGAGGATCGGATCGTTGGAGGGAAGCCAGCTCATGAGGGGGACTCCTTATTTCGTGGCTTCAATGATAGCAGGAATCCGCCGCCTGCACGCCATCATCCCGGACGTGCACGCCGGGTGGCGGCTTTTGGCATCATCGTGGCTTGACTCCGGAATCGCCAATGGGGCATGCCATGGGCTTCAAGGTTCCTGCGAGGCCCCCGGAACATGACTTTCACGTCGTGGCAATTCGGCTTGTTTGCCGCGATCGTATTTGTGGCCTACTACCTCCCGCCGCTCCGGCGGTTCCAGGTCCTGCTCCTGGTGGTTGCGAGCCTGTTCTTCTATGGATACGGCCAGCCCGAGCTGCTGCCGCTGCTCGCGGTCGCGGTCGGCGGGACCTATCTGTTCCTGGTGCTTTCGCTGCACGATCGGCGCTGGCTGCCGGCCGGCATCGTCTTCAACCTCGCGCTGCTCGCCTTCTTCAAATACAAATTCCTGTTTCTTGATCCGAAGGCGCCGGCACTGGTCGACAATGCGGCGATCGACTTCCTCTTGAAGCTGCCGCTACCGATCGGCATCTCCTTTTTCGTCTTTCACAATATCAGCCTGTTGGTCGACCTCACGCGCAGCAAGGCCTTGCGGCCGCCTCTGACCGACGTCTTCCTCTACATCATCTTCTTTCCGCAGCTCGTCTCCGGTCCGATCACGCGCGCCGGCAATTTCATGCCGCAGATCGTGCCGAAGCAGCTTGCCGACGTGCCGTTCGTCGAAGCCACGAAATGGATCATCGCGGGCTTCTTCTTCAAGCTCTACGTGGCCAACAATCTCAACGAGATGACGGCCTATATGGACTTCCCGCTCTACGAGACGCTGCAAACCCAGGACCGCTGGCTGCTCGTTTTCCTCTACGGCTATCAGATCTATGCCGACTTCTTCGGTTATTCTGCAATCGCGATCGGTCTCGCGCTTCTGTTCGGCTATCGCCTGCCGATCAATTTCGACCTGCCCTATACGTCGCTGTCGTTCTCGGAATTCTGGACCCGGTGGCACATCTCGCTGTCAACCTGGCTGCGCACCTATCTCTACATCCCCTTAGGGGGAAACCGCCATGGGCGTGTCAGAACCTATCTCAACCTGATGATCGTGATGGGGCTGGGCGGCCTCTGGCACGGCGCAGGCTTCAGCTATCTGGCGTGGGGCGTACTGCACGGGCTGTTCCTGGTGATCGAGCGGCCGTTCCTGCGCCTGCTGCAGGCGATCGATTCCGTGCCGCTGCGCCTGTTGCGGATGGGGGTGGTGTTCTTCTGCGTCACCATGGCCTGGATCTTCTTCAAGCTGCCGAATTTCGATCATGCGCTCGCCTATCTCACCGGCATGTTCACGCCGACCACCAACCCGAATCCGCCCAAATTGTTCTACAATCTTGCGCTGCTCTACGCGCTTCCGGTCCTGCTGCAGCATATGCGCATCACATCGCTGTTCGAGACCGCGCTGACGCGGTGGGAGCCATATGCCTATGGTGCGCTGGTCGCGCTTGCCTATCTGGAGGCGGGGCCGGACAGTGCCTTCATCTATTTCCAGTTCTGATCGCATGGAGCAGCAGCCCAAACCCACCGCCTGGTTGATCAAGAGCGCCGTTGCGGCAGCGCTCCTGCTGCTCGCCTGCGGTATCGCGACCGCGCGGTTCGGACACACGCTGCAACTGCCGGTGACGACCGCGCGCGATGGCGCGCTCGTCATCGTGAACCGCTATGTCGACAATCCCGTTCCGGATGTCGTGCTGGTCGGCAGCTCGCTGACCTTCCGGCTGAGGGAGGAATATTTCGAAACGCCGCGCGTGGGGAATCTGGCGTTCGCGGGCGGCTCGCCCGTCACTGCGCTCGAGATCCTCGCGAGCCAGCGGCAGCTTCCCAAGCTGATCGTCGTCGAGACCAATATCTTGTCCCGCGCGCCGGATGTGGAGCTGGTGAAGCGCTTCTCCACCAAGGAAGGGCACGAGGCGCTGTTCTTGCGCCCGATCCGGACCGCCGTTGCGGCCTATGAGAACCGGGTGCATGCCCCGGTCACCCACGCCCAGATTGCGGCCCGGCTGAAAAGCCTGCTCGCGCAGCCGCCCGGCAATTTCGACAACCACGTCTATCTGCAGCGGGCGATCGGAGAGATGGAGTCCGAAGACCCGAGCGCCGCCGCCAAGGTCAATATCGAGATGATCGGCCGGTTGATCGAGGTGCTGGAACAGCGCGGCGCCCGCGTGCTGCTGATGGAAATGCCCTACGCCGCGCCGATCGAGACATCGCTCTATGTCAGGACCACGCGCGAGATCGTCCATCGCGCGTTCCCGGATCAGAACCGCTGGCTGCCGATCGACGTCGACCGTAGCGAACTGCGATGGGACGACGGCGTGCACCTGGACGCACGGTCGGCGGTGCTGGTGAGCCGCTACCTGGATGAATGCTTTTCCGCTAGATTGAAGTGATATCCGCGGATCTTCTCATTCTGGTCAGTAGGGTGCAGGAGCAATGGTCGCTTGGCTCAAGTCCGGCTCAGCGCCGGCGCAATTTCACGGTCCCACTATCGAGACGCCGCGGTTGATCCTGCGCTCGTGGAAGGCTTCCGACATCGCGCCGAATACCGCCATGCTCGCCGATCCCGAGACGGCGCGATTCATCACGCCCGACCACAAGGCGGTGACAAACGAAACGACTGGCTGGCGCAATGCGGCCGTCATCGCCGGGCACTGGGCGCTGTATGGTTTCGGCATGTTTGCCGTCGAAGAAAGATCATCCGGCCGCTACGTGGGCCGTGTGGGCCCCTGGTACCCGGCGGGATGGCCGGGGTTTGAGGTCGGCTGGGGTATCGCCAAGGACCATCGCGGCAAAGGCTATGCGGTCGAGGCCGCGCGCGCGGCCATCGACTGGGTGTTCGCCAATCTTGCAGTCGATCGCATCATTCATTGCATCGATCCGGTCAACGCCGCCTCGCAGAGCGTGGCACGCCGACTTGGTGCGAAAATCGACGGCCAGGCCGAGCTCAATGGCGATACCGTCGATATCTGGGTGACCGATCGCGATCGATGGACGGTTTGAGAGGCCTACTGCCGGCCCAATTGCGTCGCCTGTTCCACGCGGTCGAAGCGTTCCAGCGACAGGATCGCATCGGCGAATTGGTCGGCACGGCCGTTCAGGACCGGGCGGGCCAGGGTGAGGAATTTCTGCTGCATCGCCTGCGCATCGGGGAATGAGGTCGGCTCGCCGGAGGGATCGGCATTGAGCCGCTCATGCACGCCGTCATCGGTGGTGATGCTGACGCGCGCGCCGAACGGATGGGTGCGGCCGATCTCCAGCCGGTCGTCCTGCACCACGTCGAACTTGTCGGCGAGCGCATCAATTGCGGAATCGCCAAGCCGACTGTAGTCGTCCCAGCCGAAGCGGCCCTGGTCGAGGGCAACAGCACCGGTGAAGAACATCGAGAACTGGCCGCCAACGATCGAGGTCGGATGCCGCTTGGTGGCGGCATCGCCGGTCAGCGTGATGCCGTTGCGGTGCAGGCCGATCTCGACCCGCTTCACCTGGTCCGGCGTCAGATTGTGCTCGCGCCGCATCGCGATCAGCGCATCGATCGCGGCATGGGTGTAGCGGCAGCTCGGATAGGGTTTGACGCCGATCTTCATGGTCTCAAAGATGCTGCCGAGCCCTGCAATCGCCTTGTCCGGGTGCGCGTCGTCGCTGTAGCCGACGAGCAGGCCATGCTTGCCTTCCACCGATTCGACCGAGCCGACGAAATCGTTGCGCGCCAGCGTTGCGGCGATGACGCCGTTCATCGCGGCGGCGCCGACCTGGTAGCGCTTGTTCCAGGCGCCGTTGATCAGGAACTGCAGCGAGCCCGCGGCCTGGCTGCCGGAGACGCCGAAGGCCGCGATGATCTGCTCCTTCGATAGTCCGAACAGTTTCGCGGCCGCCGCCGCCGCGCCATAGGTGCCGGCGGTCGCGGTCGGATGGAAGCCGCGCGCATAATGCGAGGTCGGATCGAGCGCATTGCCGAGCCGGCAGCAGACCTCATAACCCGCGACAACAGCGGTCAGCACGTCGCGGCCGGACGCGCCGACCATCTCGCCGACGGCAAACGCAGCAGGCACCACGGGCGCGCTCGGATGCAGCGAGGAATCGGCATGCGTGTCATCGAAGTCGAGGGAATGGCCGAGCGCGCCGTTGAGCAGCGCTGCGACTGCCGGCGTCCAGGTCTTGCCGTCGCCGAACACGGTGGCTTCGCCCTTGCCATCAAGCGCCAGCGCTTCCAGCATCTTGAGCAGCGAGGGCGTGGATTCGGCTTCGCGCCGCGCCCGGATCGTGCTGCCCAGGAAGTCCAGCGTCAGCACCTTGGCGCGCTGCAATACTTCCGGTGGAATATCCGCGAATTTCAGGTTAGCGACATAGGCGGCGAGCGTTGCGGTTTCGTTGGCCATCGTGTTTCCTCGTTCTGTCGCGCAGGGTAGGCGGGCCGGTTTCACGTTTCAAGCCGCCTTCACGCCGCGGGCATCAGCCATGCCGAACGTCAGCCATAGGATCGTCGTGAGCAGCAGAGATTTGGTCGCATGACAGCCGCCGCGAAACGTGTGCTCGGCTGGATTCGCAGCCGAAAGGGCCAATTGGCGCTGGCAGTCAGGGTCACGGTGGCGGCCGCGATCGCCTATGCGGTGGCCGTCGCGCTGCACCTCCTGCTGCCGCTCTGGGCGGTGCTGACGTCGCTGATCGTGACCCAGATGAGCGTCGGCCGATCGCTGAAGGCAACCCGCGACTACATGCTCGGCACCATCGGCGGCGCGATCTATGGCGGCGCCATCGCGGTGCTGATCCCGTATTCCGGAGAGAGCGGCCTGCTCGGCTTGCTGGTGCTGGCGGTTGCGCCACTGGCCTTTGTCGCGGCCATCAACCCCAGCCTCAGTGCGGCCGCCGTGACGGCCGTGATCGTGCTGCTGGTCCCGACCATGCATCACGCCGATCCGCTGGTATCCGCAATCGACCGCGTCAGCGAGGTCGCGGTCGGCGCGGTCACCGGGCTTCTGGTGTCGTTTCTGGTGTTGCCGTCGCGCGCGGTGAGCCAGATCCGCGTCAACGCCGCGCGCCTGCTGGAACTGATCGCGGCCGCCTTCACTGAGCTGCTCGCCGGCCTGACGCGCGGGCGTGACAATGACGCCCTGCACCGCATCCAGGACGGCATCGGCACCGCGCTGGTCGGCCTGGACGCAACCGGCGCGGAGGCGGAGCGCGAGCGCTCCGCGCATCTATCGTCCGGTCCGGACACCGGGCCGCTGCTGCGGACCATCTTGCGACTGCGCCATGATGTCGTGATGATCGGCCGCGCCACTGTGGTGCCGCTGCCGGCGAATGTGCAGGCGCGACTTGCGGCGCCCTTGTCCGACGTCAGCAAGGCGATCACGCTCTATTTGCGTTCTGCCGCCGCAGCGCTGCGCATGGGCGCGGGCGCACCGCCGATCGCGCCTGTTCATGCCGCCCTGCAGCGCTATGCGAACGAAGTCGCCGCTGTTCGCAGCGAGGGCCTGATCCGCGGTCTTCCCGGCGACATGGCGGAGCGTTTCTTCGCACTCGGATTCTCGCTGGAGCAGATGCGGCAGAACCTGCTCGATCTCGATCGCGTCGTTGGCGAGTGGTCGGAGACGTCGGCAGCGGCGAAAGAGGCGGCCGAAGAATAGGGCGTGCGCTCTGTAGGATGACATAACAATGAGATCGCGGCCCCTGTCCTTGGCTGCTGCGATGATGGCTTGATAGGGTTGCCCGTTCTCTACTGAATCGTCTCGCAGGAAACACCGGCCTCCTTGGCCGCATTTGCCGCGCGATCCAATGGGCTTGTGGCTTGTTCCTTGCGCCCTCGGCAGAACGCTTGCTCCTGCGCACGCGCTGTCATGCTGCTGACGCAATCTCTGTCTTAGTCGATGAGAACTAAAACACTGTGTGAGAACCGCCCCGGTTCCCACAGCGGTTCCATCGCCCGGGTTGGCGCGAATCCGCAAAAAATTGGCACAAGTTCGTAAACGCCTCCGCGTTCGCTTGGCCATGCGTTGCGGCATCGGGAACCGAACGATCGAAGAAAATCAATCAAGGAGTTATGATGCTCTTCCGCTCGAGCGCCGCAATTTGCGGCGCCCTAGTTGCACTTGCCATTTCTGTTACCATTGCTCGCAGTGAAACCCGCGCGGTTTATTCAAGCGCTGTCGTCGATGTCGCTTCTGGGGATGCGATCGTTGGCGCAGCATCCATGTACAATCCGTTCCGGCCCGGATGGCGGGAGGGCGGCCCGAATACAGCCTCCGGCGAGCGCTATGATCCCTCTGGCTGGGCGGCTGCCATCAAGACAAGTTTGCGTCAGAAATTCGGTGGGGTGCAGTATGGCGCGAAGCCGAAGTATGCCCTCGTTGAGGCTGTAGGCAAGAAGGTCATCGTCAAGATAAATGACGTGGGGCCACTGACGCCTGGCCGCATCATTGACCTGAATGAGCGGACGATGCGCCATTTCGATCCAAGCCTGCAGCTCGGAGTCATCAATGACGTAACGGTCAGGCCGCTCTCAGGGGACGATTGGACCGCCGGACCGGTCCGCGATGGCCTCCTCGCCGCTGATTCTTGAAGCGATTGCACCTCTGGCGACAAGACGCCGGCGGGCGCAATTTGCACGCCGGCGATCGCGCCTATTTATGCTGCCCTGCAGCGCGACGTCGGCGAAGTCGCCGCCGTCCGCAGCGCTCGTGACCAAGGCGGAAGTTACACCTTAAGCTATCGTTTACTCTCGAAAGCTGCACTTTACCGCCTCGCGCTCAACCGCTCTTAAATCTTAGGAGGTATCGTCCGGAGACACAGGCTTCATCTCCACTATCATGCGGCCATGCGATGAATGATACCGAATCCGAAGAAAGCAAAGCTCAGCGCTTTGCGGCATTACCGAGATGGAAAAGATGGCTCGTCTACTTCGGCATCCTTAACCGCCGCTTCTTGCTTATGAGCGATGCCGAACGGCAGACATTCAGGACTGAGCAGCTCAGGCGATTTGCCGATTGGCCGATGTGGAAGAAGTTGCTCGCGACGGCAGGGCTTGCGGTCGGCGCGATTGCGGGACCTTTGCATTCCTACTTATTCGGACAATTGACAATCGGATGGAAAAAGCTCGGTTTTACCAGGACGATTGTTGCCTCCGAAGAGCCCGTGCTTTTCGTTGCGACGTTGCTGTTTCTCGAGTGCACCGTCATCTTGATGCTTTGTCTCACGACCAAAGTTTTCTTCTTCCATCGCGACTAGAGCGCGATGTCATTTGGTTGAATCGGCTTGGCCGCAAGTTCACCTCTCCCGAAGGGAGAGGTCGCGCCGGAGGCGCGGGTGAGGGGTTACGGTCCCTCGATAGAGCAGATCCCCTCACCCGGCGCTACGCGCCGACCTCTCCCTATGGGAGAGGTGAGAAGAGGCAGCGCCCATGGGAACACAATTCGACCTTATCTCATCACGCTCTAGGTTTAGTTCACGGCCGAGCGCGCGATGCGGTTAGGCTGGCTCTAAAGCGCGACCTGCCGCAGCATCGCGGCCACGACCAGACGGTGAAAGGGCAGGATGATCGCGAGGTAGGTCCGGCCGAGCCGATTATGCGTCCGCACCAGCGTGGTGGTGGTGACCTCCTGGCTGCCGGCATGTGCGGTGACATCGACCACGACACGAAAATCGAGATGGCTGTCGTTGAAGCCCGCCACCAGCCGTTCCGGCGTCTCGCTGAGAACCGGAAACATGCCGACCATGCCAAGCGATGCCCTATCGCCTTCGCCCGACGTCTTCAGGCCAAGCGGCGCGACAATCAGATTGCGCAATCGCAACAGCGCTTCGATCCAGCGCTGCCGGCGCGCAAACATCTTCTCGGCCGCCTTGCGCGCATCGAGCGCGGTGCCGTCGACGGCGATGCGAAAGGCGTCGATGAACTCCGCGCCCGCGAGCAACGGGCCGGGATCGATATCGGGCGTGACTTCGCGCGCTTTCATCACACGGCCAATCTGCTGGTCAGCAGGCGGAAACGCAAGATGAGCAGAAGGGCGTAGGCCGCAGTCCCGGCCGATAGCCCGATCCAGATGCCGACTGCGCCGAGCGTGGTCGCGAAGCCGAGCAGGCACGCAGAGGTGAACCCGATCAGCCAGTAGCTGATCGTGGCGAACAGCAGCGGCAGGCGCGTGTCGTTCATGCCGCGCAACGCGCCGGCGGCAACCGTCTGCACGCCGTCGGCGATGAAGAAGGTCGAGCCGACCAGGAGCAGCGAGGCCGTCAATTGCACGGTCGCTTCGGCTGCTTCGCCGAGGAAGATTTCGGCGATCGCGGATCGTCCGAGAATGACAAAGAGCGTCATCGTCGACATGAAGGCGATGCCGAGCCCGGTTGCGACGAGTCCCGCGCGCCTGACCGCTTGCGCATCGGTGCGTCCGACCGCATGGCCGACACGGACCGTCGCCGCCATGCCGATCCCGAACGGCACCATGAACAGGATGGCTGCGATCTGCAGCGCGATCTGGTGCGCGGCCAGCGCGGCCGTCGAGATCAGCCCCATCAACAGCCCCGCTGCGCCGAACAGGCCAAATTCCAGGAGGAACGAGACTGAGATCGGCGCGCCGACAATGACGAGCTGCCGCATCAGTGGCCAATCGATGCGCCAGACGCGGCCGAGCACCTGGTATTTCCGGAACGGCCGGCGGCGGTAGGCGAACCACAGGCCGGCGAGGAAGGTCCCGAGATTGACGATCGAGGTGGCAATGCCGACCCCGAACAGCCCGAGCGACGGCAATCGCCAAGCGCCATAGGAAGCACCATAGAGCAGGAGATAGACCAGCAGCGCATTGGCCGGGATCGCCGCGAGCGTGATCCACAGGATCGGCTCGGGCCGGTTGACCGCACTCATGAAGCCGCGGATCGCAATGAACCACAGCGCCGGCAGCATGCCCCAGGCGAGGCCGAACAGATACTGCTGCGCGAGCTGCGCGGCCGTCGCGGACTGGCCGAGCGCGAGCAGGATCTGCTCGCCGCGGAACGGCAGCACCATCAGCGGCAATGTGATGAACAGCGCGGCCCACAGCCCGACGCGGAGCGAGCGCCGCACCATGCGCGGATTGCGCGCGCCAAAGGCTTGCGCCGCCAGCGGGGCGACGGCGGACATCAGTCCCATGCCGAAGGTGAAGCTGACAAAGTAGACCGTGCCCGCCAAGGCTGCGGCGGCGACAGCCTCGTCGCCGAACCGGCCGATGAAGGCGAGGTCGGTCGTCATCATCGCGATCTGGCCGAGCTGCGTCAGCGCCATTGGCACTGCCAGGCGCAGGGTCTCAGTGAGCTCGTCGCGCAAATGGTGACGAGGCGCACGCGCGGCCGCGCACGGCGCCATCGAAGCGCGTTCGATGTTCTCGGTTGAGGTCATGGCGTGAGATTAGCACTGCCGCGCGCCTAAAAGGTGGCGGAACAGCCACTGCGGTGGCCCGGGTGGAGCGCAGGCGTAACCCGGGGCCGCTCGCGAATGCCGATGCGGCTGTCCCGGGTTGCGCTTCGCTTCACCCGGGCTACGGCCCGGTTTACGGCTGGCCCTGCCTGATCGCGTTGATTTCGCGTTGCTGGGCCTCGAGGACGCCGTCGGCGATCTGTCCGACGCGGGGATCGCTGACATGGGCGCGCTCGCTCGTCAGGAGCGCCGCCGAATGGTGCGGGATCACGACCGGGATGCCCGCGACGCCGCTGGGGCTCTCGTTGCTATGCGCGAGCCAGAGCGCAATCGTCAGCACCGCGACTGCTGCCGCGGCAATGGTGAGATTGGCGGCATCGCCGCCGGTGATCTGGAGAAAGCTGGGCAGACGAACGCGCATGGTCGCACCTGCCTATGGGGGATTGGCAGTGCAACGGACAGGTCGGCCGTTAGTTCCAATTTACCGCACGCGTTCGGGCACGCGGGTGATCTTGGCGCCGAGCGCGTTCAGCCGCTGCTCGATCCGCTCGTAGCCGCGCTCGATCTGGTCGGCATTGTTGATGGTGGAGGTGCCCTCGGCGCAGACGGCCGCAAGCAGCATCGCCATGCCGGCGCGGATGTCGGGGGAGGTCATCGGCGCGCCGCGCAGGCGGCTCGGACCGGCGACGATGGCGCGATGCGGGTCGCACAACACGATGCGCCCGCCCATTGCGATGAGCTTGTCGACGAAGAACATCCGCGATTCGAACATTTTTTCGAACATCAGGATGACGCCATCGCATTGGGTCGCGGTGACGATCGCGATCGACATCAAATCTGCGGGGAAGGCCGGCCAGGGCTGGTCCTCCAACTTCGGCACATGGCCGCCGAAATCATCATGGATCTTCATGGTCTGGCCCGAGGGCACCACGAGGTCGTCGCCCTCGACGCCGCAGACGATGCCGAGCCGCTCAAAACCCATCCGGATCGAGCGCAGATGCTCGACGCCGGCACGCGCGATGCGCAGCGGCGAGCGCGTCACCGCGGCAAGCCCGATCAGCGAGCCGACCTCGATGTGATCGGGCTGGAGCGCGTAGTGCGTGCCGCCGAGCGTGGCCGGGCCGTGCACGATGATGGTATTGGTGCCGATGCCCTCGATCTTGGCGCCGAGCGCGACCAGGAAATGCGCGAGATCCTGCACATGCGGCTCGGACGCGGCGTTGCGCAGGTAGGTGGTGCCGCGGGCCGCCACGGCCGCAACCAGCGCGTTCTCGGTCGCGGTGACGCTGGGCTCGTCGAGGAACACGTCGGCGCCCTTCAGGCGGGAGGCGCGGAACTCGAGCCGATGCGTCGCGGTGACGCTGGCACCTAACTGCTCGAAAGCGAGGAAATGCGTGTCGAGACGGCGGCGGCCGATCACGTCGCCGCCGGGCGGCGGCAATGCGACCTCGCCGCAGCGGGCGAGCAGCGGCCCCGCGAGCAGGATCGAGGCGCGGATCCGCGCACACAGTTCCGGATCGAGATCGGCGGCGCGGATCTCCTTGGCGTGGATCAGCAGCGTGTTTCGCTCGGTCCACTCGGCCGAGGCGCCGACGGAGCGGCAAAGCTCAACCAGCGTCTCGGTGTCGCGGATCCGCGGCACATTGGTCAGCGTGACCGGATGCTCGGTCAATAGCGCCGCCGCAATGATCGGCAGCGCCGAATTCTTGTTGCCGGACGGCTCGATCGTGCCGGAGAGCCGGTGGCCGCCCTCGACGATATATTGGATGGGCGCCACGTTGTCCTCGACGGGTTGGTTGCTTCGCTCGTGGAAGATTCCGTAACGGAATCAAAGGGCAGTCAGAGCGACATAGCACACAAGGCTCGTCCAAGTCATGCCCTTAGCATCCACTGCCCCGGCCATCAGGCCGGGACTGTGGCTGCCTGCTCGATCAGCCCGCTTTCCTTCAGCTCCTGCCAGAATTCCGCGGGGATCTTGGCCTGCATTGAATTGTAGTCCTCGAGGATCTGCCGGTGGCTGCTCGCGCCCACGACCAAGGCGACGACAACGTCAGGGGCTGATGAGAACTGCAACGCCGCGGTCCGCAGATCGACGCCGTGGCGGGCGGCTGCTGCGCGCAGCCGGTCGCGTTTCTCGATATGGGCCGGGGAGATCTTGTAATTGTTCGGCCCGTAATTGTAGCGCGGACTGCCGGAGATGAAGCCTGCATTCAGCGCCGAGCCGATCACCAGCGACACGTTCTTCTGCCGCACCGCCGGGAAAACCTGATTGAGGGCGTTGGCATGATCGATCAGCGAGTACTGCGACGCGCAAAGGCAGACGTCGGGATCGGCAACGTCGATGACGCGCAGGATCGGCTCGGGACAATTCACGCCGATGCCCCAGGCCTTGATGATGCCTTCCTCGCGCATGCGCGAGAGTGCCGGGAACGCGCCGCGTTCGGCGATCACGAACTGCTCCTGCCATGATGTCGGGAAGTATGGAAAATCAGGCGAGATGTCGTGGACGAACGCCACATCAAGGCTGTCGACGCCGAGCCGCTGCAGGCTGTCCTCGATTGAACGGCGAACACCGTCAGCGGTGTAGTCGTAGGTGACGTCATTCGGCGAGTCCGAGAGTGGAAAGATTTCCGCATGCCGATTGTTCTTCGAGGCCTTGAACAGCTTGCCGACCTTCGACGACAGTACGTAATCGCCGCGGGGCTTGTTGTGCAGGAAATGGCCGAAGCGGCGCTCCGACAATCCGAAGCCGTACCAGGGAGCCACGTCGAAATAACGCACGCCGGCGCTCCATGCGGCCTCGAGCGTCGCCTCGGCGTCCTCGTCGGTGACCTTGTTGAACTCGTTGCCGAGCGGAACACCGCCCAGCCCGAAGCGGAACTCCGGCTTGAAAAGTTGTGTCGCCCGATTTGCCTGTGCCATGCGATTGTCTCCTTTGCTGTCGGTGGCGGCTATCACCAATGACGGTGCCGCAAGGGCGCCGACCGTCGCCGCGGCGACGGTGAGGAAATCCCTGCGGCTGCCAGTTCGTTTCGTCATCGCGTGTCTCCTTCGTCATGCGGGGAAGGCGCCGAGAAGCGCGGCTCCATGCGCGGCGCCTCTTCCTTGAAACTTGAGTATGGGTCGTAAAACCGCGGCCACCAGGGTAGGTTCGTTGAGTGCAGCTCAACGACGCCTTGAGAGGCCGTTCATGAAAACGTTCGACCGAAACATGCTGGCGGACTTGAACGTGTTCCTGACGATCGTGCGCCGCGGCAGCCTTGCCAAAGCGGGCATCGAGCTCGGCGTGAGCACGTCCGCCTTGAGCCATCGCCTGCGCAAGCTGGAGTCCGATCTGGGCGTAAGGCTGTTGCATCGCTCCAGCCGTTCCGTCAGGCCGACTGACGCAGGAGCCGCGCTTGCCGCTGAGCTGGAGAATGGATTTCGCACCATCCGCGATGCCTTGACCGGGCTGGAGAACCATCGACGTGTCCCGGTGGGGCGGCTTCGTCTCAACGTTCTCCGTGATGCCGCACGGCTTGTGCTTGGTCCCGTGCTGCCGCGTTACTGCAAGGAATTTCCGGGCATGCATGTCGACGTAACCGTCGAGGATCGCATGGTCGAGATCATCGCCGAGGGCTTTGACGCCGGCATCCGCTATGGCGATCGCGTGCCGCTGGACATGGTGGGGATAGCGCTGACCAAACCGTTGAAGTGGGTCGTGGTCGGCTCACCCGAACTGATCGCGCGCGCTGGCCGTCCCGATACTCCCGGCGATCTGCTGCAGCTTCCGTGCGTCGAGATGCGCGTCGGCGATAACCGCAACTTCCCGTGGGAATTGGGCAATGGCGATTCGATGATCCGGCTCGATGTCCGCGGGCCGGTATGCGCCAACGAGACGGAACATGCAGTCGACATGGCGCTGCGTGGCGTGGGCTTCGTCTATTGTCTGGAACGGCGGATCGAAGCGGAGGTCGTATCCGGCGCGTTGGAAATCCTGCTGCCGGAATGGGCCTCGGAAGGCCCGCCCTTCACCATCTACTATCCGAGCCGCCGCCAACCGCCGCCCGGTCTGCGCCAGCTCATCGACCTCACGCGCAGGCGCGAAAACCTGCCGCCATTGGCCGCGACCGACGCCGACGCCTGATGCGCTCGGGCTGGCAGCGTCGCGGCCTCAGATGTCGATGTTTGCGCTGAGCGAGTTTTCCTGGATGAAGTCGCGGCGCGGCTCGACCACGTCGCCCATCAGCTTGGTGAAGATGTCGTCGGCCTCATCGACCTCCTTGACCTTCACCTGCAACAGCGAGCGCGCGTCGGTATCCAGCGTGGTCTCCCAGAGCTGCTCCGGGTTCATCTCGCCGAGACCTTTGTAGCGTTGCAGGGTCAGGCCCTTGCGGGCCGTGTTGGTTACGGCTTCGAACAGGTCGACGGGGCCGTAGATGAGTTGCTCGCTGTCCTTGCGGCGCAGCTTGCCGGAGCGGGCATAGACGCTCTGCAGCCGCTCCCGGTATTCGTGGAGCTTGCGGGCGTCGGCCGAACCGAGGAACGCGTCGTCGATGACGGCGACATCCTTGACGCCGCGTACGGTGCGTTCGAACATGAAGCCCTGGCCTTCGACGAATTGTCCGGTCCAGCCGCGTTCGACTTCCTCGGCCTGATTGTCCAGCCGTCCCGCCATGTATTCTGCCGCGGCAGCGGCGGTTTCCGGATTGCTGTAGATATCCTTGCCGAACAGACCTGCGATGGCAGCCTGCTCGACGACCTTCCGATTGTAGCGGCTATGCAGGTTGCGCAGCACGGCGCGAATGACGCGGGCGTCGTCGATCAGGGAGCGCAGATCGCGGCCCGAGCGTTCCTCGCCGGTGCCAAGCGTGAACACGCAATCGTCGAGCCCGGCCTCGATCAGATAATCTTCCAGCGCGCGCTCGTCCTTCAGATACTGCTCGGACTTGCCGCGCGTGACCTTATAGAGCGGCGGCTGCGCAATATAGAGATAACCGCCGTCGATGATCTCGCGCATCTGGCGATAGAAGAAGGTCAAGAGCAGCGTGCGGATATGGGCGCCGTCGACGTCGGCGTCCGTCATCACGATGATCTTGTGATAGCGCAGCTTGTCGATCGAGAAGTCGTCGCTGATCCCGGTGCCGAGCGCCGTGATCAGCGTACCGATCTGCTCAGAGGACAGCATCTTGTCGGGGCGGACGCGCTCGACATTGAGGATCTTGCCGCGCAGCGGCAGCACCGCTTGGAATTCGCGGTTGCGGCCCTGCTTGGCGCTGCCGCCTGCCGAGTCACCCTCGACGATGAAGAGTTCCGACTTGGCGGGATCCTTCTCCTGGCAGTCGGCCAGTTTGCCTGGCAGCGAGGAGACCGCGAGCGGATTCTTGCGGGTCAGTTCGCGCGCCTTGCGCGCGGCCTCGCGGGCGGCCGCGGCCTGGATCACCTTGCCGACGATGACTTTCGCCTCGCTCGGATGCTCCTCGAACCAGGCGGCAAGGGCCTCGTTGATGACGTTCTCGACAACGGGACGCACTTCCGAGGACACCAGCTTGTCCTTGGTCTGCGACGAGAACTTCGGATCCGGCACTTTCACCGAGAGCACGGCGGTCAGGCCCTCACGACAGTCGTCGCCGGTCAGCGTGATCTTTTCCTTTTTCGCGTTGGCCTCGGCATAGCCGTTGACCTGACGCGTCAGCGCGCCGCGGAAGCCGGCCAGATGGGTGCCGCCGTCACGCTGCGGGATATTGTTGGTGAAGCACAGCACGTTCTCGTGGTAGCTGTCGTTCCACCACAGCGCGGCTTCGACCCCGATGCCGTTCATCTCCGAACGGACCATGATCGGATTGGCGACGACCGCCTTCTTGTTGCGGTCGAGATATTTGACGAATTCCTCGACGCCGCCGACATAGTGCAGTTCCTCGCGCTTCTCGACCGCATGGCGCATGTCCGAGAGCACGATGTTGACGCCGGAATTGAGGAAGGCGAGTTCGCGCAGGCGATGCTCCAGCGTCGCGAAATCATATTCGATGTTCTTGAAGGTCTCGGTGGAGGCGAGGAAGGTGACCTCGGTGCCGCGCTTGCCATTGGCGTCGCCGACCACCTTCAACGGGGCGAGCGAATCGCCATGGGCGAACTCGACAAAATGTTCCTTGTCGTCGCGCCAGACGCGGAGCTTCAACGAACTCGACAGCGCGTTGACGACGGAGACGCCGACGCCGTGCAGGCCGCCCGAAACCTTGTAGGAGTTCTGGTCGAATTTACCACCGGCATGGAGCTGGGTCATGATGACCTCGGCCGCGGAGATGCCTTCGCCCTTGTGGATGCCGACGGGAATACCGCGGCCGTCGTCGCGCACGGTGACGGAATTGTCGGGATTGAGCACGACTTCGACGCGCGTCGCGTGGCCCGCAAGCGCTTCGTCGATCGCGTTATCGACGACTTCATAGACCATGTGATGCAGGCCGGAACCGTCATCGGTGTCGCCGATATACATGCCCGGCCGCTTGCGCACGGCATCCAGGCCCTTCAAGACCCGGATCGATTCCGCACCATATTCCACGGGAATGGGATGCTCGCTTTCGGCAGGGGTCTGCCGGGCTGGTTCTGTCATGTGAGGCCTTAGGATGTCCCGAATCAGCAGCGCAAAACTGAGGGCTGATTACACTATTTGTGCCACGAAAGATGCATCGCGCCTAGCGCAAAGTCTGTCTCCGCAAGCTGTTGAATAAATAGTATTTTTCTGCCTTTTTTCAAGGCGGTTTAAGGCTGTTTCAAAGGCCGCGAAAAAGCGCGATTCGAGGTCCATTGCGAGCGCTCGAGAATCCCGATTTGGATCGCTCGGCGAGCTCCCTCTGGCAGCGTTTCGCGGACCTGCTAGAGAGGGCATCGAAGCAGGCTGACTTCGATGCCTTCTCCTAGTTCCGCGATTTCCGGATTATTTGCCCTTGTCCCTGCCGTCCCAGCTTTATCGGCCCGATATCGATGGCCTCCGCGCCATCGCCGTGATGCTGGTGCTGATCTTCCACGCTTTTCCTGAAGCCGCGCCGGGCGGGTTCGTCGGCGTCGATGTCTTCTTCGTGATTTCCGGCTTTCTGATCACCGGTATCATCGCGCGCGAGCTCGGCGAGCAGCGCTTCAGTCTGGCCGGCTTCTATGCCAGGCGCATCCGGCGGATTTTTCCAGCGCTGATCGTCGTGCTCGCTGTCGCGCTGGTGGCGGGCTGGCTATTGATGCTGCCGTCCGCCTATGTGCAACTGGGCAGCGACGTCTTTGCCAGCGCTGCGTTTCTCGCCAACATCGCGCTATTGCTGCAGTCAGGCTATTTCAACGTCGAATCGGCGAAAAAGCCGCTGCTGCATCTGTGGTCGCTCGGCATCGAGGAGCAGTTCTACCTGTTCTGGCCGCTATTGCTGATCCTGGTGGCGCGGCTGCGGCTGAAACTGTTCTGGATCGCCGCAATCCTCGGCGCCGCCTCCTTCGCCCTCAATCTGGTGCTGATCGGCGCAAACCCGGTCGCAACCTTCTATCTGCCGTTCACGCGCGCCTTCGAATTGCTCGCCGGCGCCTTGCTGGCGCTGGGCTGGAGCCAAACCGGCAAACCGACCGTCGCGAGTGATTGGCGTGCGTTCGCAGGGTTCGCCCTGATCGCGCTCGCGGTCGGCCTGTACGACAGTCACAGCCAGTTTCCGGGTTGGCGCGCGGCGCTGCCGGTAGTTGGGTCCGCGCTGCTGCTGTCGGCTCCCGCTGCCTGGCTCAATCGCAGCCTGCTCGCCAGCCGGCCGATGGTATGGATCGGGCTGATCAGTTATCCGCTCTATCTCTGGCACTGGCCGCTGCTGGTGTTCTTCGCGCTGATCAAGTTCAGTCCGCTGACGCTGCTCGAGCGCGGCCTGATCCTGCTGCTCAGCGTGCTGCTCGCCTGCGCGACCTACCGCCTCATCGAGAAGCCGCTGCGTTTCGGCCGGCCGCAGCCGCGCAAATTGGTTGCGCTGGGTGCCAGCATCGTGCTCATCGCCGCGCTCGGCGGCACTGTCGTTTGGGGGCGTGGCTACGATTTCCGCCTGCCGCCGGAAATCCGCGCCATGGCCGGTGTGTCGACACAGCCAGCGCAATGGCGGTTCCACCAATGCCTGCTCGATCTCGGCCGCGATACGTCGTTCGCCGATGATTGCGTTGACCGTGACCGCCGCCCGCTGGTCGTGATCTGGGGCGACTCGACCGCGGGCGCGCTGTTGCCCGGATTGCGGAAAGTGCAGGAGACGAAGAATTTCGGCATCGCGCAGTTCACCTCGGCCTCCTGCGTTCCTGTTCTGAATGTCGATGTGCCCGGCACGCCCAACTGCCGCGCGATGAATGACAAGGTGTTCTCACTGATCCGCGATATCAGGCCCGACATCGTGCTGATGCACGGCACCTGGGATCGCTATCCGGACAAGATCGCCGAGACCGCCGCCGCGCTGAAGCGTGAGACCGGCGCGCGCGTGGTCGTGCTCGGTGCGGTGCCGACCTGGCGGCGCGGGCTGCCGAATGAAGTGCTGCGTTATTTCCTGCTTTATCACGACCTGCTCCCGGCGCGCTGGAGCGGCGGCGTGACCAGCGGATGGTTCGACGCGGTGATGCGTGACAAGCTTGCGCCCGCCGGTGCGGACTTCGTCTCCGCCTGGGATGTGCTGTGCAATGGCGAGGGCTGCCTGACCCGGATCGGCGACAGTGCCGGCGATATCACCGCAAGCGACGGCATTCACCTCACCGAGAAGGGTTCGGCCTATCTCGTCGACGCGGTGATTGACCGTGTGCTCGACGGGCGCAAAGCAAGCGATCCGGGAAAGTAGCGTCAGCCGCGGCGGCTGATGCGGCCTGCGTCGACGTCGAAGATCTCGCCATTGGCCCCAATATCGACGAACGCGGCAGGATCGGCGCCGGTCATCCAGACCTGCGCGCCGAGCTTTGCCAACTCGTCGAACAGCGCCTTGCGCCTGTTCGGATCGAGATGCGCCACCACTTCGTCGAGCAACAGCAGCGGCACGATGCCGGTCATCTCGGCGACCAATGTCGCATGTGCCAGCACCAGCCCGATCAGAAGCGCCTTCTGCTCGCCGGTGGAGGCGTCGCGTGCCGGCATGTTCTTCGGCGCGTAGACGACCTGCAGATCGGTCAGATGCGGGCCGTCGAGCGTGCGTCCGGCGGCGGCATCCCGCGCGCGGCTGAGGCGCAGGATCTCCCGGTAGCGGTCCTCGACGGCCGTTGCGGGCTCGCTGAGCAGCGCATTCTCCATCCAGCCGTCGAGCGCGATCTCGGCGGAAGGAAACGCCGAGCCCTGCGCGCGCTCGCGCAGCATCGCCGACAGTCTTGCGGCGGTCTGGCCGCGCGTCGCCGCCACCGCGACCGCAAGCTCTGCGGTCTCGCGTTCGATCGCGCCGCACCAGTGGTCGTCATAATTGCGCACTTCCAGGAGGCGATTGCGCGAGCGCAGCGAGCGCTCCAGCGCCGAGACGCGGCTGGAATGCTCGGAGTCGATCGCAAGCACCAGCCGATCGAAGAACCGCCGTCGTTCGGAGGCCGCGCCCATGAACAAGCCGTCCATCGCAGGCGTGAGCCACACCATACGCAGATGGTCGCCGAAGGCCGCGGCCGAACCCACCGGCTCGCGATCGATGCGGCAGCGCCGGCTGACGCTCTCGCCGCCTTGCGCGGGCGCTTCGATCCCGGTGCCGAGCGTCGACAGTCCCAGCGCGCCCTCGACCTCGGCGGAGACCGCCCAGGAACCTTCGCCCTGGTTGTCGGCGACGTCTTCCAGCGTCGCGCGGCGCAGGCCCCGCCCCGGCGCCAGAAACGAGATCGCCTCGAGGCAATTGGTCTTGCCGGCACCGTTCGGCCCGACCAGCACCACCACGTCACCGCGCGTCGAAACGCTCGCCGCCCGATAATTGCGGAAATGCGTCAGCGACAGCCGATGGATGCGCGAAGGGGTCATGTCGTTCGTCGTCCTTCCCCTCTCCCCTTGTGGGAGAGGGTGGCGCCTCGCGAAGCGAGGCGACGGGTGAGGGGTATCTCACAGCTCGGCAAGCTTTGCGAGAATGTCCTCCAATATCGCGCCGGGTTGCAGCAGCACATCGTTGTTCCAGTAACGTGCGACACGAAAGCCTTCCGCGATGAGGGCGGCTTCTCTCACCGCATCTCGTGTCGATGACGCGTGCTGACTGCCGTCTATTTCGATGACGAGGCGCTTCTCGAAACAGACGAAGTCGAGAATATAGGTCTGAAACGGGACTTGGCGACGAAACTTCAGGTGTGAAAGGCGTCGATCGCGGAGCAATCGCCACATCTTCGCTTCGGCATCGGTCGGCTCCCGCCGCATCTTCTTCGCGAAGGTGCGGATGCGCTTGGCGATCGGTCGATGGTGTGGTGTTCGCGGCGCGAACCCCTCACCCGGCGCCTCACTTCGTGAGGCGCCACCCTCTCCCACAAGGGGAGAGGGTACGTCGGAGCGCGTTTCGCGGGACGAGGTCACACCCGCATGGGCATCAGCACGTACAGCGCGCTCTTGTTGTCCTTGTCCTGCACCAGCGTCGGCGAGCCGGGATCGGCGAGTTTCAGGACTGCGACTTCGCCCTCGATCTGGGCGGCGATGTCGAGCAAATAGCGCGAGTTGAAGCCGATATCGAGTGCGTCGGAGGCGTATTCGACCTCCAGTTCCTCGGTGGCGCTGCCGGAATCCGGGTTTGTCACCGACAGCACGAGCTTGCCTGCCGACAGCGACAGCTTGACCGCGCGGCCGCGCTCGCTGGAGATGGTCGAAACGCGGTCGACGGCGGCTTCAAAATCCTTCTTGTCGACCACCAGTTCCTTGTCGTTGTTCTGCGGGATCACGCGGCCGTAATCGGGGAAGGTGCCGTCTATCAATTTCGAGGTCAGCACCACATTGCCGAGCGTGAAGCGGATCTTGCCCGGCGAGAGCTCGATGGTGATTTCCGCCTCGGTATCCTCGATCAGCCGCTGCACTTCGCCGACGGTCTTGCGCGGCACGATCACGCCGGGCATGCCGGCGGCACCCTTCGGCTGCACCAGGTCGACCTGCGCCAGGCGATGGCCGTCGGTCGCGACGCCGCGGAGCGTCGCCTGTTGGGCGCTGCCCGCCGAATGCAGGTAGATGCCGTTGAGATAATAGCGTGTCTCTTCGGTCGAAATCGCAAACTGCGTGCGGTCGATCAGGCGCTTGACGCCGGCGGCGGGAAGCGAGAACGAATGCGTCATGTCGCCGGCGGCCAGATCCGGGAAATCGCTCTCCGGCAGCGTTTGCAGGGTGAAGCGCGAGCGGCCGGCCCGGATCGCCAGCACCGAGCGGTCGCCGTCCGCCTCCAGCACGATCTGGGAGCCGTCGGGCAGCTTGCGCACGATGTCGTAGAACATGTGGGCGGGCACCGTCGTCGAGCCGGCGGTGGCGGTTTCCGCGGCCAGCGTCTCCGTCACCTCGAGATCGAGGTCGGTCGCCTTCAGCGAGAGTTTGGCATTTTCGGCGCGGACCAGCACATTGCCGAGGATCGGGATGGTGTTGCGACGTTCGACCACGCGATGCACGTGGCCGAGCGACTTCAGGAGTTGCGCGCGCTCGACGGTGACCTTCATTGCAATACCCGCCAGATCCCTGAGTTGAGCATGGTCTGTCCGAAAACCGGTAACCCACCGTGCTCTGAGATGGAAAGGCCGGGCGGCCATGGGCGCGCCGCGGCGTTTGAGGCCCGAAAGCCGGTCAATCCATGGGATTTGACCAAACCGTCGGGGGGACCGCAAGGTGGCGCGGATAACGCGCGAGCGCAAGGGAGCGGGACGCCGTTCCCCACGTTTTCAGGCATAAAGGTCCCTCCCGCCCCGGAAAACGGGGCGGGAGGGAAGAATTCATTCCTGCAATTGGCGCTTCAGGGATTCGACCTCTTCGGAGAGCGAGTTGTCCTTGGCGACCAGTGCTTCGATCTTGCGCACGGCATGGAGCACCGTGGTGTGGTCGCGCCCGCCGAAGCGCCGGCCGATCTCGGGCAGCGAGCGGAGCGTCAGCGTCTTGGCCAGGTACATCGCGACCTGGCGCGGACGCACCACGTTCGCCGTGCGGCGCGAGGACAAGAGGTCGGAACGGCTGACATTGTACTGCCGGGCGACCACGCGCTGGATGTCCTCGATCTTGATGCGCTTCGGCTCCTGCGGGCGGATCAGATCGCGGACCTCGCGCTCGGCCATCTCCAGCGTCACCGGCTGGTTGTTCAGCTTGCTGTGCGCGAGCAGGCGGTTGATCGCGCCCTCGAGGTCGCGGCCATTATGGGTGATGGTGCGTGACAGATAGTCCAGCACCTCGTCCGGCACGTCGAAGCTTGCGTGATGGACGCGGGCCGCGGCCACGCGCGATTTGAGGATGCCGAGGCGCAGCTCCTCGCCGAGCGATCCCATTTCGACCACGAGCCCGCCGGCAAGCCGCGAGCGCACGCGATCGTCGAGGCTTTCCAGATCGGACGGCGGACGATCGGCCGCGATCACGACCTGGCGGCCGGCATCGATCAGCGCATTCAGCGTGTGACAGAACTCGGCCTGAGTCGATTTGCCTTGCAGGAATTGCAGGTCGTCAATCACCAGCACGTCGATGCCGCGCAGCGCTTCCTTGAACGCCAGCGCCGTCTGCGTCTTCAGCGCCGCGACGAACCCGTACATGAATTTTTCCGCGGTGAGATACAGCACCTTGCGCTCGCCACCGGAATTGCCGGCCCAGGTCACTGCCTGCAGAAGATGGGTTTTACCGAGCCCCACGCCGGCATGGATGTAGAGCGGGTTGAACATCACGGGATCGCCGCGACGACCTTCCGCAACCTGGCGCGCCGCCGCATGCGCGAGCGTATTCGAGCGGCCGACCACGAAGCTCGCAAATGTCAGCCGCGGATCGAGCGGTGAACCACCGAGCGCATCGTGGCTCGCCGATACCGGCGCGGTCGCGGTCGAACGCAGTTCGACGGAAGGCCGTCCTTCCGGACGCTCGACGCGGCGCGTTTCTGCCGGCGCGGGAGTCTCCTTCACCGTGGCCGAAGGCCGCACTGCCGTGCGCACGGTCAGATCGATGCGATGCACCTCCGGCATCTCGGCCTGCCAGCAGGAGAGCACGCGATCGGCGTAGTGCGCCTGGATCCAGCTCTTCAGGAATCGGGTCGGAACCGACAGGCGGACGCTTTCGTCCTGCACGCCCTCAAGATCCATGCGTGCAAACCAGCTCGTATAGACATCCTCCCCTACGCTCGTCCGCAACCGTCCCTTCACCCGCGACCAGCGATCCTGTTCCGTGTTTGTCATTGCCTGAAGACTTTTCTCAAGAGTAGTGCCGTTGATTGTGAAAGCGCCGTGCATGTTTCTTGCCACGGCGCGACCTCTAGCGAGGCCTTCTGTTCCGGGCACATCTCTCCCGTTCGGCGAAACCGCCGCAGGGCAGATTATGTGCTGGAACAGACGTGCGTTCGCGAGGTCAGCGCGTACTCGAAGGAGTATCCGGAGTTCGCGTGGAGCTGTTTGCGGAAGAGCAATCCAAGGTGTCGAATACGGACTTGTCTGAAATGCGCAATTCGAATGCTGCGATGGTTCCGTAAATCATACTGCCTCCCCCTCTCGCCGCGATTGCGCGCGGCGAGCAATCCACTCGCAAGTGGTCCAAATTCAGTGTGCCGCTCCCGAACATCGAAATGTCCAGTGCTGCGCCGCCGCGTAGTTCAGTCCTTGTCAACCCATTCACGGGCACCGCGTTCCCCGCTGCTTAAGGCCGCGGCTGTTGCGTGTCTCCCCAGTTCGTCTCTCTCGCAGCGCGGACGCTGCGATCGAGAAATCCAGACACAGAACAACCGTTCTCATATTGCTATGAGTTGCCAACTCAGCTTCGCTTGGAAAGCGTCGCTAACGCGCACACCGCCGCCGATTTGCACGTCCGCCCGTGGGTCTAAGATCGCGCTGATCTTAAGAGCCGTGGGCGCCGCGAACGCATAAACAAATACACCAAGCGCGATTTCTGACAATCCGTTGTTTGTGGCTCGTGAGTTGAGTCTTCGCCGGTGTTGCGGCATTGCAATTGCGAAACCGGAAAGCAAGTTTTTGAATCACCGCGCAGATTCGCGCGTGTCACAAAGCGCGGTGTAACGGAAAAAAAAGTTCATAAAATATTTACGTAGCATCTCGGCGGCGCCATTTTTCAAACAAGTCGGCTTCGCTATGTGGGTAAGTGATTAGCGAGACGAAGTTTTTCGCGATTGCTTTTGGAGGGTAACCCTTCGCGGCTTTTCGCCGAGGAAATGTTTAGCGCTATTCCATTTATGCGGCGCGCGCGTGCGTATTTAATCGCGTCGTCGCGTGTGAGGCGCAGCAAGAACTGCAGGTTCGGTAAAACTACGGACGCGCGGAATATGGCACACGCGCTGTCCTGCAACAGCGAGTCACTTCGGGAGCACAGTCGTTCGAAGCTTCGCAAAAGAAAAAGGCCCGGCGTAAAGCCGGGCCCTTGACGAAAGTGTTTTTCCGTCAGCTCACTTCGCCAGCTTGGCGATCTGATGCGTCAGGCGCGAGACTTTGCGGCTCGCAGTATTGCGGTGAACGATGTTGCGCTGTGCGGCCTTCATCAGTTCGGGCTCGGCATGCGCCATCGCCTTCAGCGCTGCATCGCGGTCGCCGCGCTTGATCGCTTCTTCGACCGAGCGAACCGCACCACGCATCTGGGTGCGGCGCGACTTGTTGATGATGGTGCGGCGGGCAATCTTGCGGGTCGCCTTCTTGGCGGAAGTGGTGTTGGCCATGGTCTCAATTGTCCTTCGGCGTTGGTCGCTCTGTTGGTCGGGCTCGAGCGCGCCGGCCGTTGAAATCGCGTGATCTACTCTGCTGTGTTGTCGAGATGTGTTCTTGAGGGAGCCGTGCCCAGAAGCAAAAGTCCCGGCGGCCGCCCGTCCAAAGAACAGCGGCGGCAGGATTGCGCCCGCCGCCATTGCGCGGTCTTATAGAGGGGCCGGCCCCCAGCGTCAACGTTTTCCACCCGGTTCGGAGGGCCGAAACCGGCAGAAAATGGCCGCCAAGGTGCTGAACAGGTTGAATTTCCGCCCTTCCTGCCGTTAATGGGCCTTGGCGCGCTTGGGGCGGACAGGGACTAAGGGTGAGGCATGATCCGCGGGTTTTTTCGGTTAATCGGCCTGCTGCTCCTGGCCGGCGGATTTGTTTTCATGGTCTATGACGGCGCCCGCTTCGTCGCCGATCAGACCCTGCGCTTCACCCGTTTCGGCCAGTTCTGGAACGACATCCACCAGTCCAGCCAGGCGGCCTTCCGTGCCTGGATCGAGCGCACCACGCCTTTCCTCTGGGACAGCGTGATCAAGATCATCCTCGACCAGCCGGTTTTCGTCGTGCTCGGTGTCGCCGGCATCCTCTTGATGATCCTGTTCCGGCCGCGCAAGCCGCTGATCGGCTACGCGCGCGATTGATCGTAACTTTGCTCCTTCGGGTTGTGGGGACGTAACAGGGCTGCCAGATCGCGCGTAAATACCTATATTGAGGGCCTAGCCGGCCGAAGCCGCTCTCGGCTTCAGGCCGATGTGCCCGCCTGGAGGTAATCCATGTTGTTCATGCGCAAGACCACCGCGTTGCCGAGTGCAGCCGAAGCGCTGCCGGGACGCGCCACGCCGATCCCGACCGCCACCACCCACTTCGTCAACGGCAGCAAGCTGCAGCCGCCTTATCCTGAAGGTCTGGAGCAGGCGGTGTTCGGGCTCGGCTGCTTCTGGGGCGCCGAGCGCAAATTCTGGGAGCTCGGCGATGGCATCTACACGACCGCCGTTGGCTATGCCGGCGGCTACACGCCGAATCCGACCTATGAGGAGGTTTGCTCCGGTCGTACCGGCCACACCGAAGTGGTGCTGGTCGTGTTCGATCCGAAGAAGATCTCCTACGAGCAACTCCTGAAGACATTCTGGGAAAATCACAACCCGACGCAGGGCATGCGTCAGGGCAACGATGTCGGCACGCAATATCGCTCCGCGATCTACACCTTTGGCGACGCGCAGCGGAAGGCCGCGGAGGCCTCGAAGGCCGCCTATCAGAAAGCGCTTTCGGCCAAGGGCCTCGGTCCGATCACCACCGAGATCGCAAAGGCCGCCGAGTTCTATTTCGCGGAAGACTATCATCAGCAATATCTCGCCAAGAATCCGGCGGGCTATTGCGGCCTTGGCGGCACCGGCGTGTCGTGCCCGATCGGGGTCGGCGTCACCGCCTGATCGCGTTCTCCCTCGCCCCGCAAGAGCGGGGCGAGGGAGTTCTCTCTAACAAACCATTTGTTAACCATAACCGGTGCAAGACTAGGCTGTCTCGCTTTTCAGGGATGGCCAGGGTGCGGGTTGCACGCGCGTTTCGATTGCCGATCACTGCCGTTATGACTGCACTCGTGCTGTCAGGCTGCATGCACGCGAGCGGCCCGGTCGCGGTCGCTCCAGCGCCGGCCGATCTCGACTCCATGGCTTATGGCGGGCCTGCCAGCCCTGCGCCGGTCGCGGTCGCCAGCAGCGGCGGTGGCGCCGTCGGCGCGCTTCGCTCCGCCTTTGCCGCTTCACCCCGCGCGGCCTATGCAGCGGCGCCGGTTGCTGCGGTCCGCTACGACTCGGCCTATCATCTCGATGCCGGCGACCGGCTGCGCGTCGTGGTCTACGGCCAGGAAGGGCTCACCAATACCTACGCGATCGATGCTGCCGGCTCGATCACCATGCCGCTCATCGGGCAGGTGCCCGCGCGCGGCAGGACGACGTCGGGGCTCGCAGGCGAGATCGCGGCAAAGCTGCGCAGCGGCTATATCCGCGAGCCTTCGGTCGCCGTCGAGATCGAGGCGTACAGGCCGTTCTTCATCCTCGGCGAAGTCGCCGCCCCCGGACAATATCCTTATGTGCCCAACATGACCGTCGAAAGCGCCGTGGCGATTGCGGGCGGCTTCTCGCCGCGCGCCAAGCGCGACATGGTGACGCTGACGCATACCGATGCTGGCGGCTCGGGGCGCTACACCGTGCCGCTCGGCACGCCGATGAGCCCCGGCGATACGGTGTTCGTCGGCGAGCGGTGGTTCTAGGCTACGCGACACTCTCTCAACTCTTCATTCCGGGGCGATGCGAAGCGTCGAGCCCGGAACCCATTTCGCCGCCGGCGCCTGCGGCCCGATGGATTCCGGGCTCACGCTGCGCGTGCCCCGGAATGACCGTGGAGAGAGTGCGCTATTTCAAATGCTTCGCGAAAAACGCCAGGCTGCGCGGCCAGGCGATGTCGGCGCTGGCCTTGTCGTAGCTCGCCCGTTCGTCGCAGTGAAAGCCGTGCTGCGCGCCGGGATAGATGTGGATCTCGACCTCGGGTCGCTTGGCCTTGATGGTCTCCACATCGGTCAAGGGAATACCGCTATCCTTTTCGCCGAAATGAAGTTGCGTCGGCACCGTCGGCTTGCCGTCGGCAAAGCGGACGATGGCGCCGCCGTAATAGCCGACGGCTGCCTTCAGGCCCGTCAGCTTGGTCGCCGCGACATAGGCGACGCTGCCGCCGAGACAGAAGCCGATGATGCCGACCGGGCCGACGCTCTTCACGGCATCAATCGCAGCCTGCGTGTCGCGCAGCATCGCCGTCCAATCCGGATTGGCGACGAACTTTCGCGCGACGGCGATTTCATCAGGGGAATAGCCGCTCTGGAAATTCGGCTCGCTGCGGTCGAAGATCGAGGGTGCGATCGCGACATAGCCTTCCTGCGCGAGGCGGTCGCAGACCGCGCGGATGTGGTGGTTGACGCCGAAAATCTCCTGGATCACCACGATCGCGCCCTTTGGCGCGCCGGACGGGTCCGCACGGTAGCCACCGAGCTTGAAGCCGTCCGAAGCCGTCAGCGTGATATCATGTCCCATGGGTCATCCCTTCTCGTTTGAGGGTTGCAATTACGGTTCGCGAAAGAGCAGCGGGTAGATCATGATCCGATTACGGAATCGGATCATGATCTCATCTCTTGTTTGAGCATGATCTTTTCGGAAAACCGGTTTCCACTTTTCCGGATCATGCTCTACCGCCACATCCAGTTCTGGCCCCAGTCGGCTTTCCAGCCGGCGAGCCGTCCTTTGCGGAACTGCAGGAACAGCCGGTCCTTGTGCGGGAACAGGCCGCTGCCGCCGAGGTCACGGAAGGTGAGATAGATCTCATTGCCGGGACGTCCTTTGAGGTAGGTGAGGGGCGTGCCGAGCGCGCGCGACGTTTCTTCCACGTCCATCCCGAACACCAGCGGCGCGGTGTTCGACAGCGTTGTAACGAAGTAAGATGGCGCAGGAGCAGGACCGCCAAATGGCGGCAGGTGTTGCGCGCAGGCCGGTTCCGCGGCAGCGGCGAGCACGAGCAGTGTCGCGGTCATCCTCCTCATGACGCAGCCTTCTGCTCCGACTTGACTTCGAGGCTATCGAGGAACGGCAACACCGCCTCGATGAAGGCTTGCGGCTGATCGATATTGACGGCGTGGCCGGCGGCCGGGATCACGACCTTCTGCGCGCCGGGGATCTTGGCCGCCATATAGTCGGAGGCGGCGAGGAACGGCGTGTCGTCGGCGCCGACCACGATCAGCGACGGCACCTTGATCTCGGGCAGCGACTCGATCACGCGCGCGTCGCGCTGGGTCAGCATGCCGCGGGCGGCAAGCGCAAGACCGGTGGCATCGCGGTGCGTTACCGTCGAGCGCTCACGGCTGAACGACTTTAAAAGGTCCAGGCCTTCGCGCTCGAACTTCTCTGCGGTGTCGTAGGCGCGCTTGTTCCAGGCATCGCGGGCGTCGTCCTTCTTGAAGCCGGGTCCGGTGTCGATGATCAGGAGCGCGCGCACCCGCTCAGGGTAGGCGCGATAGAATGCAAGCGACATATAGCCGCCGAGCGAGAGCCCGCCGACGATCGCCTTTTCCGCGCCGACCGTATCCAGCAGCGCGGCCATGTCGGCGACCGTCAGGGCTTCGCTATAGGCCGCGGGATCGCTCGGATAGTCCGACTGGCCGTGGCCGCGCATGTCCCACAGCACCAGCCTGTGGCGCTTCGACAGCGCCCCGACCTGGCCCTGCCACATCGCGGAGGTCGATGAATAGCCGTGGGTCAAAAGCAGGGGAGGGCCATCGCCATGGACCTCGTAATAAATCTCGACCCCATCTCGCTTGATTTTCGGCATTGCGTTTCCCCGACCAGATTTTCCGCAGCGATGCTGCGCAATCATCCTAGCGCGATCCGTTCGCGGGTGGGAAATGCGGAAATGGAAGGCCCGATCGTTAAAATTCTAGCATTGGCGCTAGACCCCCGTTCATCACGCCTATTAAGCCGCAGGGAACTCATTCTCCGCTAGCCTGGCTTGTCGATCGTCATTGCGAACGCCCAAGGATTTCATGACAGCGTTAGCCAACAAGACTTCGCTAAGACGCCGCCTGTTGCTGGCGTCGGATCGAGGCGACCAGAGCAGCGAACTGGCGAGGATTTTGCGGTCCGTCGGCGAGGTCGATACCATCTCGACCGCGGAGATTCCCGAGAAGCCCGCGGATAATCTTTCGGGCATCGTGGTCGACATCAACCTGCGCTCGCCCGAGAGCGTGCAGCTCGTGCGCAACAAGCTCAGGACGGAAGCCTATCGCGAAATGCCGCGCCTGTTCGTGCTGCAGGATGCATTGCACCACGCGACCATGCAGGCCTGGGCGCTCGGGGCCACCGACACGATCTCGCGTCCGTTCGACGCTGCCGGACTGTTGCAGCGCATCCGCGCCGCGTTTCCGGACGCCGACGGCTACGATGAAACCGATCGCGGCAAGGCGCTGAATCGCGGCGTCGAGGCGGCGCACGCGGTCATGGTCAAGATGTTCGAAAAGCTGCCGGCCGGCGTGCCCCTGCAATTCAGCGACATCGTCGCCGCCGAGCGCAAGATCCTGAAGGCGATCAAGCACTCATCCTTGCGCGAATGGCTGACCATGGTCGGCTGCCATCACACCGACACCTATCGTCATTGCCTGTTCGTGACCGGCTTCGCGGTGGCGTTCGCACAGCACCTCGGCATGCGCGAGGACGACCAGCGCCGCCTCGCCCGCGCGGCGCTCTTGCACGATGTCGGCAAGGCGTTCATCCCGACCTCGATCCTGGACAAGCCGACCGAATTGACCGCGGACGAGATGGCCGAGATGCGCGAGCATCCGCGGCGCGGCTACGAGGCGCTCTTGGTCCAAGGCGGCTTTCCGCCTGAAATGCTCGACGTGGTGCTGCACCATCACGAGATGCTGGACGGCTCCGGCTATCCGAATGGCCTCCACGGCGGCCAGATCAGCGACATCGTGCGGGTCACCACCATCGTCGATATCTATGCCGCGCTGGTGGAGAGGCGCGCCTACCGGCTGCAGTTCACCCACGCCAAGGCGTTCGCGATCATGGGAGATATGGGCGCCAAGCTCGACCAGCAATTGCTGCAGGCGTTCCGCCCGGTCGCGTTCGGGCATTATTGATTCGGACTGCTCCGCCCGTGATTGCGAGGAGCCAACGGGTCCCGCCTCTGGCGGACCCGATGACAGGCTCCACGACGAAGCAATCCATGCTTCCGCAAGCGGCACCATGGATTGCTTCGCTTCGCTCGCAATGACGTGGAGAGGCGTTGCCCCGGAAATGACGCGTCCGCGCGTCACTCCAGCAGCTTGCGCAATTCCGCCTTCGCGACCTTCTCCAGCGTCGAGCGCGGCATGTCGTCGACGAAGCGGATTTCGCGCGGCACCTTGAAGTCGGCGAGCGCGTTGCGACAGGCGGCCATGACATCGTCGTGCAGGCCTGCGGGTGCGACGCCGCCCTGCGGAATGATGAAGACCACCGGCACCTCCTCGAGCATCGGGTGCTTCTTTGCAACCACCGCCGCCTCGCGCACGCCTGCGACCACCGCGATCACCTGTTCGATCTCGGACGCCGCGACGTTCTCGCCGCCGACCTTCAGCATGTCCTTGGCGCGGTCGCCGAACTTGACGAAGCCGTGTTCGAGCAACATGACGCGGTCGCCGGTCAGGAAATAGCCGTGCTCGTCGAAGCTTTCCCGGGTAGCCTTTTCGTTGTGCAGATATTCCTTGAACAGCGACAATCCGGGAATGCCCTTGATCGAGAGATTGCCGGTGCCGCCGACTTCCGTCGCCGAGCCGTCATCATTGGTGATCCGGATCGAGTATTCGCTCGCCGCGCGGCCGATCGACATCGGCGCGTTCGGCTGGTCGACCTCGCCGACGATGCCGTGGGTGATGGTCTCCGTCATGCCCCACCAGCCGATGGTCCTGACGCCGAACGCGGCAAAGGCCGGCGGCTCGCACACCGCCGTGCCCCAGAGCCGGAACTTGTGATTCTTCGGGATCTCGTGCTCCACCAGCGCCTTCATGCAGAATGGGATGGTCGAGGTCCAGGTGCAGCCATGCTCCAGCGCGACGCCCCAGAACCGGCTTGCGGAAAAGCGCGGCTGGATCACACAGGAGGCACCGACCCAGAGCGTCGCCAGCATCGAATAGGCCAGCGCATTGGTGTGGAACAGTGGCAGGTAGGTCTGGTGCACATCGCCGGCATGCAGGTCTTCGTGCGCGGCATTGACCTTGGCGCCCCACAGCGCATTGGCATGGGTCCACAACACCGCCTTCGGGCGCGATGTCGTGCCGGACGTGTATTGCACGCTGCAGGGGGCGAGCGGATCGGTGGCGCGGCGCGGCCGGTCGGCGCTGTCGGCGAACAGCGCTTCAAAACTGTCGCTGCGTGAGGTGGTCTGTGCCGGCGCGGCGCCGGCGTTATGCGAGATCACGGCGATCCAGCGCAGCTCGCGGCAATTGGCCGCGATCAGTTCCGCGTAGGCCGGCTGGGTGATGGCGGCGACCGCGCCGCAATGCCCGGCGAAATATTCCATCTCGGCGGCGGCCGAGCGCGTGTTGGTGGTGACCGCGATCGCGCCAAGCTCGACGCAGGCGAACCAGGCCAGCATCGCCTCGATGCAATTGTCGAGATGGATCAGCACATATTCGCCGGGCCTGATGCCGCGTCTCGCAAGTCCTGCGGCCAGCGCGCCGACGCGCTCGTGAAATTCGCCGTAGGTCCATTTCCGCGCCGGCGCCTCGAACGGCGCCCAGATCAGGAACGGGTGATCGCGCCGGACCTCGGCGCGCATCCGAAGCAGCCACGGCACGTCAAGGCCTGCGAACGGTCCCACGATACCAGGTGCTGCCTGTGAATTGGTCATGCTTCCTCCCGTGCAACCTTGCCGGCTGCTTTCGTCTTGCTTGTTCGGAGGACAGTTTTGCCACTGGATTCCGGCGCGATCAAATCGCGCTATTTCTTCCGTCATGGCCGGGCTTGACCCGGCCATCCACGAAACCGTGGCAAGCAAGACGTGGATGCCCGGGTCAAGCCCGGGCATGACGACGGAGGGCGTGCTCGGAAAGGTGCGCTTACTTCGCGCTTACTTGCCGCCACCCTCATACGACGAAATCTCGATCAGGCTGCCGTCGGGATCGCGGCAATAGACCGAGCGCAGCATGCCGCGCGCGCCATGCCTGGGCACCGGGCCTTCCTCGATCCTGACGCCGTTGGCCTTCAGATGCGCGACCACCTGATCGGGCGTGCTGGAGGTGAGGAAGCAGAGGTCCTCGCTGCCGGGCGTCTCGTGGTCGGCCGTGAACCACTCGATCTTGGAGGCATCGCGCGGCCGCACATTGATCTTCTGGTTGCCGAACTCCAGCGATGTCCGTGGCGCCTTGCCTTCGCCGGGATCGAACACCTTGACCTCCATGCCGAGGATCCTGCTGTACCATTCGGTGGATCGCGCCACGTCGGACACGTTGATCACGAGATGGTCGAGCGCGTTCACCTTGACGGCCATGGCCTCATCCTTTCGTCGCGGTCCAGCGCGCAGGCCGCGCACTGGCTGTCCAATGCGTAGTTTGTTACAACGCGCGGCGTCACTAATTCAATAGAAACGGACCGGAGTGTGAACCCGGCCATATCGGAGGAAACTACATGATTTCACGCCGTACTGCGCTTGGCCTGATCGGTTCCGGGATTTCGACATTTGCGATCGGCCGCGCTTCGGCAGCGGCGGACTATCCGGCTCGGCCGGTCCGCTGGATCGTCGGCTATCCGCCGGGCGGCGCCACCGATATCCTGGCGCGTCTGATCGGGCAGCGGCTGTCGGAAAAGCTCGGACAGCAATTCGTGGTCGAGAACAAGCCCGGCGCCGGCAACAATATCGGCACGGAGGCCGCTGTTAATGCCGAGCCGGACGGCTACACCGTGCTGCTGGTCAATCCCGCGAACTACATCAACGCCACGCTGTATGCGAATTTGAAGTTCAATTTCGTTCGCGACATCGCGCCGGTCGCCTCGTTCCAGCGGGTGCCGAACGTCATGACCGTCAACAAGGATGTCCCGGCCAAAAACGTCGCCGAGTTCATAGCATA
The DNA here is from genome assembly GCF_055229415.2 of Bradyrhizobium sp. Leo114. Classification (NCBI taxonomy): domain Bacteria; kingdom Pseudomonadati; phylum Pseudomonadota; class Alphaproteobacteria; order Hyphomicrobiales; family Nitrobacteraceae; genus Bradyrhizobium; species Bradyrhizobium sp. Leo114. Next base: position 243,066 of record NZ_JBUYEN020000004.1, on the reverse strand, counting down.
TGTGAAGGCCAATCCCGGCAAGGTGAACATGGCCTCATCGGGCAATGGCACTTCGGTGCATCTCTCCGGCGAGATGTTCATGGCGATGAGCGGCGCCAAGATGCAGCACGTGCCCTATCGCGGCGCGGCGCCGGCCATCACCGACCTGCTTGCCGGTCAAGTGCACGTGATCTTCGACAACATGCCCTCGATCATCCAGCATATCCGCTCCGGCTCATTGCGGGCGCTCGGCGTCACCACGGCGGAGCGTTCATCGCAACTGCCCGACGTGCAGGCCATCAGCGAGACCGTGAAGGGCTATGAGGCGAGCGCCTTGTTCGGCATGGGAGTGCCAAAGAACACACCGAAGGAGATCATCGCCAAGCTCAACAGCGAGATCAACGCTGTGATGGCCGAGCCGGCGATGAAAACACGTTTGGTTGAACTGGGCGGCGAGCCGCGCATCCAGACGCCGGAGGCGTTCGGCGCGGAGATCGTCGCCGAGACCGAAAAGTGGAGGAAAGTCGTCGAGGGCGCCGGGCTCAAGGTGGAATAGGACACAAGCGCGCACCAGCCAGAACCTTCCTGCGGCAATCGCGTTCTGAACCTTGACGCCGGCGATGCGACTACGCAGATGCGGGGCAATGGTCAGCTTGGCCCAGGCGAAGGAGAACGACGATGCGCAAACTGATGTTGGCAGTGCTGGCCGTGACGGCCGTCGGGGCGGGTGTCACCGCCGGCTCCGCTCCTGCCGCGGCCTATGACTATCCCTGGTGCGCCCAAGGCAGGGGCTTCGGCATTCCGGGCGACTGCTCGTATCAAACCTACGGGCAATGCATGGCGAGCGCGTCCGGCCGCAACCTCTATTGCAACATCAATCCACGCGTAGCCTTCGGTCAGCAGCAGCCGCCGCGTCGCGGGCGCGTGCATAGGGACAATTATTATTACGACTGAGCTTGCGAACGGCGCGCTTCACGCGGTGCGCCTTCGCGGCGTGAGTTGATGTGCCCTCTCCCCTTGTGGGAGAGGGCTGCGCCGGCGTCAGCAACAGACCCGCTAGGGTGAGGGGTTGTCTCCACAATCACCGTCGCTCGGAGACAGCCCCTCATCGGTCGCGCATTGCATGCGCGCCACCTTCTCCCACAAGGGGAGAAGGAAAGAACGGCGCGCGCTAGTCGCTTCTGTCCCCTTCTCTTGCGCGCCAAATTTTCGTGAATGTTCTCGCGATACGCGCCATTGACTCGTGATCGATCGCGTCTATACTAAACCATATGGTTAAGTATCTCGACGAGACGCTGGACCGCACTTTCGCGGCGCTTTCCGATCCCACCCGCCGTGCGCTTCTGGCACGGCTTGGCGAGAAGGACGACTTGTCCGTGAGCGAGCTCGCGCAGCCATTTCAGATGTCGCTGCCCGCGATCATGAAGCATCTCGACGTGTTGTCGGATGCCGGCCTGATCATGCGGGAGAAGACCGGCCGCACGGTGGCGTGCCGGCTGACCGCGCGCCCGATGGAGCAGGCGATGGACTGGCTCAATCGCTATGTGCGCTTCTGGTCCGACAATTTCGATCGCCTTGCCGCCTTCGTGGAGGAAGACCCATGGCCATCAGCACCGCCAGCTCCGGCCCCGCCGCGCGCCCCGGCCTCACCCTCACGCGCCGCCTCGGTGCGCGGCCGGAAAAAGTCTACGCCGCGTGGACCGAACCGGAAAACCTAGTGCAGTGGTTCGGGCCGGCGAATGTGAAGCCCGGCTCGGTGCGGGCTGAGCTCGACGTTCGCGCCGGCGGGCGCTACCGCATCAGTTTCACCGGCAACGACGGCGAATATCACGAAGTCGGCGGCGTCTATCGCGATGTCGTGCCAAACGAGCGATTGGTGTTCACCTGGGCCTGGCATTCGACGCCCGAGCGCGAGTCGCTGGTGACGGTATCGCTGAGGTCAGATGGCGCCGGCACGCTGCTGACCTTCCATCACGAGCAGTTCGTCGACGAGACCGCGCGCGACAATCATGAGCGCGGATGGACGGAGCTGTTCACCAAGCTGGAAAGTTTCATCGCTTGAATACTGTCAAGGGAGGACACCATGCAGCCACACAAAGTCGTGTCACGCGAGGAGTGGATTGAAGCCCGCAAGGTCCATATGGCGCATGAAAAGGAGCTCACCCGTGCCCGCGATGCCCTCAGCGCGGAGCGTCGGGCATTGCCCTGGGTCAAGATCGACAAGGCCTACATGTTCGACGGCCCGAACGGCAAGATAGCGCTCGCCGACCTGTTCAAGGGCAGGCCGCAACTCGTGGTGCAGCACTTCATGTTCGGGCCCGATTGGGACGAAGGCTGCAAGAGCTGTTCGTTCTGGGCCGACGGATACGAGCGCATGATCCCGCATCTTGCAGCGCGCGACACCACGCTGGTGGCGATCTCGCGTGCGCCATTCGAGAAGCTGGAAGCGTTCAGGAAACGGATGGGCTGGACGTTCGACTGGCTGTCCTCGGCCAACAGCGACTTCAACCATGATTTCGCGGTGTCGTTCACGCCGGAAGAAGTGAAGTCGGGCGCTAAGATCTACAATTTCGGCACGTCCGGCTTTGGTATCGAGGAGGCGCCTGGCATCAGCGTGTTCTACCGCGACGAGACCGGCAACGTCTTTCACACCTATTCGTGTTTTGCCCGAGGTACCGACATGATGAATGCGGCCTACCACTATCTCGATCTCACGCCGCTCGGCCGGCATGAAGAGGGCCTGCCTTATCCGATGGACTGGGTGCGGCACCGTGACCAATACCAGCCGATGCCGTTTCAGGCATCCTGTTGCCATAGCTGACGCACCCACAAACCGTCATTGCGAAGCAATCCACCGCAAGCAGAGAAATGGATTGCTTCGTTGCTTCGCGCCTCGCAATGACGGGAACAACAACAGGAATCGCCCATGCCCTATGTCGATGGCTTCATCGTCGCCGTCCCGAAGAAGAATCTCGCCGCCTATGCCCAGATGTCGCGAAAGTGCGGCAAGATCTGGCGCGAGCATGGCGCGCTGGACTATCGCGAATGGGTCGCCGAGGACGTCAAGCCCGGCAAGCTCACCTCGTTCCCGCAAAGCGTCAAGCTGAAACCCGGCGAAACCGTCGTGTTCGCCTGGATCACCTACAAATCGCGTGCCCAGCGCGACAAGATCAATGCCAAGGTGATGGCGGATGAGCGTCTCAAACCCATGATGAACGGAAAGTCGATGCCCTTCGACGGCAAGCGCATGATCTATGGCGGATTTGCGAGCCTGGTGAAGGTGTAGCGGCGCTGGCGCTACACAAACTGTTTCCATGGAGACGGCCGAAGTGATCCAGTCGGCCGCTGGCTGACTTGCGCCCGTCTCGCGACTCGGTGTACTTTGCAATGCAAAGTTCGGACAACCGATGCGCGATCTCGACAAGGCCCTGGCCGACATTCTTGCCATCCGCAGCCAGATTGCGGCGGGCACGGCGTTCCGCGGCTATGGCCCGGCGACCGTGGCCGCCACCGGCGGCGTCGCGTTCTTGACAGCCATCCTGCAGTTCCTCTGGCTCAACAATCCGACCGGGAACCCGCTCACCTTCTTTGGCGGCTGGACCGTCGCCGCGCTGCTTTCGGCCGCGCTGATCTGGACCGAGATGCGGGCGCGCTCGCGCCGGCATCATTCCGGGCTCGCGGACGCCATGATCCAGCAAGCGGTCGAGCAGTTCCTGCCCGCGGGCGTCGCCGGCGTCTTGCTCGCGATCCTGTTGTGGAAGTTCGCGCCTGAAACGCTGTGGATGCTGCCCGGCCTGTGGCAGGTGCTGGTGAGCCTCGGCGTGTTCGCCTCTGTCCGCTCGTTGCCGCGCAGCATCGCCTTTGCCGGCGCCTGGTATTTCCTCTCGGGCTTTGCGGTGCTGGTGGTCGCGAGCCAGAGCCACGCCTTGTCGCCCTGGACCATGGGCCTGCCCTTCGTCGTCGGTCAGGTTTTGATGGCTGCCCTGTTGTATTTCGCCACCGGAGAAAACGATGTCGAAGATTGAAGCCAACAACGCGCCGTTCTCCTATGACGGTCTTGACCGCGTGATCCACGAGAAGGCGCGACTCGGGCTGATGACCTCGCTGATGACGCATCCCAAGGGATTGGCGTTTGCCGATCTCAAGCAGCTTTGCGGATTGACCGACGGCAATCTCAGCCGTCATCTGCAGGTGTTGCAGGAAGCCGGACTCGTCGAAGTCACCAAGAGGTATGAGGGCAATCGCCCGCACACCACTTGCCGCCTCACCAAGGCGGGCCGCCGCCGCTTCCTCGACTATCTGGCTGTGCTGGAACGGCTGGTGCGCGACGCCGCCAAGGCCGCGGGCAAGGAGGGCGCCGCGCCTTCCCAGCTCGGCATCCTGCCGGCCTGATCACGATTCCCTTTTTTGATCGGAGACTTTGTAATGCAAAGTGATCTTTCCTCCAAACTTCACGTCGGCATCATCATGGACGGCAATGGAAGATGGGCGACGCGGAAGGGGTTGTCGCGCCTGCGCGGCCACGAGGCCGGGGTCGAAGCGATCCGCCGCATCGTCGAGGCAGCGCCCGAACAGGGGATCGGTACGCTGACACTCTATGCCTTCTCCAGCGACAATTGGCGCAGGCCGAAGGCCGAGGTCACGGCGCTGATGGGCCTGTTGCGCTTCTACCTCGCCAACGAGATCCAGGCGCTGGTGCGCAATGGCGTTCGCCTCACCGTGATCGGCCGCCGCGACCGTCTGCCCAACGGCATTGCGGCTGCGATCGGCCGCGCGGAAGACGCGACGGCTGATGGCGACACCCTGCATCTGCGCATCGCGATCGATTACTCCGCCCGCGATGCCATCCTCAACGCCGCGACCCGGGTCGCCGGCTTTGGCAAGCTCACGCGCGAGGCCTTCTCAGAGCTCGTCACCGGCGAGCCGAATCTGCGCGACGTCGATCTCATCATCCGCACCAGCGGCGAAAAGCGCCTGTCCGATTTCATGCTGTGGGAAGGCGCCTACGCCGAGCTGCACTTCACCGATCGGATGTGGCCGGAGTTCGACGGGGACGATCTCGCCGAGGCGCTAGCCTCCTTCCATGGCCGGGAACGCCGCTTTGGCGGCTTGCAAGCGGTCGCGCTGGAGGAAGTGCCGAGCCTCTGAGCTTGGCCCTCGGCGCCATTGAGCCCGCGACCGGGTCGGCCTCGAACCGCAGGAAAATCGGCGCCGCGGCAAGATGGCTTGTCGAAGCCGCGCCCGATTTGCGTCATCGTCGTCACACTAGGTTAACCCTTAGCGGCTAGCTAGGCGCACTGACCTTCCCGCGAACCAGTACAACCAGGGTCATTCCCATGGACAAGCAGATGCGCTGCCAATGCGGCCGGCAACGGACCGTCGCGCTGGACAAGCATTTCCGTACCGTCCTGCATTGTGAGAATTGCGACGTGGTCGAGCGGGCCGAGCCGGTGAGGCCGCGCGAGCACGCCCAGGCCGCACTCCAGGACGCCTGAGCCGGTCTCCACTTCGCCCAGGGATGCTCTAACTGCCCGGCGCGAGCTCCACGAGCTTGGCGATCGTATTGATGTTCCGCGCGGTGCCGTTTGCGGCTGCCGGTATCTTCAGCTTCGAGCGACCCATGCCTGAGCGATAGGCGACATAGATCTCGCGCTTGCCGAGGCGCACGTCCTCGTCCTGCTGCCCCCTGATCGCGGCAAGCGCATCGGGCGGCGGCGCTTCGTCGAGGAAGATCGCAACCGTCCAGTTCGGCTGCGCCTTGGGGAACGGATTGGCCTTCAGCACCGCGGCCATCTCCTCCGCAGTCCTGATCACCACGCCGATCGGGCTGCCCGCATAGGCCTGCAGCCGCTTCTCCAATGCAGCCTTCACCTTCCCGGCGGGCAATTTGCTGTCGAACACCACATTGCCGCTGGCGATATAGGTTTGTACGCTTGCAAATCCTTCGGCGACGCACATCGCTTTCAGCTCGGCCATTGGCAGCTTGCCGGTTCCGCCTACATTCACGGCACGGAGCAGGGCAATATAGGTTGGCATTCCAGACCGTATCCAAGGAGGGAGGCCGTGAGCATGCCACAGGCGCGCCAACAGGAGCTACAGGACAAACCGAGGTCAACTTGAAAAACCTTCCGATCACCCTGGCCGATATCAGGGCCGCCGCGGCCACCATCCGCGATTCCGTCATCGTCACCGCCTGCAACCAGAGCCGGACGCTGAGCGAGATCTGCGGCTGCGAGATCTGGCTCAAATTCGAGAATTTGCAGTTCACCTCCTCCTTCAAGGAACGCGGGGCGTTGAACCGCCTGCAAGCTTTGTCCTCGGAGGAACGACAGCGCGGCGTGATCGCGATGTCGGCCGGCAATCATGCGCAGGGCGTCGCCTACCACGCCTTGCGGCTCGGCATTCCCGCCACGATCGTGATGCCGATCGGCACGCCGATGGTGAAGATCGAGAATACGCGGCGCCATGGCGCCGAAGTCATCATCTCCGGCGCGACGCTGGAGGACGCCGCGCAGTTTGCCCGCAAGCTTTGCGAGACACGCGGCATGACCTTTGTCCATCCCTATGACGATCCGCTGATCATGGCTGGCCAGGGCACGATTGCACTGGAGATGCTGGCATCCGTGCCGGATCTGGATGTGCTCGTCGTGCCGATCGGCGGCGGCGGGTTGATCTCGGGCATCGCGATCGCAGCCAAATCGCTCAAGCCCGGTTTGAAGATCATCGGCGTCCAGGCCCAGCTCTACCCGTCGATGCACAACGCGATCAGGAACGAGCATCTGCCGATGCGCGGCGACACCCTTGCCGAGGGCATTGCGGTCAAGTCGCCGGGCCAGATCACGACCAAGATCGTGCGCGAATTGGTCGACGACATCCTGCTGGTCACGGAAGATCAGATCGAGCGCGCGGTATCGATGCTGATCTCGATCGAGAAGACGGTCGTCGAAGGGGCCGGTGCCGTGGGCCTCGCGGCGGTATTGGCCGCGCCGCAGCGCTTCGCGGGGCAGAAGGTCGGCCTGGTCCTGACCGGCGGCAACATCGACACGCGCCTGATCGCCTCGGTGCTGACGCGCGAGCTCGCGCGCGAGGGACGGTTGACGCAGCTCACGCTCGACATTGTCGACCGACCCGGCCAGCTCGCCGCGGTCTCGGCGCTGCTCGCCGAAGCCGGTGCGAATATCATCGAAGTCTCGCACCAGCGCACCTTCTCGGCGCTCCCGGCCAAGGCGACGCTGCTCGAGCTCGTGATCGAAACCCGTGACCGCGCGCATCTGGACGATGTGCTGGCCAAGCTCGCGGGATCGGGTTTTTCGGCGCGCTGCACGTAGCGGCGGTGATCTCACCTCTCCGCTTGCGGGAGAGGTCGGCGCGAAGCGCCGGGTGAGGGTTCTCTCCACTCAGGGAATCCCGATGCGGAGACACCCTCACCCCGCCCTCTCCCGCAAGCGGGAGAGGGAGCCTCTCACCGCAAGAGATTGGTCCGCGCCAGCGTGACGACCTCGTCGGCTCGGCCGTTCAGCACTGCCTGCACCATGTAGAGCGTAAAGCCCTTGGCCATCTCGGTGGTCACCTTGGGCGGCATGGCGAGTTCCAGGCGGTTGACGACGGCGTCGATCACGACGGGTCCGGGATGCGCGAAGGCTTCGGCAAGCTTGCCCTCGACCTCGGACGGATCCTCGATGCGGACACCCTTGATGCCGGTGGCCTCCGCCATGGCGGCAAAGTTCGGGTTCTTCAGCTCGGTGCCGGTGTCGAGGAAGCCGGAGGATTTCTGCTCGAGCCCGATGAAGCCGAGCGCGCCATTGTTGAACACGATCACCTTAACCGGCAGCTTGAGCTGGGAAAGGCTGAGGAGATCGCCCATCAGCATGGTGAAGCCGCCATCGCCGGAAAGCGAGATGACCTGGCGTCCCGGCGCGGCCGCCTGGGCGCCGATCGCCTGTGCCATCGCGTTGGCCATCGAGCCATGCCAGAACGAGCCGATCAGGCGGCGCTTGCCGTTCATCGCGAGATAGCGCGCCGCCCAGACTGTCGGCAGGCCGACGTCGCAGGTGAAGATCGCGTCCTCACTGGCGAGCTGGCTTGCGACACGCGCGATCTGCTGCGGATGCAGCGTGCCGCCCTTGCGGCCGGAGGCGAGCTCGTCGAGGCCGCGGCGTGCTTCGGCATAATGCTTGCGCGCACCGTCGAGAAACCGCCGATCATCCTTGGCCGTCAGTCGCGCCAACAATGCGCGCACCGTCGGGCCGACCTGTCCGATGACGCCGAGCTCGACCGGCACGCGCCGGCCGATCGCCTCGGGCCTGACGTCGACTTGCGCGATCCGCGCGCCCTTCGGATAGAACTGCCGATAGGGGAAGTCGGTGCCGAGCATCAGCAGCGTGTCGCAGTTTTCCATGGCGTGATAGCCCGAGGAAAACCCGATCAGGCCGGTCATGCCGACGTCGTAAGGATTGTCCCACTCGACATATTCCTTGCCGCGCATGGCGTGGACGATTGGCGATTTCAGGGCTTCCGCAAGCTGCATCAATTCGTCGTGTGCGCCGGCGCAGCCGCTGCCGCAGAGCAGCGTGACGCGCTCTGACTGGTTCAGGAGGTCGGCGAGTTGCTTAAGCGCGGCATCCGATGGCGCCACCGCCGGCTGCGACAGCACCAGCCCGGTCGATGTCGAGGCCGAGGTGCCGGTGGCTGGCTTGAGCGCGATGTCGCCGGGAATCACGATGACGCTGACGCAACGTTCGCCGATCGCACGCCGCACGGCGATCTCGATCGCGCGCGGCATCTGTTCGGCGCTCGACACCAATTCGCAATAGGTCGAGCATTCCTTGAACAGATGCTCCGGATGCGTTTCCTGGAAAAAGTGCGAGCCGATCTCGGGAGAAGGGATATGCGCGGCGATTGCCACTACCGGCACACGCGAACGATGGCAGTCGAACAGGCCGTTGATCAGATGCAGATTGCCAGGGCCGCAGCTTCCGGCGCAGACCGCGAGTTCGCCGGTGATGTGCGCCTCGGCGCCGGCGGCGAAGGCCGCGACTTCCTCATGGCGCACATGCAGCCATTCAACGCCGCCGTGGCGGCGCAGCGCGTCAGTGAATCCGTTCAAGCTGTCACCGACAATGCCGTAAATGCGTTTCACGCCGGCTGCGGCAAAGGTCTCGACCATCTGGTCGGCAACGGTGCGGGCCATGAGGTTCTCCCTGGGGAATGGAGGTTTCGATCGGGCATACGTCCGGCGGCCTAGAAGATAGGCCATTCGGCCGACTGGGATATTTCGGGTTCGCACGACCTCGTCCTGAGGCCGGAAAGCGCCGCTGCTAGCGGCCGGCCCAGTGCACGAAGCGGCGTTCGATCAATAGAAACAAGAGATTGAGCGCGTAGCCGAGCGCGCCGGCGGCAAAGATCGCCGCATACATGCCGGGCATGTCGAACAATTGCTGCGCTTCGAATACGCGCTGGCCGAGCCCGTCGGTCGAGCCGATGAACATCTCGGCGACCACGATGATGACGAGCGCAAGCGACACGCCGTTGCGCAAGCCTACGAAGGTCTGCGGCAGCGATTCCAAGAGCATCACGTCGAACAGCACGCGCGTGCGCGATGCGCCCATCACCTTGGCGGCAAGCAGGCGCGTCTTCCGCGCGTTCATGACGCCGTAGGCGACGTTGAACAGGATGACGAGGCCGGCGCCGAACGCGGCCACGGAAATCTTGGTGCGGTCGCCGACGCCGAACAGCACCAGGAACAGTGGAAACATCGCGGAGGCGGGCGTCGAACGGAAGAAGTCGATCAGGAACTCCACCGAGCGATAGAGCTTCTCCGAGGAGCCGAGCAGGATGCCGAGCGGAATGGCGATGACGGCCGCAATTGCGGTGGAGGAGATCGTCCGCGCCACCGTCTTGACGAAGTCGACGCCGAGCTTGCCGCTGGCCATGCCTTCCCACAAGGTCCTGAACGTCTCGGCGGGCGAGGGCAGCAGCACGGGATCGACCAGCTTCAGTCCGTTCACCAGCGTCCAGACGGCGAGCAGCATCGCAACGCCAACCAACGGCAGCAACGCCCTCGCGATTTGCTGGCGTCCCGTCATCCGCGGCGCACCTCGTGCTGGAACAGCTTCAGGCAGTGCGCCTTGGTGGCGACGAAGGAAGGCTCTGACATCGTCTTGTCCGTGCGCGGCCGCGGCGCGTCATAGGGCACGAACTCGACCACCCGTGCCGGATGGCGCGACAGCAGCAGTACATGGTCGGAGAGATATACGGCCTCTTCGAGGTCGTGCGACACCAGGACCGTCGTCGTCTTGGTCTCCATGAACACGCGCTGCAACTGCTCGCGCATGAACAGCGTCATCTCGTAATCGAGCGCGGAGAATGGTTCGTCGAGGAACAGGACCTCCGGCTCGACGATCAGCGCGCGCATGATCGAGACGAGTTGCTGCTGTCCGCCGGAGAGGTAGTAGGGATAGAGCGCAAGGTCGATCTTGACGCCGAGATGCGCCACCAGCCGCTCCACGCGCAGCTTGCGTTCCGCCTTCGGCACGCCCATCAGCTTCAGCGGATAGGCGATGTTGTCGAACGCTGGCAGCCACGGAAACAGGGCCTCGCGATAGTTCTGGAACACATAGCCGAACTTGACGCGACTGAGCGGCCGCCCGTCGAACAGCACCTCGCCGGCGTCAGCGGGCACGAGCCCTGCGATCATGTTGATCAGCGTGCTCTTGCCGCAGCCGTTTGGTCCGAACACGGAAATGAGCTTGCCGCGCGGAATATCGAAATCGAAGGCGTCGTAGATGACAGCGTCGGGATAACGCTTGGAAAGCCCGCGGATCGTGACATGCGGCGCCGTCCGGCGCGACTCGTCGAAGCCGCTGGCCAGCCCGCTCGCCACGCTTGCGGTCGTGCTGGTCATGCAGGGCTATCGCACATGGAGGGCGGTCCCTTCGCGGCCCATCCTTCGAGACGCCCACCATTGGCGGGCTCCTCAGGATGAGGTCTGATTCCGTGGCGGAATCCTAGACCCTCATGGTGAGGAGCGCCGCTTGCGGCGCGTCTCGAACCATGAGGCCCGCCTCGTCCATAGCCGCCAAATAGCCAAATGCGATAGCCTTGGATCGTCATGCGCGCCTCAGAACCTGCGCAGGAACTTGGTGACGTCGATCTTTTCGGGCACGACGCCGATCGAGTTGCCGAAATCCGACAATGCCTGCAGATCGGCAAGCTGCTCCTTTGTCATATCGCCGACCATCACATAGCCAAGCATCGGCACCATATCGACCACGTTATCCGGCGTGAACGTGTTCTTGGCGAGGTGTTTCCGCGCTTCATCCGGATTGGCGTTGATGAAGGCAATCGCCTTGGCCCAGGCGGCCGCGAAGCGTTTTGCCACATCCGGTCGCTTCTGGATGAAATCGGCTGTCATCGCGCAGCCGGCGGCGTACGCGTTGGCATTCTCATTGCCGAGGATGTATTTCGAGATCACCCCGGCCTCGATCGGGTGCGCGACGCCTGCCTTGATCATCATCGATGCATTCGGCTCGAGCGTGTAGCCGCCGTCGAAGGTGCCGGCCGTCATGGCGTTGACGTGCTGGCCCATGTCGAGCTGGTCGATCGTGTAGTCGCCTGCCTTCAGGCCGTTCTTGGCGAGGATCGCCTTTGCGGTGTTGATGTTGGCCGGTCCCGGCGCCGACATCAGTTTGGCGCCCTTGAGATCGGCGATCGTTTTCGCCGCAAAGCCATTGCGGACGACGAACTGTTCCATCTTCCAGACCTTGGTCTGGCTGTTGAGGCTGATATAGGTGGCGACTCCCGGCTTCTTGACGTTGGCGTTGAGGCCTTCGAGCGTGACCAGAACCGCCGAGACCTCGATCTGGTTGGTCATCAGCGCCGCGACGTTGGCGGGCCCACCCAAAAGCTTCGTCATCTCGGGCTCGATGTTCCGTTCCTTGAAGAACCCGCGTTCCAGCGCGACGAAATAAGGCAGCGACGACGACAGCGGGAATACGCCGACGGCGACCTTGTCCTGCGCCTGCGAGGGGGCGGGCAGCGCCGCAATGGCTGCGAGCAGGGCAAGGATCGCGGTCACTCTGGTCATCAACTGCATGGAAATTTCCCCTGGGAAGTCCCGGGAGTAGCAAGAAGCGTGCCGCGATAGACTATCATGGCGATCTCCGCTTAAGCTCGGCTTGGACGCCTGACGACAGCAATGTGAACGTCGACCGGCTCGGCCGCGCCGTCGACAGAGCGCTGACCGGCATCGGCAACTGATCGAGAGTAGAACAACGACAATGCGCATCGCCCTTATTCACGCCCTGAAGCATTCGATTCAGCCGATTGAATCATCGTTCGCCAGGCTGTGGCCGGAGGCGCGGCTGATGAACCTGCTCGACGACAGCCTGTCGGCCGATCTCGCGCGCGACGGCCGGCTCACCGACGCCATGACCGAGCGTTTCCTCGCGTTCGGCCGCTATGTCGTGAGCACGGGCGCCGATGCGATCCTGTTCACCTGCTCCGCCTTCGGACCCTGCATCGAGGCGGTGGCGCGGGCGCATGCGCCGATGCCGGTCTTGAAGCCCAATGAGGCGATGATCGAGCAGGCTGCGCGAAGCGGCCGGAAGGTCGGCCTGCTCTCGACATTTCCGCCGACTTTGGCTTCCATGCCTCGTGAGTTTCCCGACTCCGTCGAGCTCGTGCTGAAACTCGCGGAAGGTGCATTGGCGGCGCTCGATCGCGGCGACCGCGCCGAGCATGATCGGCTTGTGATCGAAACGTCGAAAGACTTGCGCAACTGCGACGTCATCGCGCTCGCGCAATACAGCATGGCGCCGGCGGCATCGGCGGTTGAGCAAGCGTCCGGACGACCGGTGCTCACGACGCCGGATAGCGCCGTGTTGAAGTTGAAGGAGATGCTCTGCTGACGGTATCCTTTGCGGATGAGTGCGCTACCGAATTTTCCTGACCAACCGTCTTCCGGACGAAGAGATACATCAGGGAGTTGTGCGGACTGAGCGTTCGCGCCTCGGCATATGAAGCATGCTTTTTCTGCAAGCAATCATCACTCGCTCTCGGGTTGTTTCATCGCTTTCGCTGCCGTCGTTTAACGTTACTTAAACAGCCGCAGCAATAAGTTCGCCCCGGCTGACGAGGTTGGGCCAAAGGCCAGACTGCAACGGGGTGGGCATGATCAAAGGTATTCAAAACTTGCGGATCGGAGCCAAGCTTGGCATCGCATCCGCGCTCGGCGTGATCTTCGTCGCGCTGATGATCATCAATCAATTGACAACGAATGCCTCAGTCAGCCGCACCAACGAGAGCGTGCTCCTGCAGTCCAACATCGCGCGCGCGGCAATCGACGCCAAGGCGGCAGCGCGCGGCCTGCAGGTCGGCGCGGCTAACATCCGCGTTGCAACCATCGATGAAGAGTTGCAGAAGGCCACCGAGTATCTGGCGGCACGCTACAAAGGATTCCTCGGGTTCATCGATGAGATCTCCCGTCTGTCGACCGCCGATACGCGCTCGCGGTTGGAGAAGCTGAAGAGCACGGCGACTGCCTATGAGTCCGCCGCCGAGAAACTCGCGAAGATGAAAACCGAGCTTCTGGAAATTGCCTCTGTCGAAGCTTCCGGGCTCACGATCTCGAGTGAGGCTCAGGCGCGCGCCGCCCAGTTGACGACGGATTCACGTCAGATTGCCAACGATGTTATGCTGCCGCTTTCAGCGGAGCTCGAGTCGAACGCCAATACGATCGTGGACCGCGCCAAGCAGGTCATGGCCGGCGAGATCGAAAAGGCGGCGCAGCAGGCCGCCTCGGCCGACAGGATGTCGCTCGCAATCGGCGGCGTTGCGGCTCTGCTGCTGATCGTGACCTCGGTGCTGTCGGCGCTTTCGATCGCGGGACCGATGCGCAGCCTGAGCCGGGCCATGCAGGAACTCGCCAATGGCAATTTTGATGTCCAGTTGCCTGGCATCGGGCGCAAGGACGAAATCGGCGCGGTCGCGCAGGCCGTCGAGACCTTCAAGGTCAAGGCGGAAGAGAAGGCGATGCTCGAGTCCGAATCCAAGCGCCGGCAGGATGACCTCCTCGCCGGGCAGCGCCGGGCCGAGATGATCAAGCTTGCGGACGCTTTCGAGGGAGCGGTGGGCGAGATCGTCAGCACGGTCTCGTCGGCGTCGACGGAGCTGGAGCAATCGGCAAAGGCGCTCACCTCGACGGCCGAGCGCGCCCAGGAAATAACGGTCGCTGTGGCATCGGCTTCCGAAGAAGCGTCGGCCAACGTGCAATCGGTGGCGACTGCCACGGAACAACTGTCGTCTTCCGTGAACGAGATCAGCCGCCAGGTCCAGGACTCGGCGCGAATCGCGGCGGACGCGGTCGGCCAGGCGCGCGCCACCACCGAGCGTGTGAGCGAACTGTCCAAGGCCGCAAGCCGCATCGGCGATGTGGTCGAGCTCATCAACACCATTGCAGGCCAGACCAACCTGTTGGCGCTCAACGCCACTATCGAGGCTGCGCGCGCCGGCGACGCAGGCCGCGGGTTTGCGGTCGTCGCGTCCGAGGTGAAGGCGCTGGCCGAGCAGACGGCGAAGGCGACCGGCGAAATCGGTCAGCAGATCGCCGCGATCCAGACCGCGACCGATCAATCGGTCGGCGCCATCGGCCAGATCAGCAACACGATCGAATCGCTGGCGGAGATCGCCTCGACGGTCGCCGCTGCGGTCGAAGAGCAGGGCGCGGCGACGCAGGAGATCGCGCGCAACGTGCAACAGGCCGCGCAAGGCACTGAGGAAGTTTCTTCGCGGATTACCGATGTCCAGCGCGGCGCCACCGCGACAGGCTCGGCGTCCTCGCAGGTGCTCTCGTCCGCGCAATCGCTGTCCCGCGACAGCAGCCGGCTCCAGACGGAAGTCAGCCGGTTCCTGCAGACCGTGCGGGCGGCCTGAATGGTGCCGGTGGCGGCGCTGCCACCATTGTAGATGCCTGCCCGGCCGCCCAGCGACAAAAACCGGCGCCCGCTCGTCGACTGCAATATTCGCGAACCTATGCGTCCGCGCATCGTTAGCCCTGCGTCTTGCAAACGAAGGGTGATCCCCATGAGTGCGACAGGTCTCGAGGTATTCGACAGAACCATCCACCTCACCAATTCATGGCTGGATGAGATCATGGAAACCTTGCCACGCGACCGGCAGCTGGCGTGGCATGCGCTGGGCGCGGTGTTGCGGACCATACGCGATCGGGTTCCGATCGAACTCGCGGCGCATCTCGGCGCACAGCTTCCGCTGATCGTGCGCGGCACGTATTATGATCGATTCCGCCCGAGCGATGCTCCGCAAAACTGGCGGTCAGCGGAACAGTTCCTGTCGATCATCACGGCCGAGCTAAGCTCGACACGGCCGGTCAGCGCGCCTGACGCGGCGCATGCTGTGTTCCAGGTGCTAAACCACCATGCTGTGTTCCAGGTGCTAAACCACTATGTCGATCCTGGTCAGGTCGAGAAGATCCGCCACGCATTGCCGGAGGAAGTCCGCGCGATGTGGCCGGAATCAAAGAGGACGCCGCGGCGCGCGGAGCCGGTTTCCTGATCGTTACGTCGTCGGGTTTTCGATGACAGTGAAGTGAACCCATGCATTTCGCGTGCGTTATCCTACGTCACTTTGGATGGAACAGGAGTCCATCATGACCAAGCCACCACCGGTGCCGCCGGAGAACCAGAGTCGCAAGGGTACGGGTGATCCGAAGTCCGGCAATGCCCATCAGGCGCGCACGACGCGCGGGCACGTGGAAAATCCCGACGAGCAGGGGCAGTCGGCGAACGCCAAGCAGAACACCACCCATCAGGGCTATCAGCAGGATCGCTGAAGGAGCGCATCATGTCCACTTCAACCAAGACGCCGGCGAGCATTCGCCAGGGCGGCCCGGTGCTGCGCACGAAAACGTTCAGGCGCCGCTTGAGGTCAAGAAGCCGGCCGCCGACGATCCCAGGCGACGTCACAGCCGGATTTCCGGCGGCGGTGGCGAGCGCGACAGCCACCACACGCACGAACCGGAACACAAGGGCGGGGGTACGCATCCGGCATCGAAGGGGTGATCATGACGAAACACGCTAAAACGAAACGGCCGAGCGACATCGACCTCTATCGCAATCCGCTGATCGGGGGATCGAAGGGCGTCACAATGGCGCAGGCGACACCAGACGATCTGGAGGATGTCGAAGGCGAGAACACGTTCGAGGGCGACGTCGAGAACGACACCAACCCGCAGGGTGGTATCGAGGCGCCGGATCGCCGGCGCGGCCGCCCGTCGCGCGATCAGACGCCAAAATCGCGTAAGACGGTGCTGCAGGGCAAGAAGACCCATGAGCAGCAGTTGCGGATGCTGGAACGCAAGCCCGATGTTCCCGATGCGCGCAATCTCGAGCAAGGAGGCGCGCGGAATGTGGAAGATGCGACCGTAAGACGTCCGAAACAGGATGCGCGCCAGTCGGAATTTCCGGTGAGCCGCGGCGGGCTGAACCAGGAAAGCCACCACAACAAGCACAACGATTCCGGTCAGAGCGGCCATAAGCCGCAGAAGCATGGCGGGTGAAGCGACTGAAATCGTGATCCGATTGAAAGGAATCGGATCACGGTTTCACCTCTCCGTTTGAGCATGCTCTTTTCGGACCGTCTCTTATGGCTTGGCGGCCGCGTCCGTGCGCAGCCATTTTCGTGGCGGCGGCTGGTAGGCCGCAAAGCGGCTGAGCAGCGCCTCCAGCTTGGTTTCGATGATGAGCATCTCGGCGTAGGCTCTGATCGTGAATCCTTCAGCCACCATCCGCTCCACCATCGCCATCAACGGCGCGAAGTAATCCTTCACGTTCAGCAGGCCGCACGGCTTTTGGTGAATCCCGAGCTGGGCCCAGGTCCATTCCTCGAAAAGTTCTTCGAGCGTCCCGGCGCCGCCCGGCAGCGCGATGAAGCCGTCGGATAGCTCGGCCATCATCGTCTTGCGCTCGTGCATGGTCTCGACGATGTGAAGCTGGCTCAGGCCCGTGTGTCCGATCTCGCGCTCGACCAGCGCGCGCGGAATGACGCCGACCACGCGTCCGCCCGCCGCGAGCGCCGCGTCTGCCACCGTTCCCATCAGCCCAACCTTCCCGCCGCCATAGACGATGGTAATGCCGGCCTTTGCCAGCGCCTGTCCGGTGGCGACCGCGGTCTCCAGATAGATCGGATCACGGCCCGGGCTGGAGCCGCAGAAGATACAGACGGATTTCAGCGCTTTGGCGTTTTGGTTTTGCATTGGATGTGTGCGGACCTTTCGTGCTGCAAACGATTCGTCGGCGGTTCGACGTTAGCATGAGGGGCGGGGGAATCGCGGCGCCGCGCTACAACGTGAACGCACGGCAGGTCGGTAGTGTGGATGATCTGCTCACATATATTTGAAATCAAACAAGAATCTCTTCATGCACCGAGCTCGCGCCGGATCGGGTTTTGCGACCCTCGGTAACCTATGCCGTTTCGGAAAGGACTTCATCAACAAGCCTGTCATCAACCTGCGGGAGTGTCATCAATCTGTCGTATCGCCTGCGCTTAGCTGCGGAACCAGCCCGACATGCTATCATGGCCGTGGCAGAGAGGGAGTGAGGTAGTGAGCGAAACGACCGATGTCCCGGCGTTGCCGGCTGATGCATCTGCGATTGCACGTATCAAGTCCGAAATCGATATTTCAGATCGTTCGCGCATCGTCACGTTCGGCGAGCGCGCCCAGCGGTCAGTGGTCGAATTCGCCGACCGCATTCTGTCCCAGACGCAAAATCGCGAGCTCGGAACGACCGGCAAGCTCCTGTCGGACATTTTGGGCAAGGCGCGCGGGCTCGATCCCGCCGATCTTAAGGACAGCGGCCTCTTGACGCGCCTGTTCTCGTCGGCGGAGGCACGGCTGCGGCGCTTTGCCGAGCAGTTCAGCGATGTCGCTTCGCAGATCGATCGCGTTTGCGTCGAGCTCGATCGCAACAAGGAGGTCTTGCGCCGCGACATCGCGCTGCTCGACGATCTCTATGAGCAGACCAGGACCGCACTCGGGCAGCTCGACGCGCATATTAGCGCCGGCAAGGCTTTCGCCGAGGACTTTCGCCGCGGCAAGCTGCTCGAGATGGAGCGGGCCGCGACCGCGCAAGGCCAAAGCAGCGACGCCCTGCTCGCGGCGCAGACCTACCAGGACGCACTCCAGGCGCTCGACCGGCTCGAGAAGCGCATCTTCTATCTGCAGCAGGCGCGCCAGATCGGCATCCAGCAACTGCCGCAGATCCGCATCGTGCAATCGGGCGACGAGACGCTGATCGAGAACCTGCAGGCCACGACCGAACTCACAATCCCGGTGTGGAAGCAGAAGATGATCCTGCTGCTCGGGCTGAATCGGCAGAAATCCGCGCTCGAGTTGCAGAAGACCGTCACGGATGCCACCAACGAGATGATGCGCCAGGCTTCCGAGATGATGAAGACCCAGGCGATCGAGATCGAGAAGCAGTCACAGCGCGGCATCGTCGACATCACGACGCTGGAAAAGACCAATCGCGACCTGATCGACACCATCTCGGGCGTGCTCGCGGTGCAGGAACAGGGTCGGACCAAGCGCGCCGAGATCGAAGAGCGCATGTCGCAACTGACCGACGATTTGAAATCCGCGGTCACCAAGGCGTCCGCATGAGCCTCGCGTTGTTCCCGCGGCGCTGGCTTGCGCTGCATGTCGCGGCACCGCTGATCGCCGTGCTGCTCTCCGGCTGCAGCGGCGGGCCGGGGCCGCAATTCACCATCCTGTCAGGCTCGGAGAATGACGTGCTCGAGCCGCTGGTGCAGGAATTCTGCAAGTCGCGCAATGCTGTCTGCACGATGCGCTATCAGGGCTCGCTTGACATCGCGCTGGCGCTCAAGGGCGACGATCCGCCGGCCGACGCGGTGTGGCCGGCGGCCTCGATCTGGATCGACATGTTCGACACCAAGCGGCGGGTGAAGTCGGTCAAGTCGATCGTGCAGATGCCGGTGATCCTCGGCGTGCGCCGCTCGAAGGCACAAGAGTTGAACTGGATCGGCGCCAAGGTGACTGCGAAGGACATTCTCGCCGCTGTCGAGGCCGGCCGATTGAAATTCCTGATGACCTCGGCGACGCAGTCGAACTCCGGCGCGGCTGCTTATCTCGCGATGCTCGCGGCCGGCATCGGCAAGCCCGACCTGATCGAAGCCGGCGATCTCGACAAGCCCGAGGTGCTGGCGACGGCGCGCGGCCTTCTCAAAGGGGTTGAGCGCAGCGCGGGTTCGAGCGGCTGGCTCGCCGATCTCTATCGCGACGGCGAGCGGAATGGAGCGCACTATCAGGCGATCTGGAACTATGAGGCTGTTATCAAGGAGACCAATGACAAATTGATCGCCGATGGCCACGAGCCGCTTTACGCGATCTATCCGGAAGACGGCGTCGCGGTCGCCGATTCTCCGCTCGGCTTCGTCGATCGCGGCCGTGGCAAGGACGTCGAAACCTTCTTTGCCGATCTGCAAGCCTTTCTGCTCAAGGGCGAGGTTCAGGCGCGGATCGCGAAGACCGGACGGCGGGTGGAGGTCGGCCGCGCGGCGCCGCTTCGCGCCGATCCCAAGACCAATCTGGATCCGGCGCGCGCGCTGACAATCATCCGGCCACCCGAGCCCGCGGTCATCCAGAAGGCGCTGTCGATCTATCAGGAGGCGCTCCGACGTCCCTCGCTCACCGCTTTGTGCCTCGACGTCTCCGGCAGCATGCAAGGAGCAGGCGAGACCCAGTTGCTCGACGCGATGCGTTTCCTTTTGACGCCCGCCCGCACCCGCGAGCTGTTGGTGCAATGGACCAAGGCGGACGAAATCCTGCTGCTGCCGTTCAACGATCATGTGCTGTGGACGGCGCGCGCCACAGGCGGAGAGGCCGAGCAGGCCACGCTTCTCACCCAGGCGCTGGAGCTGCATGCCGGCGGCGGCACCGACTTCTATACCTGTGGCGAGCGGGCGCTCGTCGCCATGAAGCCGCTGCTTGCCAGCGGCGAGCATTTGCCGGCCATCGTCATCATGACCGATGGCAAGAGCCAAGGCTATTTGTCGACGTTTGAGGCCGCGTGGCGCGCGGACGGCCGGCGTGTGCCAGTGTTCGGGGTCACGTTCGGCGACCAGGTCGATCGCAGCCAGCTCGACAATCTGGCGAAGCTGACCGGCGGCAGGGTGTTCGACGGCACCAAGAGCCTGACGGACGCGTTCCGCTCGGTGCGAGGATATAATTGATGGCGGCCGTGCCGTCCGGGCTCGGCTGGATTGCCGGTGGCGCGGCCGCCGCGGTCTTGCTGCCTTCGCTTGCGATCGGCGTTGGGATGCCATTCTGGATCGCTGTCCTCGTCAGCGCGCTGGCCGGCGGCGGCATTGTCGCGGTGATGGCGCCGAGCAGGCGCTTCGCCGAACTCGACGCCAGCGGCGCGGCGCGCGGCCGCATCGAATTCGCGCGCGAACTCCTCACGGAGGCAGAGCCGCTGACGGAGCGCATGGAAACCGCGGCGGCAGCGATCCGGACCCGCGTGGTGGCCGAGCGCATCCGGCATCTCGTGAAGATCGCCCGCGATATTTTTGCCGCGATCGAGCGTGACCCGCTGCGCATCGACCGTGTCAGGCGCTTCCTCACTTATTACCTGCCGCGCGCGGCCGAGATCGCCGAGGCCTATGCTTCGCTCGAGCGCAGCATTGTCCCCGACACCGCACGCCTCGCCGCGACGAGTGAATTGATCGACCGGCTCGATGGCGCCTTCACACGCTACGCGGCCAATCTGCAGGATGCCGATCTCGACAAGCTCGACATCGAACTCAAGCTTTTGAAAAGCTCGCTCGACGAGGATATCGGACCGGCGCGGACCGGCATCCCGTCCGGGGAGAGGAAGGGAACAACCTGATGGCCATGTCGCGTCGTGCGTTCGGGATCGGCCTCGTTGCCGCAAGCGCCGCGGCGACCGGCGGCTATCTCTACCTTCGGGAACATCCTGAGATCGCCGGCCGCTTCGGCGAAGCGAAGAAACTGTTCGGATTCGCCGGTGGCGAGAAGGAAGGCTTCCTCGCCAATGCGCGTGTGCGCGGCGTGCTCGAGCGCCGCTTTGGGCTGGTGCTCGACGGGCGCCGCGCCGGATCGGTGGAGATGGTGCGCGAGCGTGCATTGCTCGACCAGAAGCCGCAGTTCCTGTGGCCGTCGTCCTCCGTGCTGGTGGAGGTGGCGCGCAGCTCGGGCCTGAAGATTTCGCGCGACCAGGTGATCTTCAATTCGCCAATCGTGCTCTATTCATGGGACCGCATTGCCGATGGCCTGGTGAAGGGCGGTTTCGCCGAGCCGATGGGCGGCCCGCGCTACAAGGCCGACCTTTCGAAGCTGCTCAAGGCGATCATCGCCGGCGAGACCTGGGCCGCGATCGGCGTCTCCGATCTGTTCGGCCGCGCCCGCATCGTCTGCACCGATCCGAACAAGTCCAATTCGGGATTCATGTTCGCGGGCCTCGCCGCGAGCCTGCTCTCGGGCGACGTGGTGATGCCGGACACCCTGAGCCGCATCGACGGCGACGTCGCCACCGTGTTCCGCCGTATGGGCTTCAAGCCGCCGTCCTCGGGAAAATTGTTCGACGATTATGTTGCCGGCGGCGCCGGCGCGCAGCCGCTGATCGTCGGCTACGAGAATCAATTGGTGGAGTGGGTGCTGCAGGATGCCGAGCGCTGGAAGCGGCTGGAGGCCAATGCGCCGGCCAAGCCGGTGATCCTCTATCCGCAGCCGACGGTGTTCTCCGCGCATCCGTTAATCAGCATCGAGCGCCAGGCCGACGACCTCATCGATGCGCTGATGAGCGAAAGCCTGCTCGAGATGGCCTGGGAGGATCACGGATTCCGCGGCCCGCTCGGCACCATCGGCAAGGCGCGCAACGCACTCCTGCAGTCCCGCCTGATCGAGCGCATCGACGCGGTGTTGCCGATGCCGGACGCTCCGGTCATGCTCGCTCTGCTCGACCGGTTGGCGGCGTAGCGCGCAAGCGGTACATCACCGTTAATCGGTAGGCCATATAACCAGCCCGCCGGCTGGCTATGTCCGCGATCTCAATAGTTGGACTTCGGTCCGCCGTGATACTGGCGCACGTTGGGCCAGTATGGTGCCGGCTCGAAAGCGTAAGGGTAGTACGCGGCTTGTGCAGCGTAAGCTGCCGCGGACCAATGCGTGCGCGCGTGCGTTTTGGAGCTGCCTGCAAACGCCGCGCCCGAGAATGCGATGAGGATGACGACTGATGCAGCCAGTGCGAGTTTGTTTGTCATGAATTCCTCCTTGTGCCCCCGCTAACGAATGCATCTCGCGGTAACCGCGAGCGGTGCCGCGTGTCGGAACTTGGGAGGTCAGGGTTACGCGGGCATTTCAGGCGTCCGAAAATTCGGTTACATCTGCCACATGCCGCGTGCGCCCTGGCAATTGATCAGCGTCACAGCTCCGGACCGGACAGCCTCATCTCTCGTTCCGCCCTGAACACATTGCTGTAAAGGTTTGCGATCCATTGGCGGCCGCTTGACGTGACGTTCAGGTATCGAATGGCGGTCGATATCTGCGGCGCGACGGTGTTCCAATAGAACTGCGGATATTTGTACACGACATCGGCCGGGGTATCGTAGCCGAGCTGCTTGTTCATCCCGGTCTCTTCGAATTCATAGAAGAGAGCGTTGGCCTTCCTCAGATAGTTGGGGTCGCCAAGTTGGCCGATCAGGTCCGCGGCGCGCAGCAGCAGGCCCTCTTCATTGTTCAGATCGTCGTCGGACGATGACGGTGCGTAGGGAAATCGCGTGTATTCGATCGCGCGCGCCATCCGGTTGGCGTCGACGTGCTCAACACCATCGAAGCGCTCCAGCGCGAACAGTTTGGACCGGTCCACGTGATAGGGTGCGAGCGCTGCATCGGACGCGCCGCGCGGAAGCCGGATGGTCGTGCCGGTGACATCGGCGACATAGACGTCGTCCCCGTCTCCTTGAAGGACGCCACGGACATAACCGATGTCGTGGATCAGGCAGGCCAGGATGAAATTTGAATAGTCCTCGGCCGTCGTCGGCCGCGACAAGGCGCGCCCCATCAGGATGTCATGGCCGGCCAGGGTGACCAGCATCGAGTGCTCGATATCGTGATAGAGCGCGTCGCTGTTGCCGATGCATTCGAGCGCCAGTCGTGCCGCATATGGCAGGAGCTCGTTGAGGTAACCGTAAGACGCGCCGAACCGTCCGTTTGTCTCGGAGGCCAGAAAGGCGCCGAGCGCCTGCGCGGTGAGATGTGGTATCGTGAGCATGTTGCTGCTCGCTCGATCGAGACTGAAATTTAGCACAGTCCGTTCGAACCGTCTTTAGGCAGCGTGCCGAAAATGCTATGGATCGGGCGGTGGAAACGCCGGGGGAGCGCCTGTTGATCTGGGTCAAACGCAGTGGACTCGTCGTTTCCTTCTCACTTTTCGTGTGCACCGCACACCAGGCTAAGGCCGTCCCGCTCACGCCGTTCCGCTATCAAGCCCAGGCGCAACGCCATTGCCCGGGTGATTCCGTGGTTTGGCTCGATTTTCGGCGCGAGCGCTATTATTTGAAAGGGCAGAAACGTTACGGGCTGGGTCTCACCGGAAGTTTTGTGTGCAGGAGCGAAGCCCAGGCGAGCGGCTACCGCCGTTCCCTTCTCGGGCTGAGGTAGCGATAACCTCTGACCGCACGTGGTGGATGTGTGAGCTGGGTGCCATGGCGAAGCCTGCGCTAAGGTCGCCCTGCAGGGGCGGTCATGTCGCGCGAGGGCTGTACGTCCGGCGAGCGCGCCCGTGATGTTGGAACGAAGAGGAAGTGCAGATGAATATGGCCTTGAGCAGCGCTCTGTTGGTCGTGATGACATCTAGCGCCGCCGCGCAATATCTCGGCAACTATTCCGCCAACCCATATGCCTCGAATTCTACGGGAAACGCATTCGGTGCTGGCAGTCCCTACAATCCAAACAGCATCAACAATCCGTACGGGCGATATGGCAGCGTCCACAGCAACAGCTCCGCCAACAATCCGTACGCGATGGATGCACCCAAGCTGTATGACAGCCAGGGAAACTATCGTGGGCGCCTAAGTAGCAACCGGTATGATCCGGATTCGATTTCAAATCCATACGGCCGCTATGGGAGTCGTTTTTCTCCGGATAGTGTCAACAATCCTTCGGTGCTGGAAATCCCCACGTACCGGATAGCCCGACGAACCCGTATGGCCAAGGCCTCTCGATTCAAGGAGATGATGACGACTGAAGGGCTTGCGTCGCTCGAGCCGAAGACGAAGGGGGCCGCCGCGAGCTGAGCGATTGCCGTCCTATGAGAGGCGGAGATATCACATGCGACCAGCGTCGGAAAAAAACGAGGCTGCGCCTTCAGCCACCAAGCGTTGTTATGCCGCGAGCTTTGGTGGCACAAACTGCACTGGTCAATTGCCAGCCGCAGCCACATCATGGCGGTGTGGAGTATCGGGTCTATGCCGTCGTTCTCAAATCCGAACCGGGCGAAAACAATAGTGATCTTCGCTATCGCCCGATTGCGTTGGCGCAAGGGCGTTCTCGGATTGAGGTCTGGCTTGTTGTGGGTTGCCGAGAATGACTTGGTATTCAAAGCGGCCGTGATCTCGCTCGGAATATTTTCTGGGGCAATAACCGCAGTTGCCGTGCTCTACCTGTGATCCAGGCAGCAGGGCCATGATAAGCGCATGGCAGCAGGGATTCCGACCATCGTTGTTAGCTGAGCGTCAGCGCCAGATGGATCGTCTGTGGGTCTCGCCGCATGGCCGGCTTGAAGCCGAACTTTCCGAACACTTTCAGCATCGCGGCATTTTCAGGCAAGACCTCTGCGGTCAATTCCTGTAGCCCGGCATTGCGAGCGATGCCGACGAGGTGACGCATCAGGATCGAACCGATGCCGCGTCCCTGCCAGGCATCGACGACCACGAATGCCATCTCGGCTCGCCCGGGCTCGAATACAACGTATCGACCTCCTCCGACGATCGCCCGCCGACCGGCTTCCTCGATGAGTGCGACAAGCGCGACATGATTTCTGAAATCGATGTCCATGAAGAAGGCGCGCTCCTTCTCCGAGAAGCCGCGCTTCACCGCAAAGAAACGGCGTTGCAGGGATTGCGTGCTCGCCCGCCCGACCGCAGCAAGCATGTCGGCCTCATCGTCCGGCCGAAGCGATCGGATTTCGATGTGGCTGCCGTCGTTCAGACGCTCGTGCGCGGTGTGGGTTGCGGCTTCCGGCATCTGCTGCCTCTTGTTCCAATCATTCGACGGCCGGTCTCGCTGATCAGGCGGAGTGTGAGGCCCGCACCGGAGCATGGCGCTCGTTTCAGCCAAGAGTGCCGAGCGAAAGCAGGAAGTTGCGTCCTCTCCGATCAATCCAAGCTGTACGGCTGCCCAGTTGCCCAGCAACTTGTTGGCTCGGGCCATCGCTTTGAATCGCAGCTCCTCGTCATGAGCGAATTTCGCTTCCACCGCCTTTTCGCGTTCGTCGAAGGTGATTGCCGTGACATCGGCAATCAAACCTGCCACTCGGGGGACCAGGGTGCTTGATCTAGATCAAGTCGCCATTAGAGCGTTTTCGAGCGAAGCATGCCCTTGGACTTGATCCGAGGGTGGATACCGTTCGCGTGAAGAAAACGCGTCAAAACTAGAATCTAGAGCTTCGGTTCTGATTCTATCAGAACCGAAAATGCTCTAGTCACGGGCACTTGATAGTCGTGTGAATCTACGCGGGCCGCGAGACGCGGCTCACTCCGGTCGGCTCCCGCGATGGACGCCGCTCATCCCGATCTGGATCGCCCCCTAGTTGGGGCTGATGATGCAGGCTCCGTCGCGACGGCTCCAAACGAACCACCGATAGCACGGAGGACGGGGATGAGCCCCGACCGGACACTCATTGCGCACACGCGCGCCTCTATCCCAGCCGTCGACGACGCACCCACCGTTGCGCGCCGCATGGCAACCGGGACCGCAGCCGTCCGCGGCGTTGGCCATGCCAATGCTCGCGAATATGGCTGCGAACAGAACTGCGAATGTCACTTTCATCTCTGTTTCCTCTCGCCTCTCATGTTTTGCAGGCAAGTGCTGCGCCGAGCGCGCGGCGTTGATCTTGGATCAATGGGGCGGAAAAGCGAAGCCCCTCCCCGAGCACGAAGCCGAGCGGTCGAGGGCACTGATTTCGCGAGATGGGGCAGTGGGGGTCGGTGTGCTTGATCTAAATCAAGCCGCGTCGCGCAGCGCGGTGGGTACGCTTTCGCGCAGCCTCGAACGAGGGCGCACCTTTGAGAACACTTCGCCAGCTTTTGTCCGGGGAGGACATCATCCAGCTTGCGATCCGGCTTGGATTGCTGGCTTTTCTGATCTACTGGACTTTCGTTCTTGTACGACCCTTCGTGCCAATCGTGGCCTGGAGCGTGGTGCTCGCCGTGGCGTTCCATCCGGTCTTTAACGGTCTCGCCAAGTTGCTCGGCGGACGCCCGAAGCTGGCGGCGGCGATTCTCACTATCGTCAACCTCGCGATAGTCATCGGGCCGGCGACCTGGCTCGGTCTGGGCGCGGTGGATGGCCTCCGGGAAATTGCTGCACAACTCAGCGCGGGCAGCCTCGGGGTTCCCTCGCCGCCCGCGCGCATCAAGGACTGGCCGCTGATCGGCCCGCAGCTCTACGATCTCTGGGATCAGGCATCGACCAACCTCCGCGCCGTTCTGCGCGAAATCGCTCCTTATCTGAAGCCGCTGGCCGCGACGATTCTCGGCCTTGCCGGGAATGCCGGCGTTGGAACGCTCAAATTCCTCCTGTCGGTTGCTTTGGCCGGCTTTCTCTTCCCCTATGGACCGCAACTAGTGGCGGCGAGCAGGGGGTTCCTGTCCCGCGTCGTTCCCGAGCAGAGCGAACACTTCCTGGAATTGGCGGGCGCAACGATACGTGGGGTATCTCAAGGCGTTATCGGCGTCGCGATCATCCAGTCGCTGCTCGCCGGCATCGGTCTCAAGCTGGCGGGAATTCCGAATGCGGGCCTGTTGGCTTTCGCGATCCTGCTGCTGAGCATCGTGCAGATCGGTGCGGCGGTCGTCCTGCTTCCCGTGATCATCTGGCTCTGGACAGCGAAAGACTTCACGACGGCACTCCCACTGACCGTGTTTCTGGTGATTGTTGGCTTGCTTGACAACATCTTGAAGCCGCTGGTGATGGGGCGCGGCCTTACTACACCCGCCCTCGTGATCCTTATCGGGGTGGTCGGAGGCACGCTTGCACACGGAATTCTTGGCCTCTTTATCGGCCCGGTCATCCTGTCAGTCGCTTGGGAGTTGACAGTGGCCTGGATCAATCAGGATCGCAGCCGCCTTGCGCAATCGGCGGAACAATAGCTCGCAAGCCGAAGCCGCTCAAATCGGACCATTCTGTTCCGCTTCACGACGTTGACCTAAATCAAAGTCCGGGGTGGCGCGGCGCATTCAATCGATGCGCGACACGGAGGTCTGAACATGTCGATCGACAAAACACCGCTTGCGCGCGTTCCCATGTCAGGCCTCGTTGCTTCGGCCGTGGAATACATGATTGATGCCGGGCAGCGCACTGTGCTGTTCCTGGATATCCTGCGCCGGCGTGGCGACCAGTATCGGCAGCACATTGCCCAGACGGCACCGCATGTTCTGCACTACGCCGCCGAACTGGTCATGGACGGGCGCAAGCTCTCCGAACCGGTGAACTATGCGCTGGTGCGCATCATTCCGCCTGAGGGTATCGAGCTCGATCTCGAGCGGCGACCGTTCATCGTGGTCGATCCGCGCGCCGGACACGGGCCGGGAATCGGCGGGTTCAAGGCGGACAGCGAGATCGGCGTCGCCATGAAGGCCGGTCATCCCTGCTACTTCATCGGCTTCCTGCCGGAGCCGATGCCGCACCAGACCATCGAGCGCATCGCGCGCGCGGAAGCCTTGTTCATCGAGGAAGTCATCAGGCGCCATCCTGATGCCGACGGCAAGCCCTGCGTGATCGGCAACTGCCAGGCCGGCTGGGCCGTGATGATGCTCGCATCGCTGCGCCCGGAACTGTTCGGGCCCATCATCGTCGCCGGCGCGCCGCTGGCCTATTGGGCTGGCGTGCACGGCAAATATCCGATGCGCTACTCGGGCGGCCTGCTCGGCGGGAGCTGGTTGACCGCGCTCACCAGCGACCTCGGCGCCGGCAAGTTTGACGGCGCCTGGCTGGTGCAGAATTTCGAGAACCAGAACCCGTCGAACACGCTGTGGACCAAACAATATAATGTGTATTCGAAGGTCGATACCGAGGCGGACCGCTATCTCGAATTCGAGCGCTGGTGGGGCGGGCATGTCAACCTGAACGCGGAAGAAATCCAGTTCATTGTCGATGAGCTCTTCATCGGCAACAATCTCGCCGCCGGCCGCATCAAGACGTCCGATGGCAAGGCAGTCGACCTGCGCAACATCAAGTCACCCATCGTGGTGTTCTGCTCCAAGGGAGACAATATCACTCCGCCACAGCAGGCGTTGGGCTGGGTCCTCGATCTCTACGCCGACGTCGACGAGATCAGGGCCTACGGCCAGACCATCGTCTACACGGTTCATGAGAGCGTCGGCCATCTCGGGATCTTCGTGTCCGGCGGCATCGCCAAGAAGGAACACGCGGAATTTTCCAGCAACATCGATCTGATCGACGTGCTGCCGCCGGGCCTCTATGAGGCGACCTTCGAGGCAAAGGGCGCCGACACCGCGAACGCGGATCTTGCGGTCGGGCAGTGGGTGATGCGATGCGAGGCGCGCACGCTCGATGATATTCGCGCCATGGGCGGCAACTCGTCGGAAGACGAACGGCGCTTCGCGACCGCCAAGCGCGTCTCGGAGATCAATCTCGCCGCCTATAAAAAGTTCGTCCAGCCCTGGATCAAATGCATGGTGACGCCGCAGGTGGCGGAGTGGACGCGCAATATCCACCCGCTGCGCCTGCAATATGAGTTTTTCAGCAGCCGAAATCCGTTGATGACTGCCGTGGGGACGACGGCGGAAAGAATTCGGAATGATCGGAAACCGGCAGCCGAGGAGAATCTGTTCATCGCCCTTCAGGAAGGAATCTCAAGGCAAATCGTCAGTGCGCTCGACGGTTGGCGGGACTACCAGGAAGCACTCAGCGAAACCATCTTTCTTGCCGTGTATGGTTCGCCCGCGCTTCAGGCGGCGGTCGGTGTTGATCCGCGTTGGGAGCCGTCGCGACAAGGGATGCCGGCCGAGCACCGCGAAATGCTCCAGCGGCGGATCAGCGAGCTGAAATCCAGGATCGACGAAGGCGGCCTTCGCGAGGCAGCTATCAGAGGCTTGCTTTACGTCGGGTCGGCGCGGGGCATGGTGGACGAGCGCAGTCTCGAAGCGCTGCGGCGAATCCGCCGCGAGAGGGGTGAGCGATTGACGTTGGCACAATTCAAAATGCTGGTGCGCGAGCAGTTCTTCATGCTGTTGCTGGACCAGAGGAGAGCGCTGGCGGCAATTCCGAAAATGCTGCCCGACAATGCCAACGAACGCCGCGCGGCCTTCGCAGCGATCGGCGAGGTGCTGTCGGCCAGTGCCGAAATCTCAGGCGAGGTCGCCAAGCGATTGCAGCACGTCGCCGAGTTGTTCTGTCTGGATGCGAGCGAAATGTCGCAAAGGGATAAGGTTACCCCTTTCGATCCCAAGGCGAAGGCGTCGTAACGCTGGTTGGAAGAATCCGGAGCGCCACCATGAGCGTCATGCCCGCAGATTCAGGCGAAGTGCGACCCCACACCAAATATGATCGGTTGATCGCGGCCACCAAGGCCGTGCCGCCGGTGCCGACCATTGTCGTGCATCCCTGCGACGAGACCTCGCTGCGCGGTGCGTTGGACAGTGCAGAAGCCGGCATCATCCGTCCGCTGCTGGTCGGCCCCGAAGCCAAGATCAGGAACACGGCAAGCAAGCATGGCCTCGACATCGCCAGTGTCGAGATCATCGATGTTCCCCACAGCGACGCCGCGGCCGCCAAAGGCGTCGAGCTGATTCATGCGGCCAAGGGCGAAATGCTGATGAAGGGCAGCCTGCACACCGACGAGCTGATGCGCAGCGTCACGGCAAAGGCGACCGGCTTGCGGACCGATCGGCGCATCAGCCATGTGTTCGTGATGGATGTCCCCGCCTATCCCGACACGCTGCTGGTGACGGATGCGGCCATCAATATTTTCCCTGATCTCGATGACAAGCGGGACATCATCCAGAATGCCATCGATCTCTTCACGCAGGCTGGTTTCGGCACATTGCCGCGGGTGGCGATCCTGTCCGCGGTCGAAACGGTTACGTCCAAGATCCCGTCCACCATCGAGGCCGCGGCGCTATGCAAGATGGCGGATCGCGGGCAGATCATCGGCGGCTTGCTCGACGGACCGCTCGCCTTCGACAACGCGATCGATGTGGAGGCGGCCAGGATCAAGGGAATAAAGTCCGAGGTCGCGGGCCGCGCGCAGATCCTGGTCGTTCCGGATCTCGAGGCCGGCAACATGCTGGCAAAGAATCTGGCTTATTTCGCGAACGCCGACAGCGCCGGCATCGTGCTCGGGGCCCGGGTGCCAATCGTTCTGACCTCCCGTGCGGATTCACCGCGGGCGCGCATGGCCTCCTGCGCGGTCGCGGCGCTCTATGCCGACGCGCGGCGCCGGCTTGCTCCAATTGCGGCTGCGTGATCGCCATGGATACGATCCTCGTTGTCAATGCGGGCTCCTCCAGCGTCAAGTTCCAGATCTTTGCGATTGAAGGGGAAGGGAGGCTGCGGCGGCAGATCAAGGGCCAGATGGATGGCATCGGCAGCCGTCCGCGCCTGCGCGCTGTCGATGCAAACGGCGATCCGCTGGCGGAGCGGGCCTACCAGATCGAAAGCGTCTCAGACATCCCGGCCGCGATGGCTGTTGCGGGAGCGTGGCTGCGGGACGAGCTTCGCATCTCCCCGATGGCCGTCGGGCATCGCGTTGTCCATGGCGGTCCGGACTATGAGCGGCCGGTGCTGATCGACCATGGCGTGGTGTCGCGCCTGGAGCGCTATGTCGCGCTGGCGCCGCTGCATCAGCCCCACAATCTGGCGCCGATCCGTTCGCTGCTCGCCAATTTTCCTGCCCTTCCGCAGGTGGCGTGTTTCGACACTGCCTTTCACCGCACCCACGGTCCGGTAGCGGATCACTACGCGATCCCTTATCAGCTCCACGCCGAGGGCGTGCGGCGCTACGGATTCCACGGCCTGTCCTATGAATATATCGCGAGAACCTTGCCGCAGATCGCGCCAGATGTCGCGAAGGGGCGGGTGATCGTCGCCCATCTCGGCAGCGGTGCGTCGATGTGCGCCCTGAAGGGTGGACGCAGCGTGGAGAGCACAATGGGGTTCACCGCGCTTGATGGCTTGCCGATGGGGACACGTCCGGGGCAGATCGATCCCGGCGTCGTGCTTTATCTCATATCTGAAAAGGGAATGTCGGCCTCGAACGTCCAGGATTTCCTCTACCGCAGTTGTGGACTGAAGGGCCTCTCCGGCATCAGCAATGACATGCGGCAATTGGAGGCAAGCAACGATCCGCACGCGATACTGGCGATCGAGTATTTCGTCTATCGGACATGCCTCAACGTCGGCATGCTGGCGGCGGCGCTGCAGGGTCTGGACGCGTTCGTCTTTACGGCAGGCATCGGCGAGAACTCGGCAGGAATTCGCTCACGCATCGTCGAGCAGTTGGCCTGGCTTGGCATTGCGTTCGATCCGGCCGCGAATGCCGGCCACGCGCGGCTGATATCGCGGTCCGACAGCCGCATTCCGGTGTACGTCATACCGACGGATGAGGAACTGATGATCGCGCAGCACACCCTGTCGGTTCTGTTGAACAATCAATCGCCCAACGCGAACCGTCAGAGGGTGTCATGAATATTCCCGTGCTTCCGGAAACCAAGGTGGCCCTCAAGGGAAGGAAGGGCCTGATTGTCGGCATTGCCAACGATCAATCGATCGCATGGGGCTGCGCCAAGGCGTTTCGTGCGCTCGGCGCCGATCTGGCCGTCACCTACCTGAACGACCGGGCGAAAAAGCATGTCGAGCCGCTGGCGCAGGCGCTGGAAGCGCCGATCTTCATGCCGCTCGATGTCAACAGCGAAGGCCAGATGGAGCAGGTGTTCGAGCGCATCGAGAAGGATTGGGGCCGGCTTGATTTCGTGCTGCACTCGATCGCGTTCTCGCCAAAGGAAGCGCTGCACGGTCGCGTCGTGGATGTCGGACGGGATGGCTTCTTGAAGACGATGGAGGTCTCATGCTGGTCGTTCATGCGCATGGCTCACCTGGCTGAACCGTTGATGAAGAACGGCGGAACGCTGTTCACCATGACTTACTACGGCAGCCAGATGGTGGTCGAGAACTACAATGTCATGGGCGTCGCGAAGGCAGCGCTTGAGGCCGCCGTGCGTTACATCGCGGCGGAGTTGGGGCCGAAGGGTATCCGGGTTCACGCGATTTCACCTGGTCCGCTCGCCACGCGCGCCGCCTCGGGTATTCCTGATTTCGACGCGCTGATGGACAAGGCGCAGTCGAAGGCGCCGACCCGCAGCCTCGTCAGCATCGATGACGTTGGCAACGCGACGGCATTCCTGGCGCTTGACGGTGCAAAACTCATTACCGGCACCGTCATGTATATCGATGGTGGTTATCACATCATCGATTAAGTGAACCCGGCTGCCGTAGCGGCTGGGACCGTTCAGCGCTGAATACCCGCATGTTCGTTACCCCGTCAGATCGTCATTTCCGAAACTGTGTCGGGAATGACGAGTTCGGCTTCTGTCACCGCCATGACCTCGGCGACCGTGACGCCGGGAGCGGTCTCCATCAACGTCGCCTTGCCGTCCGGAAAGCAGATCACGGCGATGTCGGTGACGACGAGGTCGACCGTTCGCGACGACGTCAGGGGCAGGGTGCATTGTCTGACGATCTTCGATTTTCCCTTCGCGGCATGCTGCATCGCCACGATGACGCGTTTGGCGCCGGTGACGAGGTCCATCGCGCCACCCATGCCTGGCACCATCTTGCCTGGGATCATCCAGTTGGCGAGGTGCCCTTCCGCGTCGACCTGAAGGCCGCCGAGCACGGTCACGTCGACATGGCCGCCGCGGATCAATCCGAACGACATCGCACTGTCGAAGGTGCAGGCCCCCGGAAGCGCGCTGATCGGTCGTCCACCTGCATTGGTCAGAAGGGGATGGGCCAACCCTTGCTCCGGGATCGGGCCGGTGCCGATCAGTCCGTTCTCGGACTGGAAGAACACCTTGATGTCTGATGGCACGTAGTTGGCCACCAGCGTTGGAATGCCGATCCCGAGGTTCACCAGATGGCCAGTGCGAAGCTCGCGTGCCACGCGGCGGCCGATGATCTCTTGTGCATCCATGGTTCACTCGTTCGCTATGAGATAGTCGACAAGCGGCGCCGGTGTGACCACATGGTCGGGCGCGATGACGCCGACCGGAACGATGTGCTCGGCAGTCACGATCACGGTATCGGCGGCCATCGCCATGACGGGATTGAAGTTGCGCGCGGTCAGCGCATAAGAAAGGTTGCCGAGGTAATCGGCGAGGAAGGCGTGGACCAGCGCGAATTGGGCTCGCAATGCGGTCTCGAGCAGGAACGCTTTTCCGTCGATCTCAATCTGGCGTTTTCCTTCGGCAACCGTCGTTCCGACGCCGGTCGGCGTGAGCACGCCGCCGAGGCCGCAGCCTCCGGCGCGGATGCGCTCCACCAATGTCCCCTGCGGAATCAGGTCGACGGCAATCTGGTTGGCCAGCATCTGCTGCTGCGCTTTGGGATTGAGGCCGATGTGGCTTGCGGTCAGGCTTGAGACCAGGCCGGCATCGAACAGTTTGCCGATGCCCTTTCCGGGTATCGCCGCGTCATTGGAGATCAAGGCAAGGCCCGTCTTGTGCTGGCGTACGACTTCGTCGAGCAGGCGCTCCGGCGTCCCGACGCCCATGAAGCCGCCGACCATGATGCTCGCGCCGGCCGGGATCTTCGCAACGGCTTCTTCGACGGAAATAGCCTTCATGATTGGCACTCCGGCCGGCACGCGATTGATCGGGGCAGTACCGGTGCGATGCTGGTCCCCGCTCACCGCGTCGCTTTGATCTGTATCAAGAGTATTCGCTGCAGTGACGGATACCGGAGATCCGGCATCCGCATCTTGCGCTTTTGGGTAAGCGGGACGACGGGATTTCGCTTGCCGACTTCAAGACAATGGCGGAGGCTATGAGGGGCTGTCGGCTCGTCCTCATGCCCGACACTGGGCATGAATCGCGAATTGGCGGCGTTCTGTGACGGCTGGTTCGGCGGCCTCGCGAAATAGACGAAACCTTTAGTAGATTTCATCAAGAGAGGAGGATGCAATGTCGGACCCCCAAGTGGCAGCGGACAACGTCCGGGCGATGCTCACCGAAAATCTCGGCCGTGTTCGCAAGGCTAATTCGGACTATTTTGACATGCTTGAGAAGGGCTTGAGCTCCTCGCAGCTTCCGATTGCCGGGCAGGCCAAGCAGTTCTGCGATCATATGCGGCGGCAGACTTCGGCGACCTTCGACCTCTGCGACCGGCTGATCCAGGCCAAGGACGTGCCTGATGTAGTCAGAATTCAGTCCGAGTTCTTCCAGGACCAGATGCGAGCGCTGATGGAACAGGGGAGGAGCATGGGCGAATCGGCCATGAAAGCCGCAGCCGGCGTGTTTACTCCCAAGAGCTGATTTGCTTGCGGGCCGGGAGGTGGCTGATGGCCCTTCAATTCCTGGTCGTCGCAACCATCAGCGGATCCAACATCATGATCCGCGCGCTGGTGACCGTCGCTGTGGTCGCCATCGCCCGTATTGCGGAGCGACGACACCGGGAGGGCCGTTCAGTTCTGCAAATCGAGACCAGCCAACTGGGGCCGGTCCAGGAGCACGATCTGACGCTGGTTGTTGCCGATGAATCCGAGGATACCGAGCTCGTGCAGCCGTGACAATGCGCGAGAGACCGTCTCCAGCGTCAGGCCGAGATAATCAGCGATGTCGCGGCGGCACATCGGCAGCGCCAAGACGCCGGCCGCGGTCAGGCGCTTGTCCATTTCGAGCAGGAAAGCGACAACCCGCTCAAGCGACGTCTTGCGGCCGAGCAGCAGCATGTGATCCTCGGCATGCTGCAGGTTGTTCGTGGTCATGTTCAGCAGGTTGCGGGCGACCATGGCGTCGCTCTCGGCAACGAGTTCAAGGCTGCGACGCTTCACCAGGCGCACCGCGGTGTCGACGATCGCTTCGGCCGTGAAGCGATGCTCGCTGCCGTTCTCCAGCCCGAAGATATCGCCGACCAGGTGAAACGAGCCAATCTGGCGGCGGCCGTCTGAAAGCAGCTTGTAGCTTCGCACCGCGCCAGACTTGACCTGGTAGACGTAATCGGCAGGCTCTTTCTCGCCGTAGATCTCTGTCCCTTTCTTGTACGTAAATTCGTTGAGGGTCATCATCGGGTTGGAAGCGCTCGCCATGCCGAACGCGCCGAGCATATTAGGTAGGGACGCTGCCGGATCGATGTTAACATAGGAAAACATGGCCCAACTCCTCACCTGAACGTCACGAATTCTATCAGTCTTTAGAACTATTGCGCTGCAAGAATTCGGTATCGGGTCCGGTCTCGCCAAGGTTGATCTGCGACGAAGGCAGCATTCCTAATCATTGTCCCACGGACCATTGTACTATGGGACAAGTAGGCAATGGTGTCGGACTGGCGGCGAGATTGCCGGTCACGGTGCGGCTCCATGCCTCCTCGGAGGGAAAATTGCCTGGCCTCGTTCACGTGGTTGATGACGATGCGTCGTTTCGGACGGCCATTGAGCGGCGGCTGAAGCTCGCCGGTTATGAGGTCGCAACCTATCCGTCCGCTCAGCAGCTACTGGATCGTCTGTCGGACAATGAGCGGCTGGGATGCATCCTGCTCGATGTGCGGATACCAGGCCTGAGCGGTCCCGAACTGCAGGATCGTCTCAGCGAACTCGGTTCGACGCTGCCGATCGTGTTCCTCACCGGGTACGCCGACACTGCGACGACCGTGCGGGCAATCAAGGCCGGCGCTGAGGATTTCCTGACCAAACCAGTGTCTTCGGCACAGTTGATCGATGCAATCGAGCGCGCGATTGCCCGTCACGAGGCAACGCGCAGCCAGCGCATCAGGCTCGATTCCCATCGCTCGCTGCTTGCGAGATTGACCCCGCGCGAGCGACAGGTGTTCGAGTTGATCGTGCGCGGCAAGATCAACAAGCAGATCGCGCATCAATTGGGAACAACCGAGCGCACGGTGAAAGCACATCGCCACCAAGTGATGGAAAAGATGCAAGTGCACTCGCTCGCCGAATTGGTGTCGATCGCGGAACGGCTCGGCGTGCTCGATTCAAGCGACGATGCAGCCCGTTAGCGTTCGAAATCGAAGTATCGCAATCTTGCAGGAAAAATGCGCAGACCCTGTCGGGTTCCCTTAGGACAACCTGTACGAACGGACAATATCACATCTTAATGACAGCGCGTATCAGGCGCGTGTGAAATCAGCATGGTTTCTCGGCTCGCGGTCAGGTCGCCTTCTGCAGAAGATAGCCGAAAACATCCTCGAAAAGCTGAAGCCAGCACCTTGTCGAATCGAAGATCTGTTCTTGTCGTAGATGACGACCGATCCATGCTCAGGAGCCTTAAGCGTCTGCTGGGGCAGCACGGTTTTGACACGACGCTGTTCGATTCCGCCAGCGCGCTGCTTGGCCACGGCGATTTCGGCCGCGCCTTCTGCATCATCCTGGATATCAATCTGAATGGCCAATCCGGCATCGATCTGCGTCGCCGGCTCCTGGACAAGGGCATCACCCTGCCGGTCATCTATATCACTGGCAATGATAGCCACGCGAACCGCACGGCGGCGACGGAGTCGGGATGTGTCGCTTACCTGACCAAGCCGTTCTCGGCAAAATCGCTGATCGAGCCGATCGAAAAAATGGCAGCCGCTATCGCCTAGCGGAGCTTGCCGATATTCACTCATCAATATCCTGTTCGAAAACGCGTGCCGGTGCGCCTCTGCGCACGGTCGCAAATTGATCGAGCGGGAGTAGCGTCCTCACCGAAAGCAAGTTCGTGTCGACCACTTGCAGAAGGAGTTTCTTGCCGGAGTCCATGTCGTGCAGCAGGTTTAGGTCGGCGAGGTCACCCGCAATGCAGGTATTGGTGAGACACCACGTGAACGGAAGTCGATAGGTCGTACCCTGATCGACGGTGAGCGTGGCGCCGGCTGGCAGATAGAGGCCGACCGGCAGGAAAAGCTGTAGCCGCGCGCCGCTATTGTCCTCGCGCTCGGTCAGATAGACGCGAACCGCGGTCTGGCCGGTATTGAAACTGCCGCTGATGGTGGTGCGACAGACCATCTTGGCGCCGCCAGGCTTGAAGCAGACCTTCTCCCAGTCGCCGAACCTGATGTCGCGCGCTTCACGTTGGCCGCGAAGCGCGATTTCGGGCTCCCCGGCTTGCGCACCAGTCGGCACCTTTTGTCCATTCGCCGGCCCGGCCGCGATCATCGCTGATAATATCAGGGCGGCGAACAGGATCGAAAACGGTTCGGGAGGCTGCATCGTCATGGCTGTGCTCCTCAGCGCCGATCACCGTCGCTACTTGTGCCCGTCCAGGAACGCGCCGACGGGCGGCGCCCAGATCGGAATGGAGTCGGCTGAGCCGACCAGGAAATGTCCATCGTCGCCGAACGGCGGAAGAAGGTGGTATTCGGCGTTGCCGCCTGCGGCGGTGAACGCCTCGTGCATCCGTTTCGACAGCGTCGGGCCGAAGAACGTGTCGTTCGCAATGTAGATCCAGAGCATCGGCACCCGCGAGGTGCGACCGAATTCACTGATAGCCTCGACCAGTCTGTCCGGGGCGCAATTGTTGTTCGGCTTGCCATCGACGCGGCCGCCGCGTCCGGCAGCAAAGGTGATGATGGCTTTCACCTGCGGCGGGTTCACGCTTGAAAGTGCGATCGACGCCCAGCCGCCGGCCGATTGGCCGATCACGATGACGTCCTTCGGCACGATCTTCTTCTCGGCAGCCATATAGTCGATGATCCAGAGGTCGAGCTGCGCAACAGCCATGCCGGCGTCGCGGAAGTTCGGATTGGTGCAACTGCCGATCTTGGAGAAGAACGGTCCGTAGAGCCCGCGCTCGGGTATGTCGATGGCCGAGGCGCCGTAGCCCGACCCGACCGGTGCCACCACGAGGTAGCCGCGTCGCGCGAACCACATGGCGGCGTCGCGGAATTCGACCAGCGGAAAGAAGCTGCGCTGCACCGGGTCAAGTGACACGCCGTGATTCATGATGGCGAGCGGGAAAGGGCCGCCGCCGACCGGACGGACCACATAGGCGATGGTCGGCAAGACGAGCGGCAGCGCCCAGACTTCCTCCTGAATGTGCACGACAGCGTTCTGATCGTCAGGGCGCGCCGGCGCGATCTGGCTGAGAACAACGAACAGCATTATCAGGAATCGTGAGCAAGCCTGACCCATATCAGAGCTCCGTTGTTACGAGACGAGTTGACGGATCGAATCCGAAGCGACGCTTGATCCAGATCAATCCCGCTTGGCCGCAGGCCGCCGTTCATCGGAGCATTTCGGCGACCGCTATAGCGCCTCGTGACGAGCCAATTCACATGAAGTCATCGTCATCTCAGCAACCGGGATGGACGCGGCTCTTTCCGCCGGTGGAGTGGCTTACAAATTATCGGCTTTCCTTTCTGCCTTCGGACGCCGTCGCGGGAATTACGCTCGCCGCCTACGCGATACCGGTTTCGCTCGCTTATGCGGCGCTCGCCGGACTGCCACCGCATGTCGGAATCTACGGCTATCTGCTTGGCGGCGTCGGCTATGCGCTCCTCGGCTCCTCGCGTCAGCTAGCGATTGGTCCGACATCCGCGATCTCGCTCATGATCGCCGGCTCGGTCGGGGCTTTGGCCGCGGGCGATCCGGCGCGATACGCCGGCATCGCGAGCCTGGTGGCCTGCGCGGTGGCGTTGCTCTGCCTGATCGCCTGGCTGTTCAAGCTGAGCCTTCTGGTACGCCTGATCAGCGACAGCATCCTGGTGGGATTCAAGGCGGGCGCCGGGCTGACGATCATGATGACCCAGCTACCCAGCCTGTTCGGTGTCGCCGGCGGTGGCCACAACTTCTTTGACCGGGCTGTTCGGCTCGCCGGGCAGCTCGGCGACGTCCACTTGCTCGTTCTGACGATCGGTCTTGCTGCGCTGCTGCTGTTGTTGATCGGCGAACGCGTCCTGCCGGGCAAGCCGGTTGGACTCGCCGTCGTCGCACTGTCGATTCTGGTCGCATCGATATTTGGCCTGCCGGCGCTCGGAGTGCCGATCACCGGGGCGATCCCGCAAGGGCTGCCGGCGTTTGCAGTGCCGTCATTCGGACTGTCGGAGCCTGAAGAGTTGTTTCCGATCGCGGCCGGCTGTCTGTTGCTCGCCTATGTCGAGGGGGTTTCCGCAGCGCGGAGCTTCGCGGCCAAGCATGGCTACGGCCTCGATGTCCGGCAGGAGTTTCTGGGACTGGGTGCGGCCAACCTCGCGGCGGCGTTCGGCCACGGCTATCCGGTTGCCGGCGGCCTGTCGCAATCTGCGGTGAACGACGCGGCTGGGGCCCGTACGCCTTTGGCGCTGGTGCTCTGCTCGGTCACGCTCGCGCTGTGTCTGCTGTTCTTCACGGGACTGCTGACAAATCTTCCCAAGGCGGTGCTCGCTGCCATCGTTCTTGCCGCCGTATACAGGCTGGTCGATATCCCGGCGCTACTGCGCATGTGGAAAATCAGCCGGATCGATTTCTATGCTGCGGCGATCGCGCTCGCCTCGGTGCTGCTGCTTGGAATCCTGCAAGGCGTGCTGCTTGCGGCACTCGCATCCATCTTCCTGCTGCTCGTCCGCGCGTCGCAGCCGAATGTGGCGTTTCTCGGACGGCTCCCTGGAACCGGCCGCTATTCGGACAGCGCCAGGCATCATGGGGTGGAGCCGCTGGCTGGCGTCATCGCATTCCGTCCTGAAGCATCGCTGCTCTACGTCAACGCCGAGACGATCCTCGACGCCGTCCTGGCTGCGCTCCGAAAATCGTCGGATATCAAGCTGGTGGTCTGCGATCTCTCGGCATCGCCCTTCATCGATCTGGCCGGGGCGCGCATGTTGCATGATCTGCATGACGAACTGGCAGATCGTGAAGTGACGTTCTGCATCGTCGGCGCTCATGGCCAACTGCGCGACCTGTTGCAGGCAGATGGGCTGGCGGAAAAGACCGATAGCCGCAACTGGATGCGGACGCTCGACAGCGTGCTTGGCGAGAGCAACGCCGTCGGATGATCGATCGCCTGAGGACCTCGCCACGAGTTACGCGGCATTGACTTGGATCAAAGGGGCAGCGGAGGGAGCCAGCACGATCAAACGTCGGCGTTCACGACGATCGGAGAGATCAGCCGTCGAGCGCGTCTGACGCGAGAAGTAGTGTTGGAAAAATTTCTCTAAATCGCTCTTGGAGGTAAATCATGAGACAAGTTGGGGTGATCGCGCTGATGGCAATGCTGGCCTTGGCAGGACTGAGTACGCCGTCGCGGGCGGAGACCGGCCAGGTTGCAGTCGTCTTCACCAAAGGCGGCTTTGTCATCGGCGTCGGCGGCGGCGAGGGCGTGCTGATACTCCGCGGCAAACGTTATCCATTCACTGTTTCCGGCATGAGCGTTGGCTTTACGATCGGAGCCTCGACCACCAAGTTTGTTGGGCGTGCGCTGAATTTGCGGGGGCCTGAGTCCATCGAAGGCAGCTACGCCGTGGTCGGCGCCGGTGGCGCCGTTGCCGCCGGCGCCGGAGGCGTTCAGTTGCAGAATGCCAATGGCGTGATCTTGCAGCTCAGCGGTCCGAGGATTGGCGCCGAAGTGTCAGCAGCCGTCGGTGGCGTCACCATACGATTGAAATAATCGCGGGGCGGCCAGGGCTGCGTTGCCCTGGTCCGCTTCTCGGGGGGGCGAGGAGCTCTTGTGCAATGCGCGAGAGTCAATCCGCCCAAGGAGCGTCCTCCTGCCAGTCTGGACGGTAGATGGAAGCGGACATTCCGGCTTTCAGAGTTGTCAGCGAGGTTGGGGCTGCGCTCCCGGAGCGCCACTCTGCGCTCCTCCTCCTGGCTGCATGGAGCGCGCCCGCTCAAGGAGCGTCAGAGTGGTGTCAACGCATGCCTTCATGGAGTCTTGTGGATCGCAGCGCACTGCCACTATCGAGTCGCCATTCCGCAGGAAGAACGAGGCGCCGCCTCGGCGCGCTCCCCCGCGACCAGATTCGCCGATCGCTCGCAGAACATCGTCCAGATCACGATCCATTCGGGAGTGTGATGAGTCTCGCTGATCTGAGCTGGGAGCGTTCTGACTGAAGGCGGGCGGAGAGATAAGCAAAAGCGTGACGGTGAGGGCAAAGGCTTTATTCATCGTGCGTCTCCTCATTGTGAGCGAGTTGAGACGCCGGAGCGGAACGATCCTGGTCGTGATCCGCTCCGGCTCACCCCTGAGATGCTCAGTCGCGGCACACGCGCCTACGAATGATAAGGATAAAGTCGCGGTCCTCATCGCTCAAGCTGCGGGTAAGGAAATAGCACCCTCCTCCCTCACCTCCACCGCGTCGTTCGGCCAACCTCTCGGCGAGCCGCCCCCGTAGACCGCCGTGCCAGCCTCCATCGTCCTCATCCTCCTCGCGATCACGCCACTGGCCCATCCGCTCGCGCAGGCGGCCCCGCATCTCCTGTCGATCTCGCAGAAGGTCGATAATGAGATCCCGCAAGTCTTCGCGCGTTTGAATCCGGTCTCTCAGAAGGTCTCTCAAATCGCTGCCCACATCGCCGTCCCTGCCGTGCCATCCTTGGGCTGATGCGGGGCTTGTTGTCGTGCAGACAAGTGGGGCAGATGCAGCAATCGCTAGAACTGCTGCGACAATCACTGGCAGCCGTGTCATTGCGCTCTCCTCTCGTTGCGGGCAAGATTCGAAGACCGAATGATTGCTGTGCCGCCGTTGGCGAATCGCGACGGATGGTGAGATGATCCTCGAACCTATCCCTGCTTGGCCGGAATGGGCGGCCATTACTAATGCTATTTGTGCGCGGCGTCGCTCCCTTGACATAGATCAAGCTGGCGTCGCGAGTCCCGGATAGCCGATCGGAGAATCCAGGAACTTGAGACTTCGCCGCAACCGTCAGTATCGCTCGTCAACAAACGTCACCCCGCGCAGTGCGGTCTGGTCGTTGTAGCGCCCCTTGGTGGAGCGCTTTGGCAGCTTGACCTTGTTGCGGCGAACGCGCTTGTACGGGATCAAGTCCAGGACCTGCGAGATACAGTTCAACCGCGCCCGGCGTTTGTCGTCGGAGCGGATGATGTGCCATGGCGCATGTTTCGAGTTGGTGGCCTTGAACATCAGGTCGCGTGCCCGCGAGTAGGCGTACCAGCGTCGATAGGATTCCGTATCCATCGGGCTCAGCTTCCATTGTCGCAGCGGATCGTTGATCCTGGCCCTGAATCGTCGCTCCTGTTCCTCCATCCCCACTTCGAGCCACAGCTTGATCAGGACGATGCCGGCCTCAACGACGTAGTGCTCCACAGTGGGGCACAGCTCAAGGAAGCGCTTGTGCTCGGCGGGGGTGCAGAAGCCCATCACATATTCGACCCCGGCCCGATTGTACCAGCTCCGGTCGAAGATGACGATCTCGCCCGCGGCGGGGAAATGCTGCATGTAGCGCTGGATGAACATCTGCGTCTTTTCGCGATCCGAAGGCGCAGGGAGCGCGACGACACGAAACACGCGCGGGCTGACCTTTTCCGTGATCGCCTTGATCGTGCCTCCCTTGCCCGCCGCATCCCTGCCTTCGAACAGGATGATGACCCGCGCCTGGGTCGC
Organism: Bradyrhizobium sp. Leo114; assembly: GCF_055229415.2. Taxonomy (NCBI): domain Bacteria; kingdom Pseudomonadati; phylum Pseudomonadota; class Alphaproteobacteria; order Hyphomicrobiales; family Nitrobacteraceae; genus Bradyrhizobium; species Bradyrhizobium sp. Leo114. The sequence continues at coordinate 200,048 of NZ_JBUYEN020000004.1, read as the reverse complement.
TTTCACCCATTCCTGGAGATGGCATAGCTCGACTTGGAGCTTCTCCAGTTCCTTCTCATAGATCTTTCGCTTCATCCGTGCGGCGGGCGCATCTGCCATGTCTAGGCTTTCCACTGCTTCAGATCGTCTCGAACCGGCCGTTCAATCGCCCCAGGCAATGGTAACGCCGATGTCGCCGGGCACCCCGCCGGGAAAGTCGATGACCTGATAGCGGATGCGGTAGCCGCGCGGCTTCAGGTAGTCGGTCCAAAGCTGGTAGATCTCCTTGGGAATCCCGGTCAGCGTGGCTTCCCAGCCCGCTTCCATCTGGTTGATGGCGCGGCCCTTGTCGGTGCACAGCGAATTCGGGAACCGATACACCAGGACCTCGGTCAATCCATTCCGCACGGCGCGTTGGATGATGGTCGATGCCAATTGGACCTTTTCCTCCTCGGACTTGCCCGAGGGCCGGCTGAGCCGCTCGATCAGTGCTTTCTTCTCGGCCTCGGCGGCGGCCGCGCGGCGGACATACTCATCCGCCTTTTCCGCCTCGCGGAGGGCGGCCTCCTTCTGGATCTGGCTGGCGCTGGGGATCAGGTCATCAATGTTCGCGGGCATGGCTGACATCTCCTGAGTGGCCGTTTCCAATGGTCGTTCGCGAAAGGCTAGGGCCGGGTAGGGGCGCACCTTTGATCCAGATCAAGCGACCTCCCGGGCGGCGGTATCCAGATTGAAGGGTCAAACCCAATTCCTGACCCGGAGAAACAGTTGAGCGAGCAGCTTCATCCAATGGCGCCCCACCATCTGCCTTTTTTCATCACCCCGCCGAACGAGGTCGACGTGCTGATGGTTGTCATGGGGATCTTCCTGGTCGCCGTCGTGCTCTGGGTCGGCACGCTCTACTGGCGCCTGCACAGCCTGCCCGAGCGGATGGCGCACAAATCGCAAAAGCTGCAGTTCGAGATCGTCGCGGTCCTCGGCTTACTGGCGCTTTTCACGCACATCCACCTGTTCTGGGTCGCGGCGCTGTTGCTCGCCATGATCGATCTTCCCGACTTCAGCACGCCGCTGCGCAGCATTGCCGGCTCGGTGGAGAAGATGGCGAGTGCCGCAGCGGATGAAGGCGGCGCGGCAAAGCCTGAAACCAAACCGGATCCCGCAGTTCCGGCCGCCTCATCGGAGACGAAGGCAAGGGAGCCCAGCAATGCTTGAGCTCCTGATCTGCTCCCTCGTGACGATCCTTCCAGACTATCTCTATCGCCGCTATGTCCAGGGCAAGCGCTTCGGCAAGGAGATCACGTTCTTCTCGGTCTGGTTCGAGCTGAGGTGGGGCATCACCGGCTGCCTGATGCTCACGATAGCGCTGATCACCATGATCTTCTATTTCCACCCTGCCACCGACAGCGCCACGCTATTCTTCCGGACGATCCCTATCCTCCCGGAAACCTCCGGACGCGTCGCGGAAGTCAATTTCGGCTTCAGTGCCTCGGTGAAGAAAGGCGATGTGATCTTCAGGCTGGACAATTCGAAGCAGGAAGCGGCCGTTGAGACAGCCAAGCGCAAAGTCGCCGAGGTCGATGCTGCGCTGGTGGCGGCGGAGGCCGACGTCGTCAAGGCCGAGGCGCAGACACAGGAAGCCAGGAGCGCGCATCAGCAAGCGAAGGACGAATTGGATACCAAGAGCGATCTGCAGCGCCGCAATCCCGGCATCGTGCCGCAGCGCGATATTGAAAAACTTCAAGTCCTGGTCGATCAGCGGCAAGCCGGGATTGATGCCGCAGTGGCTACCAAGCAGTCTGCGACCCTTCGGCTCTCAACACTGCTGCCGGCGGAGAAGGCAAGCGCCGAAGCCAGCTTGGCGCAGGCCCAGGTGGATCTGGACAAGACTTTCGTTCGCGCCGGCGTCGATGGACGTGTGGAGCAGTTCCTTCTTCGCGTCGGTGACGTCGTCAATCCGCTGATGCGGCCGGCCGGGATCCTTATCCCGGAGGGGGCGGGGCGGCGGGTCTTGCAGGCCGGGTTCGGCCAGATCGAGGCGCAGGTGATGAGGGAAGGCATGGTGGCGGAAGCGACCTGCATCTCAAGACCGTGGGTCATCATCCCGATGGTGGTCACGACGGTCCAGGATTACATTGCCGCCGGCCAGTTCCGAGGTGGCGAGCAACTGCTCGAAGCGCAAAACATCCTCCGGCCGGGGACCGTCCTGGTGTTCATGGAGCCGCTCTTTAAGGGAGGTCTCGAAGGGGTCACGCCGGGCAGCAGTTGCATCGTCAACGCCTACACCAGCAATCATGAGGAAATTTCCAACAAGGAAACCAGCGCGGGCCGCCGCATCGCGCTGCACGTGGTCGACGGCGTGGGACTGGTGCACGCATTGCTGCTGCGCATCCAGGCGCTGCTGTTGCCGATCAAGACCCTGGTGTTCACCGGCCATTGATGCGTGGTGAGGACGGAAAGCGCCTGAGGGGTTCTGGAAGGGGGCATGAGATGAGAGGACTTCGCAGGTCTGCATTGTTTGCTGCAACATTGGCCGCTTCCGTCTTGGGACTGTCAGAAAGGGCGACCGCGTTCGATCTCACAGGCGCATGGGTCACGAGCGCCGACCAATGCAACAAGGTATTCACGCGCAAGGGCAGGGCAAGGCAGGTCACCTTCACCAGATTTCCCGGCGTCTATGGCGGTGGCTTCATCGCCGAGCCTGATCGCCTGAGAGGCAAGTTCGAGAACTGTTCGATCAAGTCCAGGAAGGACGACGGCCAGAACATCAACATCGTCGTGAGCTGCGCCAATGGCATCATGCTCTCAAACGTGCAATTCTTCCTGAAAGTGGTCGATGACAACAGCGTCACGCGGCTGTTTCCCGGCGTCGAAGGCATGGAGGTCACGTACCATCGCTGCCAGCTATAGGCCGGACCGTTGAGACCGTAGGCTGCGGTGCAATTTTGGCGCTAAAGTTGGGATAGAGTGCAGCCGTCCAAACGGTGAAGTTGCCGGGGAGAAAGATGAGCAGACGCATCATCGTTGATGCGGTCAGCACGGGCCGGGCAGTTGTTGCCCTGTGCCTGTGCGTCTGTCTGCTGGCGTGGCTTGCCATCCTGCCTGGGCCGGCGAGCGCCGCCGCACGCGGCGAACCGAAACGCGTGCTGCTGCTCCATTCGTTCGGGCGAGACTTCCGACCATGGAGCGAATTTGCCCGGGCCATCCGGGCGGAGCTCGAGCGCCAATCGCCGTGGCCGCTGAACCTCCAGGAACAGACGCTACTGGCGGCGCGATTCAACAATTCGGGCTCGGAAGCGCCCTTCGTCGATTATCTGCGCGCGCTCTATCAGGGTGCGGCGCCCGACATTGTGATCAGCATCGGGGCACCTGCGGCCGGGTTCGTCCAGAAATACCGCGCGGAGCTCTTCCCAGGGACGCCCATGGTCCTGACGGCGGTCGAACAGCGATTGGTGAACCGCGCCGGACTCACAGACAACGACACGGTCATTTCGGTGCACAATGATTTCTCAACCTTTTTCGCCAGCATTCTTAAGGTCCTGCCGGAGACGCAGACGATTGCCGTTCTGATCGGCGCCTCGCCCCTGGAGAAGTTCTGGCTCGAGGAAGCAAAAAGGGAAGCGAAGCCGTTCGAAAGCCGGATCGCATTCGTGTGGTACGCGGACCTGTCATTCCAGGAAATCCTGCAGCGGGCGGCGACACTTCCGCCACACACCGTCCTGTTCTGGGGCTTGATGTCGGTCGACGCGGCAGGTGTTGCCCATGAAGGCGATCTCGCATTGCGCAGTCTTCATGCAGTCGCGAATGCCCCTATCTTTTCCTTCCAGGAAGCCTTTTTCGGCCAGGACACGGTCGGCGGCCCGATGCATTCCATCAGCGCATCGAGCGAGAAAACCGTCAATGCCGTGATCCGGATTCTCGGTGGCGAGAAGCCGGCCGACATCAAGATCGAGCCGATTGGATTTGCAGCTCCGAAATACGACTGGCGCGAGCTGCAACGCTGGGGCATCAGCGAGAGCAACCTGCCCGCGGGAAGCGAAATCCTGTTTCGCGAGCCGACATTCTGGGAAAGATATCGATGGCAGGTCGCGCTCATCGCGAGCGTGATTCTGGTGCAGGCTGGCCTGATCAGTGGATTGCTCCATGAACGTCGTCGCCGTCGTCTCGCTGAGGTCGAAGCGCGGCAACGGCTGGCGGAGCTTGCGCGGGTCAACCGCTATTCGGCTGCCGGAGAGATGGCGACCTCGCTCGCACATGAGCTGAACCAGCCGCTCGGCTCCATTCTCACCAATACCGAAACGGCGGAGCTGATGCTGAAATCGATCTCGCCAGATCTCGACGAAATACGAGAAATCCTGGCCGACATCAGGCGTGATGATCAGCGGGCGAGCGAAGTGATCCGCCGTCTTCGCAACATGCTGAAAAGGGCGCCAATTGAAGTTAGCGAGATTGATCTCAACGAGACCGTAAGGGAAGCCGTCGGCGTCATTTCGGCTTCGGCGGAAGGCCGCGATGTGATGCTGAAATATGTTCCGGCGCCAATGACGCTGCGCGTCAAGGGAGATTCCATCCAACTTCAGCAGGTTGTCCTCAATCTCATCATGAACGCGATCGACGTTATATCGGAATCGCAAAGCGAGAAGCGGGAGGTGATCGTCGCGATGGGCATCTCGAATGAACAGGCCGAGATCCTGGTCGGTGATACCGGCCCGGGCGTCGCCGACGATCATCTGAAGGATGTCTTTGAGCCGTTCTTCACCACCAAGACGCACGGCATGGGAATGGGACTCGCGATCGCCCGCACGATCGTGGAAGCGCACCACGGCCAGATCACCGTGGAAAACCGGAGCGGCAGCGGGGCGCTGTTCCGCATCAAACTGCCACTTGCTCGCTAACCTTCGGCACGACCTGTCTTCGCCGCGGGAGTTGGTCCCGATCCAGGTATCCGCGCGAACATGTCGCGTCGCAGCAATGCCGCTATCCAGATGAACGGCGCTTGGTTTCTTTGATCTCGATCAAGAGACGCGCATGCCGTGGACTGATGCTTGCGGCATGTGAGGCTCATGGAGGTTGTGATGTCTCGTTGCGGCAGGATCTTGCTCGCGCTCGCACTGTTTCTGTTGGCTCCCGTCGCAGCCTTTGCGCAGGCGACCAGTTCTCCGCCCGATCAGGGCGGTCAGCCGCAGGGGGCGTCACAGGCTGCGCCGAGCGAACAATTGTTGAAGCCTGAACAGCTCGAGGCGCTGGTCGCGCCGATTGCACTCTATCCCGACGACCTCCTGGCGAACGTGCTCGCGGCGTCGACCTATCCGCTGGAGATCGTGCAGGCCGACCGTTGGGTGACTTCGCACAAGAACCTGAAGGGCGATGCACTGAAGAACGAGGTCGACAAACAGTCCTGGGACGACAGCGTGAAGGCATTGGTCAGCACCGCAGCGGTTCTTTCGATGATGAGCGACAAGATCGACTGGACCAAGAATCTCGGCGATGCCGTGCTCGCGCAGCAGCCAGATGTGATGGACGCGATCCAGCGGCTCCGCGCCAAGGCCCAGGCCAACAACAAGCTGGTGACGACCAAGCAGCAGAAGGTCAGCGTGCAGACCCAGGACAACAAGCAGGTGATCGTCATCGATTCGGCTGCCCCAAATACGATGTACGTTCCCTATTACGATCCGGCCACCGTCTACGGCACGTGGCCATATGCGGACTATCCGCCCTATTACTTCGGCTACCCATCTTATATTGGCGCGGGCGTGATCGCGGCGGGCCTTGCCTTCGGTACTGCCTGGGCGATCGGCCGCTGGGGTAATTATTGGGGCGGCGGCTTCAATTGGGGCAACCGCAACCTCTACGTCAACCACTACAACAGGGTCACCAACGTCGGAAACAATTGGCAGCACAACCCGGCGCATCGGCAAGGCGTCCGATACAACAACGCCAATGTTCAGCAGCGTTTCGGCAACAACAACCTGAAGGCGGGAAGTGCCAACCGGATGGATTTCCGCGGCCGCGGCGGCGAGCAGGTGCTGCGTCCCGGACAGGATCGACCCGGCGGCGGTGATCGCGTCGGAGATCGCGCTGGTGATCGCGGCCGCGAGGGCGTCGCCTCTCGTGATCGTCCCGGCGGAGATCGCGCCAATCGCTCAGCCGCGGCCGATCGCGCCAAAGCAGGGGGCGGTCGTGCGGGGGCTGCTGACCGCGGTCGCAATGCGGCGCGTGGCGGCGGCGGCCGCGACACGGCCTTCAAAAATGTGTCATCCGGCAGGGCTGCCAATCTGCAGGCCGCCCGAGGCCAGGCAAGCTTTGCCGGACGGGCGGGAGGCGCTGTTGCCTTAGCCGGCCGCGGGGGCGGTGGTTTCCAGGGCGCCGCGATTCGCGGGGGCGGTGGAGGTTTCCGTGGCGGAGGCGGCGGGGGCTTCCGTGGTGGCGGCGGACGGCGCTCCGATATCGCGCTGAAGCATGACGTCGTGCTGCTCGGCCACCTCGCCAACGGTCTTGGCTACTACCGCTTCAGCTATCTCGGCAGCAACAAGTCCTATGTCGGTGTGATGGCGCAGGAAGTGCAGGGCATCATGCCGGAAGCTGTCACGCGCGGTAGCGACGGCTATCTCAGGGTCTACTACGACAAGCTCGGATTGAAATTCCGGACCTACGGCGACTGGCTTGCCGCCGGCGCGCGGATTCCCACAGCATCGGAGCCAACACCATGACGATCGTTCAGTCGCTCCGGTTGGCGCACCCCGCGGCCGCTGTCGCCGCCCTCATCATGCTGGCGCTCCCGATCACATCGGCTCACGCGCAACAGGCCTATCCTTCGCCGGAGGGCGCCGCGGCCGCGCTGGCTGCCGCCGTCAAGACCGGCGAGAAGAGAGCCGTGCTGAAGGTTCTCGGCAAGGACGCCGAGGACATCATCGCGTCAGGCGATGATGTCGCCGACGCCGAGACGCGTGAACGCTTCGTGTCCGCGTATGAAGCCAAGCATTCGATCAAGGCGGAAGGAAACAAGAAGGCAACGCTCATCCTGGGCGCGGATGACTTCCCGTTCCCGATCCCTCTGGTTAACAACAGGGATGGCTGGGAGTTTGATTCCGCCGCGGGTCGCCTCGAGATCCTGTATCGCCGCATCGGACGCAACGAGCTCGATGCCATTCAAACCGCGCTCGCCTTTGTCGATGCCGAGAACGAGTATGCGGACAAGGATCGCACCGGCGACGGCGCCGGGCTCTATGCGCAACGGATTGTCAGCACTCCCGGCAAGAAGGATGGCCTGTTCTGGCGCGACGATCGCGACCAAAGTCCCCTCGGTGAGCTCGCGGCGCAGGCGGCAACGGAAGGCTATAAGGCTGGCGCGGAGGGCAGCGCGCCCTACCACGGCTACTACTTCCGAATCCTGAAAGGGCAGGGGCCCAACGCGCCCGGTGGAGCCGTGAATTATGTCGTTAAAGGCAAGATGATCGGCGGCTTCGGGCTGATCGCCTATCCCGCAGAGTATGGCAATTCAGGTGTCATGACCTTCATGGTCAACCACGCGGGCACCGTTTATCAGAAGGATCTCGGCGAACGCACGGCGGTCATCGCCAAGCGTACGTATCTGTTCGATCCGGACCAGACGTGGAAGAAGGTGGACGCGACGAATCCTTGAAAACGCGGAAACATTGCAATGGAATCATCTGCAATTCGTCTTGCGGTGATCGCGCTGCTCGCCTTCGTATTTCCGGTAACGTCATCGCAAGCGCAAGCGCCGGGCTACGTGCGGGTCAATTTCGCGAAAGCGGGCCTGCTGGTCGGCGCCGGCGGCGGCACCGGCGTCCTGACATATCGCGGCCGCAACTATCCGTTCCGGGTTTCCGGCCTCAGCCTCGGCGTCACCGCCGGCGCATCCGTCAGCCGGCTGGAAGGTTGGGCCTCCGGCATAGTTGACGTGACCGATTTTGCCGGCACCTATAGCGCGGTCGGCGCCGGCGGCGCCCTGGTTGGCGGCGCAGGAGGCGTCAACTTGAGAAATGAAAAGGGCGTCGTGCTCATCCTGAAGGGGCCGAAAGCGGGAATGGAGTTCGCCGCCAACCTCAGCGGCCTGAGGATTTCGATGAAGTGAGTTATCGGGAGGAGCGGAAGTCGTCCGCTCAAGCCGAGTTTCTCCGCTTGTGACAATGAGCGGACATTCGTGCCAGAAATGTCGCTCGAAGCGACCAACGCGAATGAGACCGAGCTACGGTCTCGGTTGGGGCGCGCACACCGGGTTGCAAAATAAGGACAAACTGGCGCGCCGGGCAGAGCGAGACCGGGACCTCGTACATCGTTGCGGTGCCTACGCCGCACAACATGCGACACGGCCCCTTTGATCACGCTCCGCACGGAAAACATTCGCGACGGCAAGAGGGGCCAAGATATTGCTGGTGCAGCCTAAGTGTGTTCAAGCTCAGGACGGAAACACCGATTCGAAGCCGCCGTAGGTCAGGATGGTCCTTCTCCGAGCATCACTCGTCCACGTTCCACCTGTAACGCGTAATCCATTCTAAGACGTCAGCTCCGGAGTAGAGTTGCATCTCAGTCGGCATTATTTCGCTAAACCTCTTTGCTTCGACGCTATAGGTTGAACCGGACACAACAATTCCGCCCGACAGATCCCAAGCCTTAGCGGCACCATAAATCTGTTGAACGATCGGACGTCCAACTGAGTGTCGCGATTTGCCTTCTCTGATATCGGGCTGCTTGCATTGTACAGCAAATATTATCGGATCAGTTCTTTCGTCTTGGACCGCAAGAAAATCGATACCGCCATCTTTCGATGGCCGAAACAGGTCGACCTTGAATCCTCGTCTAACAAAAAGCTCTGCGCACAGATTCTCAAAGTCAGCGCGGGATGTAGATGACAGCGCCTCGGGTTCACGCGCGATGCCATCAATTAGCGATTGAGAGCAGAACTCATCAACAGTTACGAACCTGCCGTCTTTCTCTTTTTGGCGCTTGACATATCGATCGCCGATTCTCACGTCATCAAGATGCTCAAGCGATTGGAGATCGTACTCTCCAATCTCGTCGACAGAGCGTGTCATCTTGACTTGAGGAAGCGAGATTGAGCCGATACGGGCCCAGCAAAGTTTCAGCTCACCTGCCCGATCTGACTGCTCAGGAAGATAGAGGAATTCTGCACCCAGGCAATAACGGAGAGGGCTGCCCAAAACTCGTCTTATACCTTCGGGCTTTAGCGGGAGCTTCGTAACTATCGGAAGAAAACTCCGATTCTTCTCAGAATAGACAGCTAGATGCGTTCCCATCCGAACTACCGTCGGCGCCTCGTTGGCGGTAAGCCAAGCAAAGGGTGTAACCGGTCAAAAAGCAACAATATGGCGCACCCGACACGATTCGAACGTGTGACCTTTGCCTTCGGAGGGCAACGCTCTATCCAGCTGAGCTACGGGTGCCTGACGGTTCATTTAGCCGATTGGTCCCCCATCGGCAACGGTCTTGAGAGCGATTGTCTGGCGAGATGCAGGCTGTAAACTGCCGGTAGAACCGCGCGAAAAGCGCCATCTGCTTGGGGAGATCGTCATGCGTCCGCTCGAATTTGGCTGGTATTTGCCGACGCATGGCGACACCACCGCCTATGGGCTGATGGAAGCCCAGGTGGCGGGCTCGCCGGAACTCTGCGAGCGGGTGGTGCAGGCCGCCGAAGCGGCGGGGTTTGAATATTTGCTGATCCCGGTTGGCTCGGTGTGCTGGGAGGCCTGGATCACGGGCGCCTTCATGGCGGCGCGGTCGTCGACGATCAAGCCGCTGATCGCGGCGCGTCCCGGCCACATCAATCCGGTGCTGCTTGCCAAGATGATCTCGACCTTCGACCAGATGTCGGGCGGGCGCATCTGTATCAACCTGATCGCGGGCCAGAACGAGAGCGAGGTCGAAGCCGAGGGTATCCGTTACGCCAAGGAAGAACGCTACGCGCTGATGGACGAGGAGGTCTCGATCCTGAAGGCGCTGTGGACCACGCGCGGGCCGGTGCATTTCAATGGCAGGTTCCACTCGCTGTCGGGCGCGCATATCTGGCCGCGGCCGCTGCAGCAGCCGTTTCCGAAATTCTATCTCGGCGGCGGCTCGCGGCAGGCGTGGGAATTATCGGCGAAACATTCCGATGTGCATCTGTTCTGGGGCGACCTGCCGGAGCGCATCGCGCAGAGCGTCGCCGAAATCAGGGCGCTGGCGCGCAGCCACGGCCGCGAGCAGGAGATCGGCTTCGGCATGCGACTGCAGGTGATCTGCCGCGAGAATGAAGCGGATGCGTGGGAGGCGGCCGACCGCCTGGTGCGTCACGCTACCGAACGGCAGAAACAGGAGATGAAGACGCTCTACAACAATTCAGCGGCCAATCAACGGGTGCAGCAGCTTGCGCGCGAGCATGGCGATTTCCTGTTGCCGCATCTGTGGACCGGCATCACCAAGGTCCGGCCCGGCGCCGGCATTGCCGTGGTCGGCAATCCCCTCTAATGCGCCGACATGCTGCAGCAATTCATCGATGCCGGCTGCCATTCCTTCTGCCTGTCCGGCTATCTGCATGACGAAGAGGCCGAGCGTTTCGGGCGGCTGATCCGCCCGATCTTTGCCCAGAACAATCGCGGCCGCTTGGCTGCGTAACGGATCAAGCGGGTACGATCGTCTTGCCGATCGGCCACAGCGCGATGCCGGCAAGCTTGAGGTGCGCCCAGGCGAAGGGCAAGCCGATGATGGTGACCGCCCAGATGATCGCCGTGACGAGGTGACCGAGCGCAAGCCACCAGCCCGCGAGCACGAACCAGATCAGGTTGCCGATCAGCCCGAGCGGGCCGGTCCCGACGTCGCTCACGCCGGTGATTTCGTCGCGGCGCGCGGCTCGCGAACCGAACGGCAACAGGGTATAGACAGCGATATTGAAGGCCGCGCGTGCCCAGGGCAGGCCGATGATCGTGATCGCCATGATGATCGCGGCGACAAGCCAGCCAAACGCCATCCACGCGCCGCCGATCAGGATCCAGAGCACATTGAGGAGGATGGAAAGAGGGGACATGGGTTCGCTCGCCATTGCCTTATGGCCAGATTGCCTCGTGGTCGGGCTCGCACCCCATATTTGTACGCCATCGCCGTCGCGCAAGATAGCCGCCCGATCGACTCTAGGCCAAAACCCGCGCCGCCATCTGGTCCATGTCGAGCAATCGCCTGATCTCCGATGCCGGCTTCGGTGCGCTGAACAGGAAGCCTTGCATCTGCGTGCAGCCCAGCTCGCGCAATAGTTTTCGCTGCTGCTCGGTTTCGACGCCTTCGGCCGCCGTGGTCATGTTGCGCGACGCAGCGATATTCACCACCGCCTGCACGATGGTTGAGGAACCGTCGACCTCGATGTCGCTGACGAAGCATCGGTCGATCTTGATCTTATCAAACGGAAACCGCTTCAGATAGCTTAAGGAGGAATAGCCGGTGCCGAAATCGTCGAGCGCGATGCGCACGCCGATGGCGCGGAGCTGATGCAGGATCGCGAGCGCGGCTTCATCGTCCCTGATCAGCACCGCCTCCGTGATCTCGATCTCCAGCCGACCGGGCGCGAGGCCGGAGGCGGTGAGCGCGCCCGTGATCCGCAACGCCAGTGTTTCGCATTTGAGCTGAACCGGCGAGACGTTGACGGCGAGCCGAATGTGGGATGGCCAGGCGGCCGCTTCCGTGCAGGCCGTGCGTAGCACCCAGTCGCCGAGCTCGTTGATCAGTCCGGTGTCTTCGGCCACCGGAATGAACTCGGCAGGAGAGATCATGCCGCGCTCCGGATGACGCCAGCGCAACAGGGCCTCGCAGCCCGCGACCTGATTGGTCCTCAAGTCCAAGAGCGGCTGGTAGTGGATTTCGAAACCGCCTTCCACCATGGCTTGCCGCAGGTCCTGCTCCATGGCGAGGCGGGCCTGGGCGCTTTCATCCATTGCCGGCTCGAAGAAGCGATGGGTCCGGCGCCCGCCCGCTTTGGCGGCATACATCGCCAGATCCGCGTGCTTGATGAGCTGGTCGAGCTCCGTGCCGTCCTGCGGCGCCAGCGCGATGCCAATGCTGGCGTCGGTGGAAAGATGATGCCCGAGGCAATCGCAAGGTTGCCGGATCGCGCCATGGATCCGCGTCACGAATTCCGCGACATCAGGCGTTGCATCAACGGCGGTCTGGATCACCGCGAATTCGTCGCCGCCAAGCCGGGCGATCAGGTCGCCGGGTTTGAGGCAGGCCTTGATCCGTGCAGCCACCGTCTTCAGCAACTCGTCGCCGACATGATGGCCGAGCGAGTCGTTGATCGCCTTGAACTCGTCGATATCGATGTAAAGCAATGCGAACCGTTCTCCGCGCATTGCCCTTTCGAGCTCGCGTGCGATCTGCGCACGGAACAGCACGCGGTTCGGCAGATCGGTCAGCGCATCGTAATGCGCAAGATAGGTGATCCTTTCGTTCGCGAGCTTGCGTTCGGTCACGTCCTCGACGACGTTGATGATATAGCGCGTCGCGCCGGCCTGATCGCGGATGCCGATACGTTTCGAGGTGATGTAGCGTTCGCCCTTGGCCTGGGTCTTCCAGAGGTGTTCGTCCCTGTAGAAGCCGTCGGTGGATCCCAGCAACCTTTCGTCGTCCGAGGTGATTATTCGCGCGGAGGCGGCCGGAAAGACATCGAATGCGGTCCTGCCGAAGATCAGCTCGCGCGAAATGCCGAACTGCTCCTCGGCAACTCGGTTGACCAGGAGATAGCGCCGGTCCTGCGCATCCTTGACGGTGATCTGCGAGGGGATGTGGTCGATGATCTCGCGCAGGAACGCGAAGTTCCGGTCACGCTCCTGCTCGAGCCTGCAGCGCTCGGTGATGTCCTCGACGGTGGTGATCCACCCGCCGTGCTGGAGCGGCGTGCTGATGGCCGAAAACCAGCGGCCGTCCGCGCAACCGATCAGCCGGCGATCAACCTGGGCTTGGGCGATATTGTCCATGACCGAGGTGCAGAATTCGTCGACATCGCCGTCGAACAATCCCTTCGCCTGGCGGTGGAGCATCAGGTCGCGGAAATGGCATCCCGGCTTCGCGACGTCGGTCGAGAGCTGGAACATGTCCAGATAGCGCCGGTTGAAGGCGACGATGCGCCCAGTGGCGTCGTACTGCACCAGCCCTTGGATCATGTTGTTAAGCGCCGTATCGAGCCGCTGCCGCTCCGCCTTCAGCCGTTGCCGCGCCTGGCGGTTTTGCTTGTTGATCTCGCGGATGATCAGGAACAGCACGCCTGCGATCACCAGGGCGCCGAGCGCCGCGGCGACGATCAGGAATTTGGTCTGCGCACGCCAGTCGGCGAGCGCTGCGTCGATGGAATTGGTTGCGACCACGACCGCCGGAAAATGGCCGAGCCGCGCCGCCGAGCCCAGCCGGTTCATTCCATCGACCGGGCTTTCGATGCGCAGGGTATGCTGGCCTCCCTTCGCCAGCACCTCTCGCATCAGCGGGGCGGAAGCGAAATTCCGTCCGATCATCTCATCGATGCGCGGATGACGGGCGAGCAAGGTCCCGTCGGCGTGAAACATGGCGATGGTGGCGCTCTCGCCTGGAGCGACGGAAGCAAAGAACTTCTCATAGTTCGCGGGATCGATGCGTCGTGTCATGATCCCGAGAAAGATTCCGTTGTGCCCGGTCAGGCGGTGGGCAATCACGGTACTGAGTTTGCCGTTGCGATAGCTGCGGACTGCTTCGGCGAGAACGGTCTCCGTGGTCGGGTTGGATTTGAAGCTCTTGAAGTAGGCGCGCTCGGATATGTCGAGCTTCGGCGCCGGCAGCGGTCCGGACCAGTTGATGATGTGCCCGTCGGTATCGAACAGCGAGACGTCGCCGAGATAGGACAGGCCCTTCGATCTCAGCACATGGTGCACTTCGGCGGTCGACATCCGTTCTTTGAACGCTTCCGACGAGGCGAGCTCCGGAATCCGCAATTGTGAGATCAGGTCGGAAGCGATCGTCGCGGAGTCTTCGAACTGCTGGTCGAAATGGCGCGTCAGCATCAGCACGGTATTTTCCAGTTCGCGCTCGCTGTTGTGCAGAGCGCGCTCACGGAATTGGCCGACCATCAGGATGGTGCCGGCAAAGATCGCGGTCACCAGCAATCCGCCGCAGAGTGTCAGCCACAGCACCGGGCCGCGGATCGTCGCGGCGAAATGGCGGCGGAATACCTTCGCGCGAAGGATGATCCTATGGATGTGCTTTGAAGGATTGCGCATTCCCGAATTCCCGGGAGGCAGGGATACAACGGAAAATTGTCACAAGCGGTTAGGAAATCCGGTTACTCAACGCTTAATTGGGATCTCGCAGTATTTCCTCGCAATGGTTGTAGGGACGCCAGTGCTCAGCGCCGATACCTGCTTGTCCGGGTGTAAGCCGGACGCGCCTCCTCCATCGCCCGGCTCGCCAGGTGCGCCCGCGCTTCGCTCGTCAGCGGCATCGACGGCTTGAGGTCGTCCAGGAAGATCGGTCTCGAGAAATAGTAACCCTGGGCGTAGCGGATCTTGGTCGCGGCCTGCAGGTAGGCCAGTTCCTCGTAGGATTCGATGCCTTCCGCGATCACGGTCATGCCGAGCGCCTTGCTCAAGGACTCGATCGCCCGCAGGATGCCCTGGCTGCGCGGGCGCTTATGGATGTCGGTGATGAATGAGCGGTCGATCTTGATCTCGTCGGCGGTGATGTCGGCGAGCGCCGACAGCGACGAATAGCCGATGCCGAAATCATCGATCGAGATCCCGACGCCGATCCGGCGCAGTATCGGCAGGATCTCCTCCTGGAAATGCGACTTGGTGACGAAGGCGTCTTCCGTCACCTCGATCATGAAGCGCTTCGGGTATCCCGTCTCCTCGAGCGCGCGGGCGAACGGGCGCATGAATTCGGGATTGGCGGCCTGCTTGGCCGCGACATTGATGCTGATGGAAGCGTCGGGACCAAAGGTGTTGTTGATCAGGTCGATCGATCTCACGATCTCCGCCAGCACCAGATGGGTCAGTTCGTCGATCAGCCCGAGCTCGACGGCGAGGTTGACGAAAGTGCCGGGCGCCTGGATCACGCCCTCATTGTCGCGCAGCCGCACCAGCGCCTCGATGCCCCTGACCTCCTGCGTCCTGAGATCGACCTTGGCCTGGAAGGCGCAACAGAAGCGCTTCTCCAGGATCGCGAGCCGCAGCGACTGCTCGATCTTCATCCGCGCCATGGCCTCGACCTCCATGCTGGCGTCGAAGAAGGCCGCGGCACCCTTGCCGCCGTGCTTGACCCGATACATCGCGATGTCGGCGTTCTGGCGCAGCTCGTCGTAGCTTCGGCCATGCTCGGGATAAAGGCTCACGCCGATCGAGGTGGAGGCAAAGATCTCCGACTGGTCGATGAAGAACGGCGCCTTCAACCGCTGCAGCATGAATTCGATGTAGTCAGCGACCTCCTGCTCGGTCTGGATCGGATTGAGCAGCAGCAGGAATTCGTCGCCGGAGATGCGCGACAGGATGTCGGTCTCGCGCAAGGACAGGCTGAGCCGCCGGGTCATCTCGACCAGCAGCGCGTCGCCGATGGCGTGGCCGTAATAGTCGTTGATGTGCTTGAAATTGTCGATGTCGAGGAAGGCGAGCGCGAAATGGCCGTCTGCATCGTCACGGCGCAACAGGCTGTTGACGCGGTGCTCGATCACCCGGCGCGTCGGCAGGCCGGTCAGTTCGTCATAATAGGCGGAGCGGAATAGCTGATCCTCGAACGCCTTCTGCTCGGTGATGTCTGCGGAGGTCGACAGCAGGAGACTGCGGTCGGCGATCCGCACCGGCCGGTGCGCGGTGAGGAACACCTGCCTGGTCGCGCCGGAAGCAACCGCTTCCTCCAGCACGGCGGAGCGGCCGTTCCGTAGCAATTCGAGACAGGTCTCGCGGCGCTCGTCGAGTTGCGAGGCCATTGCATCGCTTGCCAATTGGAAGCGCGCCGCGGCGGCATCGTTAACGACCAGGAAGTCGCCGTGCTCGTCCTGGACCGTGACGCCCGCAGGCAACAGCCTGACGACATCGCGCAGAATCCGCAATTCGGAATGGAGTTCGCTCTCATTCGTGGCCGCCGTGGCCATCTGAAAGTCGTGCTTTGTGGGACTGTGCATGCGCGCGAACTTGGCAAAGTCCCTTGTAGTTTTGGTTAAGTGGAACTGAGAAAAACCGCGACATCTGTGTCGATAGGAGATTTCAACAGGCGCTGCCTCAATCGTTATTAACAGAGCGTCAACCCGATCATCGAGTGCTTGCGGCTGTGTTTCGTTTCACCTTCGCTTCGGCGCGGAGCGCGAAAAAGCGCGCTCAAGCCGTGGGAATCCGGCACTGCATGGTGCAGTGAATACCGGTCTTGAGATAGCTGACGTCGGTCTTGCCGTCGAATGGCCTGAGCGCCGATTTCAAAAGCCTGGTGCCGAAGCCCGGCTCGCCGATCTTCTCTACGGCCGGGCCCTCGGTCTCGTCCCAGGTGATGGTGAGGCGATCGTCGGATACCGACCATGATACCTGCAGGAAGCCGCGCGCGGAGGAAAACGCGCCATACTTGCCGGCGTTGGTGGCGAGTTCATGAAAGATCAAGGCCAGGCTCACCGCCAGCTTCGCCGGCAGGAACAGGCGATCGCCGTTCAGGCTGAACCGGACGTGGCCGTAGGGACCAAGTTCGGAGATCAGGAGGTCCTGGATATCGCATCCGTTGCCGTCAACCTTCGCGATCAAATCGTCGGTCGCCGACAGCGCACGGATGCGATGATCGATGCGGCTCCAGATCTGCGGCTGGTCCTGCAGCGCCTGGTGCAGCACGGCGTGAATGGTGGAGGACTTGTTCTTCAGCCGGTGCTGCAATTCGTCGACCACGAGCTTGCGGTAGTCCTGCTCGCCGATCAGGCGTTTGGCGATCCGCTGCTGCTCGGCGACGATCGAGCGGTAGTGCTCGACGCCCCAGATCGTCAGGCCGCAGACCACCCAGAACATCAAAAGCAACGCGATCCGCGTCGGATCGGTGACCGTGCTGCCGAAATTGAGGGCGAGGCCGAGCAGGCCGCCCGCAAGCGCGGTCAGGATTCCGATGCGCAAGCCGCCGAACGCGCCGGCGAAGAACACCGCCGGAAAATACGGCGTGAAGAATACGTCGGGGCGGAGCTGGGACAGGCCCCAGCGGACCGCCGTCGCCAGCGCCAGGCAGGTGATCGCAAAGCCGATGCCGAGCGCGAGCGATGGCGGGGCATCCCCGCGCCAGCCGCACCTGAACTCGTCGATCAATCTCTTCATGGCTTTATCACTTCAGGTGATCAGCGAATCCAAAATAAGGCCGAACCGACGGGTAAGCTGCGATTTGTGGCCGGCAGAGGGCCGCAGGCCACAGCCGGCGGCGTTGTGCACCGAACAGTCCGCTTGCCTTGTTCCGCCTGTGGCAGGAATATCCCAGTTCATGGAATTCGATCGACAACTTAAGAGGGTAATGACATGGGACGGTTGGACGGCAAGGTCGCGGTGATCACGGGCGCCACGAGCGGCATCGGCCTGCGCACGGCGGAGGTTTTCGTTGCCGAGGGTGCGAAGGTCGTCATCGCCGGGCGGCGCGTCGCCGAAGGCGAAGCCTTGGCCAAGGCGCTTGGCGCCAACTGCATCTTCCGCCAGACCGACGTCACCGTGGAAGAGCAGATGAAGGCGCTGATCGGGCTGACGCTGGAAAAATTCGGTAAGGTCGACTGCCTCTTCAACAATGCCGGCGGCCCGGCGCAGACCGGCGGCATCGAGGGATTGGAGGTCGACCGTTTCGATGCCGCGATGGCGACCTTGGTGCGCAGCGTCATGCTCGGCATGAAGCATGTCGCGCCGCACATGAAGAAGCAGGGCTCCGGCAGCATCATCAACAATGGCAGCATCGCGGGACGGCTTGCCGGCTTTTCGTCCTCGGTGGTCTATGGCGCGGCAAAAGCCGCGGTGATCCATCTGACCAAATGCGTCGCGATGGAGCTCGGCGAGTCCGGCATCCGCGTCAACTCGATCTCGCCCGGCGCGATCGCGACCGGCATCTTCGGCAAGGCGTTGGGATTGTCGACTGACGCCGCCGAGAAGACGCCGGCCGTGATGCGCGAGGTCTACAAGACCGCGCAGCCGATCCCGCGCGCCGGCCTGCCCGACGACATCGCGCACGCCGCCGTATTCCTCGCCAGCGACGAATCCTCCTTCATCAACGGCCACGACCTCGTCATCGACGGCGCCATCACCGGTGGCCGCAACTGGACCCAGCAGCAGCAGGGCTACGTTGCCCTCCGCAAGGCGTTTGATCAGGGCGGGGGATAGATCTAGCGCCGGTGTCGTCCCCGCGAAGGCGGAGACCCATAACCACAGGATGTTGTTGTGGCGCGAGTAAGTGGTTGCAGAGGTGTAGGGTGGGCAAAGGCGCACTTGCGCCGTGCCCACCATCCAGCGCCGTGCTCGGGATGGTGGGCACGCTTCCGCCTTCGCTCTACGAGCTACGGCGGACAAGTCGCTTTGCCCACCCTACGGCGTCGTCGTGACTTATGATTCAAATTTCAAACAGCGTGAGGATGTGAGGTCGCGTTCTCGCGGCGCGATGCGCCCGAGCTTTGCATCACTTTCCACCCTCCTCAATCATCCGAGGGCGCAGGGAAAGCCGGGTGCTGGTTGCACCCATGGGTCCCGTGCAGCAAAAAGCACGGGGGTAGGACCACAGGTTCAACCGAAGCATTCCGGCTTTCCCTGCGCGATGGTGTTACGGCTTACTTCGTGCTCTCCCCGGTGACCGGGCTCTTTTGCCACCGTCATCTCAAGCGCGAACTTGTTCGCGCGAAAAACTTAGCGCCAGCGTCGGGGCGCCAGGACCACACGACTTCGCCGTCCGCTGATGTTGCGTTCGTCTTTCGCAACAGCCGCGTCCACCGCATCTCACCGCAACGTTCGTGACGATCGCGACCCGCCCCTCATTCGCGTGAGACGCGCGGAGTTAAATCACTGATTTGCCCGACGGGTTAAGCGGTTTATTTTTCGCGTGAGGGATAGACAGACTTTTGATTTGCCCGACGGGTTGCTATGTCGCACCGAAGGCAACCACATCGTCATTGCGAGCACCGCGAAGCAATCCATAGCGCCGCAAGCGGAGGCGTGGATTGCTTCGCTTCGCTCGCAATGACGGGTGGCTCACGCTGCGGTATTGCCGTCGACCATAGCGGCGATCACGGCGTCGATCGACACCGCGCCTTTGCGGGCATTGGCGCCTTTGTCCGCAAAGTCGATCCAGCCCTCGTTGAAGCCGTCGATCATCTGCATTCTCGGCAGCGGATTGCGCATGCCCTGCTCGCGAAAGATCGTTTCCCATTGGTCGCGCGGCACTGCCTCGGCCCGAACCGGCTTGCCGAGCGCCTTTGAGAACGCCGCTGCGATGGCCGCGGGGCTGACGCGCTCGGCGGCCTCGAGTTCGACGATGCGGGTGTCGCTCCACTGCTGCTGCAACAGATCGGCGATGGTGTTGCCGATGTCAGCGGTGGCGATCATCGGCACCGCGCGATCGAGCGGTTGCAGATAGCTTGTGATGACGCCGCGATCCCGGGCTGAGGCGAGATCGAATGCCGCGTTCTCCATGAACCAGGCGGCGCGAAGGAAGGCCACCGGCATGGCGATCGTCGAGAGCGCGCGCTCGAGCAGGCCGAGTTGGCTGAGCAGGTTCGGGCGCTGCGCATCGGCGCCGATCGTCGAGAGCGCCACCACGCGTTTCGGCGCGCCGCGTGTCAGCGCCGCGCGCAACGTAGCGATCATCGCTTTAGCTTCGCGCCAATCAGGCGAGGGATCGAACAGCGGCGGCAGCATCACAAACGCGGCCTCCGCGCCCTCGAAGGCGCGGCCCAGCGCATTGGCATCGCCGAGATCGGCTATCGCGATCTCGCATCCCTGTGCGGCCCAGCTCTCGCCCTTGGCGCGATCCCGCACGATGACGCGCGGCCGCTTGCCCTCCGCGAGCAGCGCGCGGGCTGTGGCGCCGCCGACTTTTCCCGTGGCTCCCATGAGCGTGTACATGTCTCTCTCCTTTGGCCCGATATGATCGCCGCCGATTGTGCGACCCGCGGCCCGCGTGATGCGAAGCGCAACCCGGGATGGCTGTTATGCGGCGGCACGGTTACCCGGGTAACGCGGAGCCTGTCATCGGGCGCGCGTTCGCGCGACCCGTTGGCTTCACCCAGGCTACGGGTAGAAATCGGCTACCAGGGCAGGCCGTCGCCGTGCCGGCTCATGAACTTCAGGCCGGATTTGCCGGCGCGGGCCTCAACCGCGGTCACGACAGCCGGGATGCTCTCCTCGATCGAGAGTATTGCTTGGCTGCCACCCATTTCGGTCCGCACCCATCCCGGCGCGATCAAGAGCATCGCTCGCGGATCACCGGGATGCCGCTGGCTGAAGCATTTCATCAGCATGTTGAGTGCGGCCTTGCTAGCGCTATAGAGCTCCCAGAAGCCACGATTGGCGGCGATGCTGCCGAGCTCGGATGACATCACCGCAATGATGCCGCGCGGCGGCACCTGGTCCCCGAAGGTTTCGACCACGCGCATCGGCGACAGTGCGTTGGTCACCATCATCGCGACGAAGTCGTTGACATCAGCATCGATCGGCGTGTTCTCGCGCGCGAGGCAAATGCCGGCATTGACCAGCAAGGTGTCGATGATGCGATTCCCGAGGCGCTGCTTCAGCGCCTTGACGGAGGCCGGCTCGGTCGTGTCGACAGTCTCGATCTCGAGGCTTACAGGAAAGCGCGCGGCAAGATCATCCAGCGCTTTCGACGGGGTACGCACGGTGGCGGTCACCTGGTAGTCGCGGCCGCAATATTCCTCGGCGAGCGCAAGACCAAGCCCGCGCGAGGCGCCGATGATGAGAGCGGTTTTCCTGGTTGCCATTGAGAGCGATCCTTTCCGAGATCGTTTGATCTGCTGGATGGACTCTCTCACTCAGGTACTGATGATCCCAGTGCGGATATGTCATGTGACTGGTGATCGATGGTCATCAATTACTTCGCATGCGAACGGGCTGCGCCCTGTGCCGCCTTGAGCGCGAAGTCGATGAAGGCGCGGACTTTCGCCGGCGGGTGGTGTCGCGAGGGATGCAGCGCGTAGAGCGGG
Source organism: Bradyrhizobium sp. Leo114 (assembly GCF_055229415.2). Taxonomy (NCBI): domain Bacteria; kingdom Pseudomonadati; phylum Pseudomonadota; class Alphaproteobacteria; order Hyphomicrobiales; family Nitrobacteraceae; genus Bradyrhizobium; species Bradyrhizobium sp. Leo114. The sequence continues at coordinate 178,912 of NZ_JBUYEN020000004.1, read as the reverse complement.
AAGGTCTCGCCCGGCCAGTCCGGAAACAATTCGATCAGCCGGCCCGAGTCCAAGAGCGGCTGCACACCGATGGCCAGCAGTTGTGCGATCCCTGTGCCGGCGATGCATTCGTTGATCATGGTGCCGACGTCGGTCAGCACCAACGCACTCGAGGTCTTCACCGGCAGAACTTTCTTGCCCGCATGAAATTCCCATTCGAAGAGCTGTCCGGACAGCGGGTCGACGAACTGGATGCAGGGATGATGCTGCAGTTCGCCAGGATGCTTGGGACGGCCGTGCTTCCTGAGGTAGCCGGGCGAGGCGACGGTCAGCACGCGCGTCTCCAGCAATCTGCGCGCGATCAGCGGGCCGGCGGGAGGTTCGCCGAAGCGCATCGCAACGTCGATGCCATCGGCGACGAGATCGCCGACATGTTCGCGCGTGATCAATTCCAGCGTCAGCTCCGGATGCTGGCGCAGGAAGCCGCCGATATGGCCAGAGAGGATCATGCGCGAGAAATAGGGATCGATGTCGACGCGCAGCCGGCCGCGGACCACGCCTGATGATCCCGACGCGGTGCTCGCGGCATCCTCGATCCCGGCCAGCAGCGGCGCCACTTGTTCATAGAAGCGGCGGCCTTCGTCGGTCAGCGCCACCGAGCGCGTGGTGCGGTCGAACAGCCGCACGCCGACGCGCGCTTCGAGTCGCGCAACCGCCCGGCTGACGCCGGAGGCGGTGATGCCGAGCGTATCGGCGGCGCGGGCAAAGCTTTTGGTCTGCACCACCGCCGCCAGCACGCTGATTCCCGCCAACAGGCGGCCGTCGAAGGGCATTGCTCCACCATGACTGTGTGTCAGTAATGATGGAGCCGGAGTGTCGTTGGATCAATAGCGCAGGCGGTTGCGCTCCCTCTCCCGCTTGCGGGAGAGGGCCGGGGTGAGGGTGTCTCCGCGATTGACATTCTTTGAGTGGAGAAAGCCCTCGCCTGCTCCGCCTTTGGCGCAGCGACCTCTCCCGCGAGCGGGAGAGGTGGACCGAACCCTCACGCTTTGTGTTTCGCGGCTTCCTGCAGATCCGGCGCGTTGACGGTGGGGATCGCGACACGGCCGGGGCCGGTATGCGCGAGCGCGGCGGCGGCCTTGTCGTTCTCCATGATCTTCGCCATCACGGCCTGGCCGGCGCGTTCGAAGATCGCGCGGTTCTCGATCACGAATTTCTGCGACTTGCGCAAGGGCTCGATAAAGCCGTTGATCTCGGGGATCACATAGCGCGCCACCATGTCCCAGCTTCGCCTTGTGTTTTCCGGATTTGCCCAGTCATGGGCGAAGCCGACGATGGTGCCGACGCCGCCGGAGACCTGCACCAGGTTCTTGATCATCTTCACGAGATCGCCAGGCGTGCCGATGGTGGAGGCCGCACCCTCGACGAAAGCAGTCTTGTCGACGGCCTCGTCCGGTGAGGAGAATGCGGTCAGCCCGGGCCGCATCAAAGTGCCGACATTATATTCGTTGTGCCAGCGCATCAGCCCGGCGCCGGCCTCGCGCCGCGCCTGCTCGCGGGTCTCGGCGATGTGCCAGGACAGCAGCACCCGCCAGTTCGACCGGCTCACGGTGGTGCCGGCCTTCTTGGCGGCGTCCTCGGCGAATTGCCATTGCTGCGGCAGCGCCATCAGGCCCTGGGTCGACATCGAGCCGAGCGAGATGATGCCGATGCCGTATTTGCCGGCGAGCGTCATGCCGGAGGGTGAGATCTGCGAGGCCACCACGAACGGCATGTCTTCCTGCAGGGGCAGGATCTGCAGCGCGGCATCGTTCATCACGAACCAGTCGCTCTTTGCGGTGACGCGCTCGCCGTTGAACAGGCGGCGGATGATTGCGATCGCCTCGTCCTGGCGGTCGCGCTGAGTCATCGGGTCGATGCCGAGCGTGTGCGCGTCGGAAGCGAGCGCGCCCGGGCCGGAGCCGAAAATGGCGCGGCCGCCGGTCATGTAGTCGAGCTGCACCATGCGCTGGGCGACGTTGAAGGGATGGTGATAGGGCAGCGAGATCACGCCGGTGCCGAGCTTGATCCGCTTGGTGCGCTCGCCGGCGGCGGCCAGAAACATCTCCGGCGAAGCGATCATCTCCCAGCCCGAGGAGTGATGCTCGCCGCACCAGAACTCGTCATAGCCGAGCTCGTCGAGCTGCTGGACGAAATCGAGGTCGCGGCGGAATTGCAGCAGCGGATGTTCGCCGATCGGGTGATGCGGGGCGAGAAAGGCTCCGAATTTCAGGCGTGCCATTGGGTGTTCTCTCCAGGATTATTGTTGTCGTTGGTTGCGCCAACCCTACGGGCAGGGCAGGTCCGACGCAATGCTCCGAGCCCGCGCGCCATGCATGGTTGTTGAGCAGCCGGCGCGGTATGCCGCCGCTCGGAATTTTGGGGCACGCGATCGTAGGATGGGCAAAGGAGCGCAGCGACGTGCCCACCATCAAGCATTCCGCCCGCAATGGTGGGCACGCTTCGCTTTGCCCACCCTACGATTCCTGGTGCGAAGCTTACCTCGGAGGTAATCGCCGGAATGTGCCGAATCTGTAGCTTGCACGCACAACAGATTTTGAACGGAACGCCCTGCCATGCACCAGATCGTCACCTATGTCAGTGAGCCTATGTCAGTGGATTCCTCGCGGCGCTGGTGGGTGTTGGCGACCGTGGTCGCGGCGCAACTCATGTTCGGCGTCGATGCCTTCATCGTCAATGTCGCGATCCCGACCATCGCGGCGGAGCTGCATGCGAGCGCGGCCGAGATCGAAGCCGTGATTGCGATCTACCTGATCGCCTATGCGACGCTGGTGGTCACCGGCGGCCGGCTCGGCGACATCTACGGCACCAGGAACGTGTTCGTCGCCGGCGTTGCGGGTTTCAGCCTGGCGTCACTGTGGTGCGGGCTTGCGCAATCCGGACCTGAGCTGATCGTCGCGCGGCTGGCGCAGGGCGCGACCGCGGCGCTGATGGTGCCGCAGGTGCTGGCGACGCTGCATCTGCTGTTTGCGGATTCCGCGCGCGCCCGTGCCTTCGGCATCTACGGCATCGTGCTGGGCCTCTCCGGCGCCGCCGGCTTCCTGCTCGGCGGCGTGCTGGTGACGCTCGATCTTGCCGGGCTTGGCTGGCGCGCGGTGTTCTTCGTCAGCGTGCCCTTCGGCATCGTCATCATTGCCGCGGCCCTCAGGATCATGCCGACGGTGCCGCATCGCGCCGGCACGAGGCTCGACATTCCCGGCGCGGTGGTGCTGTTTGCGGGATTGCTGTGCCTGATCGGACCGCTGTTGTTCGGGCATGACGTGCACTGGTCGCCCTGGGTGTGGCTGGTGATGGCGGGCGGCGCTGTGATCATCGCGCGTTCGTCCGGCTCGAACGCGTGATCGCGCGCGGCGGCGGCATGCCGCTGATCGATCTGGCGCTGCTGACTGACGCAGCCTTCATGCGCGGACTGGTTGCCGTGTTCTTTTTCTTCTTCGCCAATCTCTCATTCTATCTGATCATGACCATGTTCATGCAGAACGCGCTGCATATTCCGCCGCTTCAGGCCGGATTGGTCTTCATGCCGGCCGCGCTCACCTTCGTGGTCGCCTCGCGCCATAGCGGCGCACGGGCCAGGCATCGCGGCACGCTGGTGCTGATCGAGGGCTGCGCGCTGCAGATTGTGGGCCTTGCCGCGATTGCCGTGACAGCGGCGCTGGTTGAGGCGCCTTCCGCGCCGTCGCTTGCGCTGGTGCTGATGATCTCCGGCTACGGGCAAGGATTGGTGATGGCGCCGCTCTCGAGTGCAGTGCTCTCGACGGTGAAACCCGCGAGCGCGGGCGCGGGTTCCGGCATCTACGGCACCACGGCGCAGATCGGAAATGCGGCCGGCGTGGCCGCAATTGGCGCCGTGTTCTTTGCGATCGAAGCAGCAGGCTCAGCACGGCTGGCGCTGCATGCGGCATGCGCCTTGTTTGGGCTGTCGATCATCATTTGCGCCGCATTCCTGTCATGGATGCGGCGCGCAGCATGATCACAAATTAATCTTGCGATCACGAATTTACCGGCCGCCTCACGATTTCGCGGGAAATGACAGTATACGGACTTTTTATTTTGCGCTGCAGCAACTATGTGATTTGTCCGAGGCTGGACGAAATCACCTCAGGAGTTGCTGTTGTCACTTGCCAAGAACATCGAGTTCCTAAGCCATCTGCCCCGGCTGAGCGGATTCAATGGGCTTGCCGCCGTCTACGGGCGAAGCCTTGCACCTGCGGTCGACAGTCCGCTGGTCGAGACCGCCGATTTCGGATCGAATCCCGGCGCGCTGAAGATGTATTCGTTCGTGCCGGAAGAGCTGCCGCGCGGTGCCGCGCTGGTGGTCGTGCTGCACGGCTGCGGCCAGACCGCGGCCGGTTACGATCTCGGTGCGGGCTGGTCGACGCTTGCGCGTCACTATGGCTTTGCGCTGCTGCTGCCGGAGCAACAGGTCGCGAACAACGCCAACACCTGCTTCAACTGGTTCAATCCGGCGGACATCAAGCGCGGCAAGGGCGAGGCTGGCTCGATCCGTCAGATGATCGCGCGCATGGTGGTCGACCACAAGCTCGATCCGCGTCGTATCTACATCACCGGACTCTCCGCCGGCGGCGCCATGACCTCGGTGATGCTCGCGGCCTATCCGGACGTGTTCGCGGCCGGCGCGATCGTTGCCGGCCTGCCGTTCGGCATCGCCACCAACCTGCGCCAAGCCCTCAATGGCATGATGCAGGCGTCGTCGCGCACCGCCACTGAATTGGGCGATCTGGTGCGCGGCGCGTGGAAGCACCACGGTCCGTGGCCGAAGGTTTCGGTCTGGCACGGCAGTGCCGATCGCACCGTCAATCCCGGCAATGCGGACGCGATCGTCCGGCAATGGCTCGACGTGCACGGCCTGCCTGAGACGCCGATGGCGACCACGATGGTCGACGGTTATCCGTGCGATGTGTGGTGGGATTCGAACGGCGAGACGGTCGTCGAATCCTACACCATCACCGGTATGGCTCACGGCACGCCGCTCGGCCCCGCTGCCAATGACGAACGCTATGGCGAGGCCGGCGCCTTCCTGATCGAGGCCGGGATTTCGTCGTCCTACCACATCGCGAATTTCTTCGGCTTGACCGAACAGGCTCGCCGACCCGCGCCGGCTCCGAAAGAAGCCGACAAGCCGGCGGTCAAGCCTGTGGCGCAGCCGGTCGCAAAGGAAACGGCAAAGCAGCCGATGCCCTTGCCGCGCGCCGCTCCCTCGCGTCAGGCTGCGCCGTCACGCAACCTCCGCGGCCGCGCCCGCGAGATCAGCGATGTGATCACCCGGGCACTGACAGCCGCTGGTTTGATGAAGTAATTCTGGCGCCGCGGTTACTAAAGCGCGATGAGATGAGGATGAATCATCATCGCGCTTTAGCTTATTGTTTGAGCATGATCTCCGCGCAAACGCTTCGCGTTTGTCGCGAGGGAAAACCGCTTCACACTTTTCCGGATCATGCTCTAGCCGCGGCGTCGCTTACAGCTCGCCGGTGATGAACGGGTTCGTCATCCGCTCCTGGCCGATGCTGGAGCCGGCGCCGTGGCCGCAGATGAAGCCGACATCGTCGCCGAGCGGCAGCAGCTTCTCCTTGATCGACCTGATCAGCGTCTCGTGGCTGCCGCCGGGCAGGTCGGTGCGGCCGACCGAGCCGTTGAACAGGACGTCGCCGACATGGGCGAAGCGCAATTCGCGGTTGAAGAACACGACGCTGCCCGGCGAATGGCCGGGGCAATGCAGGATCTCGAAGGTGAGTTCGCCGATCGTGACCTGCTCTCCCTCCTCGAGCCAGCGGTCCGGCGCGAAGTCGCGAACGCCGCTCATGCCGAAACGCGCGCCGCTCGCAACGACATTGTCGAGCAGATATTTGTCCGCGATATGCGGGCCCTCGATCGGCACCTTCAGCGCATCGCGCAGTTCGGCGGCGCCGCCGACATGGTCGATATGGCCATGGGTGATCCAGATCTTCTCGACGCTGACGCCGGTCTGTTTGATCGCCTCCTGGATCTTCGGGACGTCGCCGCCAGGATCGATCACGACCGCCTTCTTGCTCGGCTCGTGCCAGAGGATGGTGCAGTTCTGCTCAAACAGCGTCACCGGCACGATGATGGCGCCGGCCTTCGGTTTTGTTTCGGTTTTGTCATCCATGGCGGCACCTTATTCTTCCCTTGGACCCCGTCAACAAGGGTCCGGAACATCCTGCGCCCATTGGCCGGTCTGTGATAGGATTGCACAGTTCTTGAACATGTAGTGTGAAAGAGGAATGGCATCCACCGTGACGGAACATCCCGTGAGCCAGGTTTCGCGGTCGCCGCTCGGAGGCCCGCGCACCACGGCCCGCGCCTTCTTTGTGGCCGAGCGCCTGAACACGTCGGGGCTCGAGCGCAGCGATGTACTGGCGACGACGCCATTGGCGTTCCGCGTCAATGATAACGGGGTCGCGATCCTGTTCCGTTACGGTGTCGTGGTCCTGATTGGCCTGAATGCGCTGGAGGAGGAGGAGTTCCTGCGCGGGCTGCAGTCGCGCCTGGTCGCGCCGTTCGCGCGGCGCGAGGAGGAGAGCGCCACCATCGAGCTCGCCTCCGAGAAGGACGATCAAATTCCGCCGGGCGGTCCGATCTGTCTGCAGAGCCTGTCGCCGGAGCGGCTGATCCTAGTCGGCGAGGCGCTGGCGAAGAGCGTCGTGCTGGCGCGCCATGAGCGCGAGGTCGCCGCGGTGTTCGACACGACCGAGCCGTTCGCGCGCGAGCTCGCCAAGAGCGGGCAGATCCATCGCAGCCGCAGCGCGATCCTGAAGCACATCGGCAATGCCTTGTCGGTCCGCCATCGCGTCTCGGGGCCGGTCGAAGTGTCCGAGAAGCCCGACATCCTCTGGGACAAGCCGCAGCTCGAGCGGCTCTATGCCCGGCTCGAGGACGAATACGAACTGAAGGAGCGCACCGAATCGCTCAACCGCAAGCTCGCGGTCATCGCCGAGACCGCGCAGGTCCTGACCGACATCATCGATACCCGCCGCTCGCTGCGGCTCGAGATGATCATCGTCTTGCTGATCCTGTTCGAGGTGTTGATCACCATCTACCAGCTCGCGACCGGCCGCCACGTGTGATGTTCCTCTCCCCGCAAGCGGGGCGAGGTGAAGCGGAGCTCGCGGCTCGCTTCGATACGAATCATTAATACGTTATGCATCGAAATTTTCACGCAAACGCGCCACGCGTTAGCGCCTTGCCACGTTCAAGCCTGAATTGAAGGGTGACGTGACGATATGAGTGATTTGGGCGATATTGAAAAAGATTGGTGGCGGCGCGGCGTCTTCTATCAGGTGTATCCGCGCTCGTTTCAGGATTCCAACAGCGACGGCGTCGGCGATCTCAAGGGAATTTTGCGGCGATTGCCGTACTTGAGAGAACTTGGCGTCGATGCGTTCTGGCTGTCGCCGATCTATCCGTCGCCAATGGTCGATTTCGGCTACGACATTTCCGACTACACCGGCATCGATCCGCAGTTCGGCGCGATGGAGGATTTCGACGCGCTGGTCGCCGCAGCCCACGACGCGGGGCTGAAGTTGATCCTCGATCTGGTGCCGAACCATACCTCGGACCAGCATCCCTGGTTCATCGAATCGCGAAGCTCGCGCGATAACCCCAAGCGCAACTGGTACATCTGGCGCGATCCGAAGCCGGGCGGCGGACCGCCGAACAATTGGCTGTCGGAATTCGGCGGCAGCGCCTGGGAATATGACAGCGAGAGCGGGCAATATTACTACCACGCCTTCCTGGCCCAGCAGCCGGACCTGAACTGGCGCAATCCGGAGGTCCGGGCGGCGATCTATGACGTGATGCGGTTCTGGCTCGGCAAGGGCGTCGACGGCTTTCGCGTCGATGTCATCTGGCATCTGATCAAGGACGCCAAGTTTCGCGACAACCCGCCCAATCCGCATTATCACGAGGGCCGGCCGCCGCATGAGAAGTTTCTGACGCAATATTCCACCGACCAGGCGGAGGTGCACGAGGTGATCGCCGAGATGCGGCGCGTCACCGAGGAATTCGAGGCCCGGGTCTTGATCGGCGAGATCTATCTGCCACTGCATCGCCTCGTCGCCTATTACGGCAACGATCTCACCGGCGCGCAGATGCCGTTCAACTTCGCGCTGCTGTCGACCTTGTGGAGCGCGCGCTCGATCGAGCGGATCATCGAGGATTATGAGAAGGCGCTGCCACAGGGCGCATGGCCGAACTGGGTGCTCGGCAATCACGACCGGCCGCGGGTCGCGAGCCGGGTCGGGCCTGAGCAGGCGCGCGTCGCCGCCATGCTGCTGCTGACGCTGCGCGGCACGCCGACGCTCTATTACGGTGACGAGATCGGCATGCGCCAGGTTCCGATCGCGCCCAATGAAGTGCGCGATCCCTTCGAAAGGAACGTGCCGGGTATCGGCGTCGGCCGCGACGGCTGCCGCACGCCGATGCAATGGGACGCCGAGCCCAATGCCGGCTTCTCGACCGCAAAGCCCTGGTTGCCGCTCGCCCATGATGCGCTGCGCGAAAACGTCGCCAGTCTCGGTGCCGACAGGACGTCGATCCTCAACCTGTACAAGGCGCTGATCGCGCTTCGTCGGCAATGGCCACAGCTCGTGACCGGCAGCTATGAACGGGTCGCCGCGCAGGGCGACATCCTGCTCTATCGCCGGCGTGGCGAGGACGGCGCGCTGATCGTGGCGCTGAACCTGGGGGCCGAGCCGGCCGCGGTCACCTCGAGCGCGATCGCTTTCGGCAGCGAAATCCTGCTGTCGACCTTCCTCGACCGCAGGGGAGAGACGATCGAAAGCGTGCTCGATCTCCGTGGCAATGAAGGCGTCATCATCGCCCCACCGGGGCACCGAGATCGCGATGCCGCCGACCTCCACCAGCCAGAGCTGGAGCAGGGCGAATCGGCCGATATCGATGATCAGGCCGGGTGACCGCCTTTGTCGGCCTGATCGATATCGCTGCGTTTCAACAGATAATCGAGCCCGCCGACCCTGTACCAGCGGTAGCCGTAGGCCTCGAGCAGTAGCCGGTGCTGACCGCGGCCATTGGCACGGCTGTGATCTTCCGTCAGAAGGTTGATCAGGAGCTTGCCGGTATCACCGGGAAGCCCGGCCCGAAAGGCCACCTCGCGCGGCCTGTCATCGAGATTATGGACGAACAGCACCGAATTGTTGCGCCAGTCGTAGCGGATCGCGAATACGGCTGGATCATGCGTGTCGATGATGCTGAAGTCGCCCCAGCCGACCTCCGGGACTTCCTTGCGCATGCGGATGATGCGCTCGGTCCAGTTCAGCATTGAATTGGGATCGCGGCGCTGCTTGGCGACATTGACGTGCTCATAACCGTAAGGGCCGGTATCGATGACGGGCGCCGCCGGCCTGTCGCCCTTCGTGAATCCGGCATGCGGCTCCGTCGACCACTGCATCGGCGTGCGTGCACAACCGCGCTCCGGCAGATCGAGATTGTCGCCCATCGCGATCTCGTCACCGTAACGGATGACCGGCGTGCCCGGCAGCGTACACATCAGGCTGTAGGCCAGTTCGAGCCGGCGCCGGTCGCCGCCCAGCATCGGCGCGAGGCGGCGGCGGATGCCGCGATCGTAGAGCTGCATCTCCTTGTCGGGGCCGAACGCCTTGAACACGATCTTGCGCTGCGCGTCGGTCAGGCGGCCGAGATCGAGTTCGTCATGGTTGCGCAGGAACAGGCCCCACTGCGCCGTCGCCGGTCGCGGCTTTGTCGCCCAGAGCGCTTTTGCGAGCGGACGCGAGTCGGCGGAGGCGAGTGCATAGAACAGATGCTGGTTGACCTGGAAATTGAACATCATGTGCATGCGGTCGCCATCGCTGCCGAAATACTCCATGTCGGTTTTCGGCAGCACATTGGCTTCGGCCAGAATGATGGCGTCGCCCTCGCGCCATTGCAGGAATTCGCGAAAGGCGCGCAGCATGTCGTATTGCTCGACCGGCTTCTTGACGTTTGGTCCCTTGGTCGCAATCACGAAGGGCACCGCATCCATGCGGAAGCCGGAGACGCCAAGCTGAATCCAGAACCCCATGATCTTGAGGATCTCCGCCTGCACATGCGGATTCGATGTGTTGAGGTCCGGCTGAAAATCGTAGAAGCGATGGAAGTACCAGGCGCCAGATTCCCTGTCCCTGCTCCAGGTCGACTTCTGCACGCCGGGAAACACCATGCCAGTGTCGGCATTGGCCGGCTTCTTGTCGGACCAGACATACCAGTCGCGATAGCGGGATTCTTTGTTCTTGCGCGCCTCGCGAAACCAGGGATGCTGGTCGGACGTGTGGTTGACGACAAGGTCGATGATGACACGGATGCCGCGCTGCTTGCAGCCGTGGGTGAATTCGACGAAGTCTCCGAGCGTGCCATAGCGAGGATCGACGCCGTAATAGTCCGATATGTCGTAGCCGCCGTCGCGGCCCGGCGAGGGCTGGAACGGCATCAGCCAGATCGCGGTGACGCCGAGCCCGTGGAGATAATCCAGCCGGCGCAACAGCCCCTTGAAATCGCCGACACCATCGCCATTGGCATCCATATAGGTGTCGACGGAAAGACAGTAGATAACGCCGTTCTTGTACCAGAGGTCGTCGATCACAGGGCTTCCCTCACAGGTCCGCCCGGGTGATTCAGCGGCCGTCTATTAAGCGGAGAGAGCAGCTTGGGTTCCCGCCATAGCCGTGTTGGGTGGTCCGGCGGAATCGGCTAGGTTATTGATATGGAATCGTCCGCCCGCAACATCGCTCTTGTTCCGCCGCCGGACCGTCGCCAGTCGGAGACGGCGCTTGCGATCGCGCGCGGCACGGCGCGACTGTTGCGCTCGCTCGGGTTCTCCTGCATCAGCGAATTGCCGCTGCCGTCGGGCCGGCGTGCCGATCTCGTGGCGCTGAACGAGCGCGGCGAGATCTGGATCGTCGAGATCAAGTCGTCGGTGGAGGACTTGCGCGCCGACCAGAAATGGCAGGACTATCGCCTCCATTGCGACCGGCTGTTCTTTGCCTTCACGCAGGATCTGCCGTGCGAGATCTTTCCCACTGATACCGGTCTGATCATCGCCGACGCCTATGGCGCGCACATGCATTGCGAGGCGCCGGAGCATCGGCTGCCGGCGCCGACCCGCAAGCTGATGACGGTGCGCTTTGCGATCGCGGCGGCGCAGCGGTTCAACCGCTTGCTCGACCCGCAGGGCCATGCGGAGTTTTAGATTAGGGTGAGACCCCCATCCTGAGGAGCGCGGAACGCGCGTCTCGAAGGATGAGGCCACAGACGGGGCCTCATGGTTCGAGACGCCGCTGCGCGGCTCCTCACCATGAGGGGAAACAGGGGAGCCGTAGGGTGGGCAAAGCGAAGTGTGCCCACCTTCTCTTGCACCGATCGTGAATGGTGGGCACGCTGCGCTTTGCCCGCCCTACAAATTAACGCTACGAATTACCGCGGCGCGCGCTTGGCCAGGATGCGCTGCAGCGTCCGGCGGTGCATGTTGAGGCGGCGCGCGGTTTCCGAGACGTTGCGGTTACACATCTCGTAGATGCGCTGGATGTGCTCCCAGCGCACGCGGTCGGCCGACATCGGGTTGGACGGCGGTTCGGATTTCTCGGTGCCGCTCGCCAGCAATGCTGCGACGACATCGTCGGCGTCCGCGGGCTTCGAGAGATAATCGATCGCGCCCATCTTCACCGCAGTCACGGCGGTGGCGATGTTGCCATAGCCGGTGAGCACGATCGCGCGCGCATCGGGGCGCTTGCGCTTCAACGCCGAGACGACGTCGAGGCCGTTGCCGTCGCCCAAACGGAGATCGACCACCGCAAACGCAGGCGCGGCCTTTCCGATCTGCGCCAGACCATCGGACACAGTATCGCAGGATGTCACGGTGAAGCCGCGGGTCTCCATGGCGCGCGACAGGCGCTCCAGAAACGGCTTGTCGTCCTCGACGATGAGCAATGAGCGGTCGGTTTGATCGTTCAGTTCGGCGATGGCGTTCACGGTTCTGCTATCCCTTCTCCAATCCCAAACATATGGCGTGTGACTGCGGCGATGCCAAGGCCGCCCGAAATCGGCGATTAATGCGTCAAATTGTCGAATTGTGTTCAGCCCATCATGTCGTCGGCGGCATCGTTCGTCTCGAACACGTCGCGGGGCCACACGATCTGAACCACGGCGCCGTGATCGGGAAACACGCGGTTGGTGAACGTGACCTTGGCGCCGGTGCGCTCCAGCAGCGTCCGCGCGATGAAAACGCCAAGACCAAGCCCTGTGCGGCCGTTTTGCGCCTCATCCGCACTGCGGCGCCGCGACAAATAGGGCTCGCCGATCCGGTTCAGCATATCAGGGGCGATGCCGGGGCCATCATCGGAAATGACGATTTCGACGGTGTCTGTGTTCCACCAGGCATTCACCTCGACGGTCTGGTTGGCGAAATCCACTGCATTTTCCAGGATGTTGCCGACGCCATAGAGGATCGCGGGATTGCGGGCGCCGACCGGTTCCGTGGTGACTGCGACAGCAAGCCGCACCTTGATTGCAACGCCGAAATCGCGGTGCGGTGCAACAGCCTCCTCGATCAGCGTCGACAGTTTCATGCGGTCGAACGGCGCACCGGTGGAGGAGAGCTGGGTGATCTTGCCCAGGATGTCGCGGCAGCGCTGCGCCTGTTCGCGCAGCGTCTTCAGGTCGGCAGCGAGCGGGCCGTCCTTCACCGTACCTTCCAGCTCGCGCGAGATCAGGAAGATGGTTGCGAGCGGCGTGCCAAGCTCGTGCGCGGCCGCGGCCGCAAGGCCGTCGAGCTGGGTCAGATGCTGCTCGCGCGCCAATACCAGCTCGGTCGCAGCCAGCGCGTCCGAGAGCTTTCGCGTGTCCTCGGTGACCTGGAACGCGTACAGGCTGGTGACGCCGATCGCGAGCAGGATCGAGAGCCAGACGCCGAACAGATAGATCGGCGGCAACACCAGCGGATCGTCGGCGTCCCAGGGCAGCGGCAAATGAAAGAACACCAGCGCCGATGCGCAGGCGACCGCGAGACAGCCGAGCGCGATCGTCAGCCGGACCGGCAGCGCGGTGGCGGAAATCAGGACCGGCGCCAGGAACAAATATGAGAACGGATTCTGCAGGCCGCCGGTCAGGAACAATAAGCCGGCAAGCTCGACAATGTTGAGCGCGAGCAGCGCCGCGGCATAGATCGGCTCCAGCCGCTGCATCGGGTTGAACGCGATCTGCAGGGCGAGATTGAGCAGCGCCGACAGCGCGATGATGGCGATGCAGGGGATGACGGGGACGTCGAATTCCAGGCCCTGCGCGACAATGAAGATCGCGGCGAGCTGGCCGAGCGCGGCCAGCCAACGCAGCCGCAGAATTGTATCCAGGCGAACATGGCGGCGTGGTTGGCGGAAATCGGAGGCGGCAACGTCGGTCATATCCTCACTCTAGCTACACGACAGCTCGATCACAAACGCGCGTGATCTGGCTGTTGTGGCCTCCGTCATGGCCGGGCTTGTCCCGGCCATCCACGTTCTTGCCGCCGAGGGAGAGTAAGACGTGGATGCCCGGGACAAGCCCGGGCATGACGAGCTCCTTGCGCTCGGGGACGTGATGCCTCAATGAAACGGGTTGAATGAACATCGAACAGACAATTTCGCGTAAGCCGCCAGCTTCCGATCCCGTAGCTTCGGCCGCGATCGATGTCGCGCATCTGGTGAAGGTCTACAAGGCCACCCGCGCGGTCGACGATGTCTCGTTCCGGATCGCGCGCGGCAGCATCACCGGGCTGCTCGGCGGCAATGGCGCCGGCAAGACCACGACGATCGCCATGATCATGGGCCTGGTGCTGCCGACCTCCGGCCGCATCCATGTGCTGGGCTTTCCGATGCCCGAGCAGAGCGCCGAGGTGCTCGGGCGGATGAATTTCGAGAGCCCCTATGTCGACATGCCGATGCGGCTCACCGTGCGCCAGAATCTCACGATCTTCGGCCGGCTCTATGCCGTGCGGAATCTCACAGAGCGGATCGATCGGCTCGCCTCCGATCTCGATCTGCGCGACTTCATCGACCGAGCCAACGGCAAGCTGTCCGCCGGCCAGAAGACGCGCGTGGCGCTCGCCAAGGCACTGATCAACGAACCTGACCTGTTGCTCCTGGACGAGCCGACCGCCTCGCTCGATCCCGATACCGCCGATTGGGTGCGGCAGCACCTGGAGAACTACCGCAAGAGCCATAACGCGACGATCCTGCTCGCCTCGCACAACATGCTGGAGGTGGAGCGGCTGTGCGACCGCGTCATCATCATGAAGCGCGGCAAGATCGAGGATGACGACAGTCCCGATCGGATCATGGCCCGCTACAACCGCGACACACTGGAAGAGGTGTTCCTAGACGTCGCCCGCGGCCGTACCCGGGAGAGCGCGACATGAGCGAGATTGCTGTCCATCGCGGGCTGTCGCTCAACCGCATCAACGCGATGGTGCTGCGCTATTGGTACCTGTTGCTGTCGTCCTGGCCGCGACTATTGGAACTGGTCTATTGGCCGGCGCTGCAGATCATCACCTGGGGTTTCCTGCAGAACTACATTTCGCAGACCTCGGGCTTCTTTGCGCAGGCCGGCGGCACCCTGATCGGCGCGGTCATCCTGTGGGACATCCTGTTCCGCGGCCAGCTCGGATTTTCGATCTCGTTCCTTGAGGAGATGTGCGCGCGCAACCTCGGCAATCTCATGATGAGTCCGCTGAAGCCGATCGAGTTCCTGATCTCGCTGATGATCATGAGCCTGATCCGCCTCGCCATCGGCGTCATTCCGATGACGCTGCTGGCGCTGTTCTTCTTCGGGTTCAACTTCTACGCCATTGGCCTGCCGCTGATCGCCTTCTTCTGCAACCTGATCTTCATGAGCTGGTCGGTCGGCATTTTCGCCTCCGGCCTCGTGCTGCGGAACGGGCTCGGCGCGGAGAGCATCGTCTGGACGCTGATGTTCGCGCTGATGCCGCTTGCCTGCATCTATTATCCCGTCAGCGTCTTGCCGCCCTGGCTGCAGGTCGTCGCCTGGATGCTGCCGCCGACCTATGTGTTCGAGGGCATGCGGGCGCTCTTGATCGACCACGACTTCCGCACCGAGCTGATGGTCGACGCCCTCGTCATCAACGCGGTGCTGCTTGTCGCGTCATTTTCGATCTTTCTTGCCCTTTTGCGCAGCGCCAAACGCAACGGCTCGCTGCTCAGCAGTGGCGAATAACTTTCACTTTCCCGTGGATTCCCGGTTATTTACGGCTTTTCGAGGCATAAATGGACCGATCGGTGCATTGACGCTTTATTACTCATTGGCCAGTATGCTGCGTCGCAAACAAGGATTTTGAAGCAAATGCCGATTGGTGAATTTGGCGGCGCCCCGCCGCTGGCGGCCGAAGGCAGTCCGGCGCTCACGACGCCACTGTACTGGATGTACGAGATGGCGCATTCGTCGCTGAACCCGGCGCGCGCGGTGACCGACGCCACCAAGATCCTGTTTCAGAATCCGCTCAATCCGTGGACGCATACCGAAGTCGGCAAATCCGTCGCCGCGGCTTGCGAACTGTTCGAGCGAACCACCCGCCGCTACGGCAAGCCGGACTGGGGCCTCGACGAGACCGAGGTCAACGGCGTGCGTACGGCGGTTGAAGTCCGCACGGTCTGGGAAAAGCCGTTCTGCCGGCTGCTCTATTTCGATCGCAAGCTGACCCGGCCGCTCCGCAGCCCCCAGCCGCGCGTGCTGATCGTGGCGCCGATGTCCGGCCATTACGCGACGCTGCTGCGTGGCACGGTCGAAGCCTTCTTGCCGACCCACGAGGTCTACATCACCGATTGGGCCGATGCGCGCATGGTGCCGCTGTCCGAAGGTCGCTTCGATCTCGATGACTATGTCGATTACCTCATCGAGATGCTGCATGCGCTCGGCGGCAACATGCATGTCATCGCGGTCTGCCAGCCCTCGGTGCCTGTGGTGGTCGCGGTCTCGCTCATGGAAGCGCGGCGCGATCCCTTCGTGCCGCTGTCGATGACGCTGATGGGCGGCCCGATCGACACCCGCCGCAATCCGACTGCGGTCAACAACCTCGCCGCCGAACGCGGCATCGAATGGTTCCGCAACAATGTCATCACCAAGGTGCCGTTCCCGCATCCTGGCATGATGCGCGACGTCTATCCGGGATTCCTGCAGCTCAACGGCTTCATCAGCATGAATCTCGACCGCCACATGGATGCGCACAAGGCGCTGTTCGCCAATCTGGTGAAGGGCGACGGTGATCTCGTCGACAAGCATCGCGAATTCTATGACGAATATCTCGCGGTGATGGACCTGACCGCCGAGTATTATCTGCAGACGGTCGACCTCGTCTTCGTCAAGCACGCGCTGCCGAAGGGCGAGATGACCCATCGTGGCGAGCTGGTCGTTCCCTCCAAGATCAGGCGCGTTGCGTTGATGACGGTGGAAGGCGAGAAGGACGACATCTCCGGCCTTGGCCAGACCGAAGCGACGCATGCTTTGTGCACGTCGATTCCCGATCATCGCCGCGTGCATTACGTGCAGAAGGGCGTCGGACACTATGGTGTGTTCAACGGTTCGCGTTTCCGCGCTGAAATCGTGCCGCGCATCTCCGATTTCATGGTTTCGTCGGCGAATACACGGCTTTCCTTGGTCGCAGCCGCTGAATAGCGACGTGATCGAGCCCGTTTTGGGTGGGTTTGTAAGTCGCTGAATTGATTAAAAGAATCCGGATTCGGCGATCGCTCAAGGAATGAGTTTTGACTCGTTCCTTGGGGGGTGATTTCGGGCCGGGTCGGCCCAAATTTTTCGGGTTCCGACCCCACGATGTGGGGGTCAAACCACGGGCAGCCTCTGTATATTGGGCAAATGATTTGTTTTTGCGCCGAGCGATTTCCCTGGCGGCGGATATGGCAGAATCCGGGCGAACTCTTCCTCCCCGGACTCTCAGAAATGGCTACTCGCGCGCTCCTCTATCGGCGGCCCGCCGAACCCTCGACTCTTCTCATCAAGCACGGCTCCCAATATTTCGCGATCAGGCTACGGCGGCATAGGCGCGCGCGTCGCTACACGCTTCGCATTCATCCAACTGACCGCGAAGCGATCCTCACGATGCCGCCGCGCGGCACCATCGCCGATGCGCGCGACTTTGCGCAGCTTCATGGCGGCTGGATCGCCGCGCGTCTCGGTCGTCTGCCGAAGGCGGCACCGTTCCAACCCGGCACAGTGGTGCCGCTGCGCGGCGTGCCGCATCGGCTCGTGCATCGCGCCGGCGAACGCGGGACGGTGTGGACCGAGATCCGTGACAGCGGCGAAAGGATTTTGTGCGTGGCCGGCGAGCCGGAGCACATGGACCGCCGCGTGCACGACTTCCTCAAGCGCGAAGCGCGCAAGGATCTGCAGAAGGCTTCCTTGGCCTATGCGGCGGAACTCGGTGTGCGCGTGCGCCGTGTCTCGATCCGCGATCAATCGAGCCGCTGGGGTTCCTGCACTTCGCACGGATCGCTGTCGTTCTCCTGGCGCCTGATCCTCGCGCCGCCCTACGTGCTCGACTATCTCGCCGCGCATGAAGTCTCGCATTTGGTCGAGATGAATCACTCGCTGCGGTTCTGGAAGACCGTGGGCCGGATCTGCTCGTCGGTGGATCGCGCCAAGACCTGGCTCGACACCCACGGCAACGACCTGCACCGCTACGGGATCGAGGATTAAGCCGCGCTCTCGCCACCACTCCGCCGTCGTCCCGGGCTTGACCCGGGACCCATAACCCCAGGGAGCAGTTTTGCGGACGGCGACTGCCCCGAATCCTTATCGACAGATCACGCGGTATGGGTCCCGGCCTTCGCCGGGAGGACGGAATAGCTAGACTCGTAGGATGGGTAGAGCGAAGCGAAACCCATCACCTTCGCCGCCGCGGCCCAATTGATGGGTTTCGCTTCGCTCTACCCATCCTACAAGAACTACGCGATCAGCGGCCGCCGAACAGGCGATCGACCAGCCAACCATCCAATCCCGCCGCAGCTTCCGGACGCGCACCGGGATTGGGCGGCGTGGAGGCCCGCGTCGGCGCCGGCGTTGGCGGGCGATACTGACCGGCGGATGGAACGGGTGCGGGTGGCGCGAGCGACTGCGGTGATGGCGCGCTGACCTGCGACGAGGCCTGCACCAGGTTCGACAGCGCCCAGCCGACTTGCGAATTCGGCAGGCTCGCGACCGGCACGCCCTGATGCGCCGTGCGCATGAAGCGGCTCCACACCTCCACCGGCAGTCCACCGCCGGTCGCCTTCTTGGTGGGCGAATTGTCGTCGTTGCCGAGCCAGACGCCGGTGACGAGATTGGCGGTGTAGCCGATGAACCAGGCATCGCGGAAATCCTGGCTGGTGCCGGTCTTGCCGGCCGCGGTCCAGCCCGGAATTTCGGCCTTGCGCGCGGTGCCGGAAATCAGCGTCTCCATCATCATCGCGTTCATCATCGCGACATAACGCGGCTCGACCACCCGGGCGAGCGGGTCGGCCGGGCGGACGTAGAGCAGCTTGCCTTTATCGGTGCGGATCCTCGTCACCACATGCGGCGAGACGGCGGTGCCACCATTGGCAAAGGGCGCGTAGGCGCCGACCAGCTCGATCACCGAGACCTCGGAGGTGCCGAGCGCGATCGAGGGGTTGGCGTCGAGCTTGGAGGAGATGCCGAGCCGGTGTGCGGTCCGCACCACGTTCTTCGGCCCGACCTCGAGCCCGAGCCTGACCGCGACCGTGTTCAGCGACATCGCCAGCGCCTGCGTCAGCGTCACCGAGCCGAAATATTCGTGGGTGTAGTTCTCCGGCTTCCAGCCCTTGATATCGAGCGGCGCATCGGTGCGGATCGTCTCCGGCGTCAGCCCGGCCTCGACCGCGGTGAGATAGACGAACGGCTTGAAGGCCGAGCCGGGCTGGCGCTTGGCGGTCACCGCGCGGTTGTACTGGCTCTCGGCATAGTTTCGTCCGCCCACCATGGCGCGCACCGCGCCCTCGGGCGTCATCGCCACCAGCGCGCCCTGGGTGACGTTGAACTTCACGCTCTTGGCGGCGAGCTCGTCGATGATGGCGGCTTCGGCGACGTTCTGCAGCTTCGGATAGATCGTGGTCTCGACCGTGATGTTCTGGTCGATCTGGCCGACGAGGTCGTCGAGCACTTCGCCGATCCAGTCGGCGACATAGTTCACGGTGCCGGCGCCGGCCGGCTTCACGTTGTAGGAGGGATGGCCGATCGAGGCCTGCGCCTGGGTCTCGGTGATGAACTTGGCGTCCGCCATCGCCGACAGCACGACCTGCGCGCGCTGCTCGGCGCCTTCAGGATTGCGGTTCGGCGCCAGCCGCGACGGCGATTTGACGAGGCCTGCAAGCATCGCGGCTTCCGCCAATGTCACGTTCTTGGCGGACTTGCCGAAATAGCGTTGCGCCGCGGCCTCTACGCCGTAGGCGCCGGAGCCGAAATAGACGCGGTTGAGATAGAGCTCCAAGATCTCGTTCTTGGAATGCTTGCGCTCCAGCCAGATCGCGAGCTCGGCCTCCTGCAGCTTGCGCTGCATGGTGCGCTCCTGGGTGAGGAACAGATTCTTGGCGAGCTGCTGCGTCAGCGTCGAGCCGCCCTGCGACACGCCGCGACGCAGGAGATTGGTCACCGCTGCGCGCGCGATGCCGATCGGGTCGACACCGTAATGCGAGTAGAAGCGGCGGTCCTCGATGGCGATGAAGGCTTTCGGTAGGTATGGCGGCAGGTCCTTCAGCGCGACATTGGCGCCGGCCATTTCGCCGCGCTGCGCCAGCACGCTGCCGTCCATGCCGACGATCTGGATCGTCGGCGGGCGCTTCGGGATTTCGAGCGATTGGATCGGCGGCAGATGCGCGCCGACCCAGACCACGACGCCGATAACCGCAATCGCCGCCCACAGGCCGAGCACCACGCCCCAATAGAACAGGCGGCCGATCGAAAAGCCGCCGCGCGATTTCCGCCGTTTCCCGCCACTCGGGGCAGGCTTGCGCTCGCGCGGCGGTTCCGCGCCGGGGTCACTGCTGCCGCTGCTGCCGTTACTGCTGCGCTTGGCGGATTTCTTCGGTCTGTCTTCGGGATTGGGGATGCGGTCGGCCGGCGAGAGCCGCAAATCGGCGAGCGCGGCCGGAAGCCCGAATAGCGGCTCCTTGCGCCCGCCGCTCTTTTTCTTTCCCCACGCCATCCACAAACGCTGCTCACACCACGTTCCGCCGCACGCTAGCGTTCCCGGTTTAAGGCCCGGTTACGCAAAGCTTAACGCGGGATTAGGAGGTGAGGCGGCGCGTGGTAAGGATTGGGGAACCAGGCGTAGAAAACGCGCCAAACAAAGAAAGGAGCGACGCATGGGCCATATCGATCCGACCAAGGAAGTCTTCGCGCAGTTCAGGGAGAGTGATCGGCCGGGGCCGATCCACATGCTCAATCTGGTTCGCCTGCGCGAATGGGCCGCCTATCCGGACGGCCGCAAGGTGACCGGCGCCGAAGCCTATGCGGCCTATGGCCGCGAGAGCGGGCCGGTGTTCGAGCGGCTCGGCGGCCGCATCGTCTGGCAGGGCCGCTTCGAATTGATGCTGATCGGGCCCGAGGCCGAACGCTGGGATCATAGCTTCATCGCCGAATACCCAAGCGTCGCCGCCTTCGTCGAAATGATCCGCGATCCCGTCTATCGCGAAGCGGTGAAGCACCGCCAGGCCGCGGTGGAGGATTCGCGATTGATCAGGCATGCCGTGTTGCCGGTGGGCAAGACGTTCGGGGAGATTCCGAAGTAGGCTTTTTCCTGTCATTGCGAGCGGAGCGAAGCAATCCATGCCTCCGCGAGTGGAGAGATGGATTGCTTCGCTTGCGCTCGCAATGGCGGATGGGGCAGCGTGCTCCGCCCTATCCCCTGAGGAGGTCGCGAAGCGACCGTCTCGAAAGGCGAGGCCACGGGCGGGGCCTCATGGTTCTCCGAGCGATGCGCAGCGTCGTCTCGAGACGCGCTGCGCGCTCCTCGCCATGAGGGTCAAGCAGCGCAGCGACGCATAAAACAAATCGGCGGCCCGGAGGCCGCCGATCGTGTCTTCCATAAGCCGTCCCACTAACCCGCGGGGCCGGCGTCCTCGAGGATCGGACCGAACAGTTCCCAGCGCTCGCCGTTGAAGCGCATCATCTGGAGCTGCTTGTTGACGCGGTAATCGGTCGGCGAGGTGTTGGCGACGATGCCGGGCAGCGAGAGGTCGAGCTGCACGTTCTTGAGGCTGGCGGCCTGCTTCATCGCGTTCTCGCGCGTGAGATTGTCGCCGCACTCCTTGAGCACATGGATCAGGAGCTGCGCGGTCGAGTAGCCGTAGGTGTTGAAGTTCGAGTCCTTATCGCCTTCCGGATAGTACTTGGCCATGAACTCGAAATACTTCTTCATGCCGGCATCATCCTTCCAGGTCGGATCGAGCGGATCCTTGCCGTAGTTGACGCTGATCACGCCCTTGGCCGCCTCGAGGCCGGCGGGCTTCATCACCGCGCCGACGGAGGTCGCGTTGATGTCGACGATCTGCACTGGCTTCCAGCCGAGTTCGGCGATCTTCTTGATCGCCTGCGCCGCCTGCTTCGGCGTGGTGGCGCTGAAGAACAAGTCCGCACCGGCGTCCTTGATCTTCAGGATCTGCGAATCCACGGTCGGATCTGAGACCTCGTAGGAGGCTTCCGTCACCACCATGCTGGCCGCCTTGTCGCCGAGGCCGGCTTTGATGCCGTTCAGGTAGTCTTTGCCGAGGTCGTCGTTCTGATAGAGGATGCCGACCTTGGCGTTCGGATGGTTCTTCAGAATGTACTGGCCGTAGATACGGCCCTCGACGAAGTAGTTCGGATTGAAGCCCATCGTCCACGGGAAATTCTTCGGGTCGGTGAACTTCGAGGCGCCGGTTGCTGCGAAAAGCTGCGGCACCTTCTTGGAGTTGAGATATTTCTGGACCGCGGCATTGGATGGCGTGCCGACGATCTGGAAGGTCAGAAGCACCTCGTCGCTTTCGACCAGCTTGCGCGCCTGCTCGACGGCCTTCGGCGGCGAGTAGGCGTCGTCGTACTGGATCAGGTTGATCTTGCGTCCGTTCACGCCGCCCTGGTCGTTGATCATCTTCATATAGGCGGCCTGGGTCTTGCCGATCGAGGCATAGGCCGATGCAGGTCCGGAGAACGGCACGGTCTGGCCGACCTTGATCTCGGTGTCGCTGGCGCCGGGGTCGTATTTCTTCTGGGCATTGGCCGCCGAAACCGACAGCGCGAATGCCAGCGCCGTCCCTGTGACCAGATGCAAAAACCCGTTCCTCATTCGCAGTTTCCTCATGTGTTGTGATTGTGCCGATGATCTTCTCCGCCGGACTTAAAGGCCCGCCGGATGCCATCGCTAGCGGCGATAGTGGAGGAACCCTTGCTGCAATGCAAGGTGGAGTCGTGCTGAAAAGCCGAGCGATATCAGTCGACCAAAGTAGGGTGTTGGCTGGAGCTTCGGTTCTGATGGAATCAGAACCGAAGCTCCAGATTCTTGTTTTGACGCGTTTTCTTCACGCGAACCGGTGTCCACCCTCGGATCAAGTCCGAGGGCATGCTTCGCTCGAAAATGCCCTAGGCAAGCCAGAGCAGAATCAGCGCGAGCGTAGCCGGCGCCGCCTGCACATAGAGGATCCGGCGGCTGACGGTTGCTGCGCCATAGACGCCGGCAACGATTACGCAGAGCAGGAAGAATGTCTTGATCTGAAGCGCGAAGCCCGGGTTGGCGTGAAGCAGGCCCCAGATCAGGCCTGCCGCGAGGAAGCCGTTATAGAGGCCCTGGTTGGCAGCCAGCACGGCCGACTCGGTAGCCTTCTCGATCGAGTTGCGAAACGTCTTCAGGCCGAGCGGCTTGGTCCAGAGAAACATCTCCAAAATCAGGAAGTAAATGTGCAGCGCGGCCACCACCGCGACCAAGAGGTTTGCGATCCAGAACATCTTGTCCCCCATCCCCGGAAACCGGGTGGACGGTAGCACGCGACGGATCGAAGATGCGACTGTTCATCGATGTCTGGAACGACAATGCCTGTTCGCGACAAACTGACGAAGCCGGCCACAACGTTTGGCCTGGATCGGCTGGAAACGCCGATCGGCGTGGCGTTGCTGGTCACCGATGACGACGGCGCGCTCCGCGCGCTGGATTGGGAGGACTATGAGGCGCGCATGAACGAGCTGCTGCGCCTGCACTATGGCGCCGTGGTCTTGAAACAGGCGCGTGCGCCGAAGGACATCCGCGCCGCGCTGTCCGAATATTTCAAGGGCGATCTCGATCGCCTCGGCGGCATCCAGTGGCGCGTCGCCGGCACGCCGTTCCAAAACAAGGTCTGGACCGCGCTGGCGAAGATCCCCGTGGGCACGACGATGAGCTATGGCGCAATGGCGGCAAAGCTCGGTGCGCCCAACGCGCAGCGCGCTGTCGGTCATGCCAACGGCTCGAACCCGATCAGCGTCGTGCTGCCCTGTCATCGCCTGATCGGTGCCAATGGCGCGCTGGTCAAATATGGCGGCGGGTTGGAGCGCAAGCGCTGGCTGCTCGCGCATGAGGGCGTTTGGGTTTAAGCCGGCCGTCGCCGGATCAAGAACTTCTGCATGCCTTCGAGCACCAATTCGCGGCGCTGGTTGAACACGGTGGAGCGCAACGTCACGACGCCGGTGGTGCGGCCGGGCACAAGCTCGGTCACTTCGAGCGCGGGATAGATGGTGTCGCCGGCATAGACCGGCTTCAAGAAGCGGCTCGACTGTTCGAGAAAGCCGATCATGGATTCCTCGACGATGAACGGAAACAGCCCGGCGCCGGGTGCGGTGTGGATCAGGGTCTGAAAGCCGTGCGCGAGCAGGTGCGGCATGCCGCGGGCGCGGCAATATTCGACGTCATAGTGGATCGGATGGGTGTCGCCGCTGGCGGTCTGGAACGCCGCGAACACCGCCTCGGTCTGGGTCCGGCTCGGGATCACAAAGCGCTCGCCGAGGGTGAAATCTTCGAACCAGCGCTGTGCTTGCACCATGCGGTGCTGGGCGGGGTCGAAGTCGGTCATATCAGGGCTTTCCTCGGCAGAATTGTTTTGTGATGTACCGGTATCGCAGCGATGTTGATGCGGCAATCGATTCCGCCTAAAGCGCGATGAGATGAGGATGAAGCATCATCGCGCTTTAGGTTATTGTTTGAGCATGATCTTTTCGGAAAACCGCCTCACACTTTTCCGGATCATGCTCTAATCCCGCCATGACGAGAAGCATCCCAGTCATCCATGACCCTGTTCGCAAAACTCTCCGCCTATGATGATCGCTCCGCCCGGCTTGCCGGCATCGGGCTGATGCTGCTGTCGATCTTCATGTTCTCGTTCGGCGATGCGATGGGGAAATTCCTCGTCGCGACCTATTCGGTCGGACAGTTGTTGTGGCTGCGCGCCTGTGCGGCACTGGTGGTGCTGCTGCCGATCATCTGGAAGCAGCGTGCGACGTTCTTCCCTATCGAGCGTCCCTGGCTGCAATTGCTGCGGGTGACGCTGTCAACGCTCGAGGTTGCCGCCTTCTTCCTTGCGACCGTCTACCTGCCGCTCGCCGACGTCATCACCTATTATCTTGCCGGCCCGATCTTCGTCACCGCGCTGTCGGGTCTGGTGCTCGGCGAGCAGATCGGCTGGCGGCGCTGGAGCGCGATCCTGGTCGGCTTCTGCGGCGTATTGATCGCGCTCCGGCCATCAGCGCAAACCGTGAGCTTGCCGGCGATGATTGCGCTCGGCGGCAGCATGTCGTTCGCGGTCCTGATGCTGATCACGCGCTCGCTGCGCGCAACACCCGATATCGTGCTGACCTCGTCGCAGTTCTGCGGCACGTTCCTGCTCGGCGCCGTGCTGTCGCCGTTCGGCTGGGTGACGCCGGATGCCGGCAGCCTTGCTCTCTTCTTCGTCGCCGGGCTGATCTCGGTCGCGGCGCTGTTCTGTGTCAATCGCTCGCTGAAGCTGGCGCCGGCAAGCGTGGTGGTGCCCTACCAATATTCGATGATCGTCTGGGCGGTGATCTTCGGCTTCGTCGTGTGGGGTGACGTGCCGTCCTGGGCCACAATCGTCGGGGCCGCGATCATCATCGCCGCCGGGCTCTACATCTTCCTGCGCGAGCAGAAGCTGGGGCGGGAAGAGCCGGTGGTGAGCCCGCCGGTGTAGCCTCAACGACGCTGCGCAGTTTCTGCTTGCTCGCGCTTCAACAACTTCCTGTGGTTATGGGTCCCCGCTTTCGCGGGGACGACGGGTGTTGTTTGCGGCGAGACCCTATGCGGTTTTCTCTGCTATCGATCCCTTCGCATCGATGAGCCCCAGCGCCTCAGCGACGACCAGACGCTGCGCGACAGGCGGAAGCAGTCGACCGGGGTGGAGGAGCCGAGCGCTTCGAAGCGGTGCAGCTCGACGCCGCTCCACTGGAAGCCGCATTTCTCCAGGATGTTGCGCGACGACGGGTTGGCGACGCGGGCGCCGGAGAACAGGTAGTCGTGACCGAACTCCTCGAAGAAGTAGTCGATCGTGGCGCGCGCGGCCTCGGTGCCAAAGCCCTGGCCCCAATGTTCGACGCCGAGCCAGTAGCCGAGCTCCGGAGTATCAGGCTCGCGCCAGTCGATGCCGACCACGCCTATCGGCGCGGAGCTGGTCTCGATCAGGAACACGGTCTCGCCGCCTCCCCCGGCAGTCGCACGCACGAATTCGACCGCATGCTCGTTCAGATAAGGATGCGGCAGGCGGCGGGTGTTCTCTGCAATGCGACGATCATTGGCGAGATGCGCAATTGCTTTTACGTCCGCGAGCGTCGGCTTGCGCAAGGTCAGCCGTTCGGTCTCGAGGACGCAACCTCTCGACTCGCGTAATATTGAGGTCGGGATATCCTGCAGCATGTCGGGCTCCTGTGATGCGATAACGGTACGCTACGCTTCGATCCTTGCGCGTGGCCCCACATGGGACACGCGCAACAGAAAAGGGGAGGCCGGTATCCCGCCTCCCCTGGAGCCTCTTAGAGCCCCGCCGGTTCAACAGGATCCGGCGGACTCATATCGTCCACCGTCTATTCGGCTGCGGCCTCGAGCACCGGAATTACCGATACGAAGGTGCGGCCATTGCCTTTGGCGCGGAACTCCACACGACCCTCGACCTTGGCGAACAGGGTATGATCGGTTCCCATGCCGACATTAAGGCCCGGATGCCAGGTGGTGCCGCGCTGACGCGCGATGATGTTACCGGGAATCACGAGCTCGCCACCGAACGCTTTGACGCCAAGGCGTTTGCCCTTGGAATCACGTCCGTTTCGCGATGAACCGCCTGCTTTTTTGTGAGCCATAGCTCGTCTCCAACTGCAGTAATTCTCTAGATCAATTCCTTGACGGAATCATTTCACTTTTTGTCACGTTTCAACTTTTGATACGTGACAATCACATTTCTCTAACGCCGCGATTTTGAAGGTTTATGCAGCATCCTCAGTGGGCGCTGCAGCAACCTTTTCCTTCTTCGGCCGCGGGCCGATCGTCGGCTTCGCGTTGTCGGTCAGGATCTCGGTGATCCGCAGCACCGTCAGCTCATCGCGATAGCCGCGCTTGCGACGGGAATTCTTGCGGCGGCGCTTCTTGAACGCGATCACCTTCGGACCGCGCTTGTGCTGCAGCACCTCGGCCGCCACCGAAGCGCCGGCCACCGTCGGCACGCCCAGAACCGGCGTTTCGCCGCCGACCACCAGAACCTCGCCAAGCTGCACGATCGTGCCGACATCGCCGGCGATCTTGCCAATCTCGAGAACATCATCCGGAACGACGCGGTACTGCCGGCCGCCGGTTTTGATGACTGCGAACATCGTTTTATTCCTTCGTGTTCGATCCCGTCCTCGGGGTATCCCCCGGGCCGGCTTCTTGTTCAGTCGCTATGGGTTACGATTTTCGCGCGGCGCGGGGACGTGCCCGGAATTCGCGCAAAAACAAACGGCGCGAGAAATCCCACGCCGGATTGAGGGCCGTTATAGCGGTCAAGCGCCAAGAGTCAAGGCAAACGGGCCGAAAACCGGCCGAAAATGAAGGATTCGGAGCGATTTTAGGCCGGTTTGAGCGAGGTTCCCGGCCCGTAGCCCGGTGGAGCGCAGCGCAACCCGGGTCATCCATCGGCCCCGGGTTACGCGTTCCGCTCCACCCGGGCTACCGCGCCCCAGTCACGTCCCGGTCTTGGTCTTCGCCTTCGGATCATCCGCCGCCATGGCGTGCACCGGCGAGGTCTGGCGGGCGCCGGGGCCCGGATGCACATGGACGGCCTTGGCCGACAGCGGCTCGCCGCATTCCGAGCAGACCATCACCGGGTCGAACATGTGTCCGCAGTTCTTGTGCTGATGCAGCATCGGTCGGCCGCGCGAGTCGACCATGTGGATGTTGCCCCAGTGCACGATCGACATGATGATCGGATAGAGGTCGAGGCCCTTCTGCGTCAGGATATATTCGTAGCGCTTCGGCGATTCCTGGTACGGGATTCGGCGCAGCACGCCGAAGCGCACCAGCTTCTTCAGCCGCTCGGCGAGCAGATGGCGGGTGATGCCGAGCGAGGACTGGAACGCCTCGAACCTCCGCTTGCGAAGAAAGCACTCGCGCAGGATCAGGAGACTCCAGCGGTCGCCGATCACGGCCACCGTGCGGGCCAGCGAGCACGGCTCCTCTTCAAGCGTATCCCATTTCATCAATGTCTCCAGTCACCTGCAGTCCGCGAAGCAGGATTCATTCTAATTCGGCACTGAGGCTCGTTCAACCGTTTGTGCGTCGACCGTTACCGCAGAGCCCAATCCGCTATTGACAGTTCTAAAATAGAACTTTAAAGCCGAGGTCGCAACCGATCGCGGCGACGGGCCGCCCTATCCGAGGAAAGGCAATCGATGGCTGCTCCGCTCAAAGTCGAGTTTCATTTCGATTTCGGCAGCCCGAACGCCTATCTCGCCGAGCTGGTCCTGCCGGGAATTGAAAAGCGCACCGGCGTGAAGTTCGACTATGTCCCGGTGCTGCTCGGCGGCGTCTACAAGGCGACCGGCAACATGTCGCCGTTCGACTCGCTGCGCGGGATCAAGAACAAGGCCGAATACAACGCACTGGAAACCGAGCGCTTCCTGCGGCGCCACCACATCACGAGATTCAAGTCGAACCCGTTCTTCCCGGTGAACACGTTGATGCTGATGCGCGGCGTGATCGCCGCGGAATTCGAGGGATTGTTCGAGCCCTATTTCCGTGCGGCCTACCACCACATGTGGGTCGAGCCAAAGAAGATGGACGATCCGCAGGTCTTCCGCGACGCGTTCCTCGCCTCCGGCGTCGATATCGACCGCGTGCTCGCGCGCATCCAGCAGGACGACGTCAAGAAGAAGCTGATCGAGAACACGCAAGCCGCGGTGGCGCGCGGCGAGTTCGGCTCGCCGACTTTCTTCGTCGGCGACGAAATGTTCTTCGGCAAGGATCGCCTGCGCGAGGTCGAGGAAGAGATCGTCGCCCAGCTCGCGGCGGCGAAAGGCTGCGCGAGACGGCCAGGAACCTAAGCAAACCAATTCACAGCAAGGCCCGGAACAAGGGTCGTGGAGGCGGGAGGTGTCGTTGACGATATTGGAGCGAGCGGCCCCGGCGGCCGAAATTCTGGCAAATCTGCCGAACCGGATCCACGAGGTGATCGACCGGCATGTCGCGGCGACGCCGGATCGCACGGCGCTGATCGATGACGGCGGCAGCCTGACCTACCGCGAACTCGATCGCGCCATTGGCGGCACCGCGGACGCGCTGCGTGCGCTCGGCATCCGCGCCGGCGACCGCATCATGATCGTCAGCGAGAACGCGATCCCGCTCGCGTGCCTTCTGTTCGCCGCGAGCCGGCTCGATGCCTGGGCGATCGTGGTCAATCCGCGGCTATCGCCGCGCGAACTGGACCAGATCCGGGATCACAGCGGCGCGCGCCGCGTCTTCCTCACCACCGACGTTTCCAAGGAAGCGGCCGCGCATGCCGCGCGTTACAGCGCACCGGTGCAGGATGTCGGCCCGCTCTATGGCATCGGCGTATCCGCGCTGAACGAGGCAACCTCGCCCGAGCCGGTCGAGGCCGACGGCGCCAGCCAGGTTGCCGTGCTGATCTACACCTCGGGCACCACGGGCACGCCGAAAGGCGTGATGCTGACGCACCGCAATCTCTTGTTCAGCGCCCAGACCACCGCGGCGCTGCGCAACATGACGTCGGACGACGTGCAATATTGCGTGCTGCCGATCTCGCACATCGTCGGCATCTCGCTACTCACGATGACGCTGATGACCGGCGCCACGGTCCGCCTGGTCGCGAAGTATGATCCGGCGGCGTTGGTGCAGGCGATGGCGGAGGAAGGCATCACGATCCTGAACGGCGTTCCCGCCACCTATCAGCGCCTGCTCGAATACAAGCGGACGTCAGGTCTTTCGAAACTGAACCGCGGCGCGCTGCGCCTGATCTCGGTCGCGGGCGCGCCGCTCGACCTCGATCTGAAATCGCGGGTCGAACAGGAACTCGGGCTGCCTTTGCTCAACGGCTACGGCATCACCGAATGCTCGCCCGGGATTTCCGGCATTCGTCCGGAGGCGCCGAGAGCCGACCATGGCGTCGGGACGCTGCTGCCCGGTCTCGAGGCCAGGATCGTCGGCAGGGATGGCAAGCTGGTCGCAAGCGGCGCGGTCGGCGAACTCCATGTCCGCGGCGCCAACGTCATGCGCGGCTATTACCGCGCGCCCGATCTTACCGCGAAGGCGATCGATCCCGATGGCTGGTTCAACACCGGCGATCTCGCGCGTTTCGAGGGCGACTGCCTCTATATCGTCGGCCGTACCAAGGAGATGATCATCCGCTCCGGCTTCAACGTCTATCCGGCGGAGATCGAGGCGGTGCTCTCGACCCACGACGCCGTGGTGCAGTGCGCCGTGGTGGGGCGGCCGGTCGAGGGCAATGAGGAAGTGGTCGCGTTCGTCCAGCTGCTGCAGGGCTCGAAGGCGACGGCGGAGGACCTGATGGCTCATGTCGCGCCGCAGCTCACCTCCTACAAGCGGCCCTCGGAGATCATCCTGCTCGACGCGCTGCCGGCGACCTCGACGGGCAAGATATTGAAGCACAAACTGGCGGAGTCGCTGCGCACGTCCTGAGCGCGCGGCGAGATCGATTTATTTCCAATCAGCAGTCGGGAGAGGCCAATGCAGAAGAGAAATGCGACGGCGGCGGTCATCGGGGCCGGCGATTATATCGGCGGCGAGATCGCCAAGAAATTTGCGTCCGAAGGGTTCACCATCTTCGCCGGACGACGCAATGGCGCCAAGCTCGAGCCGCTGGTGAAGGAGATCGAGGCGGCCGGCGGCGAGATCCATGCCCGCTCGCTCGATGCGCGGAAGGAGGATGAGATCATCTCCTTCCTGAGCGACGCCGACAAGCACGCGCCGCTCGAAGTCTGCATCTTCAACATCGGCGCCAACGTCAACTTTCCGATCCTGGAGACCACCGAGCGCGTGTTCCGCAAGGTCTGGGAGATGGCCTGCTATTCCGGCTTCCTCGCCGGACGCGAGGCGGCGCGGCTGATGCTGCCGCGCGGCCGGGGCAACATCTTCTTCACCGGCGCCACGGCATCGTTGCGCGGCGGGCCGGGCTACGCCGCCTTCGCCAGCGCCAAGTTCGGCCTGCGTGCGGTAGCGCAAGCGATGGCGCGCGAGCTCGGGCCGAAGAACATCCACGTCGCCCATCTCATCATCGACTCCGGCGTCGACACCGAATGGGTGCGGCAACGGCGCATCGAAGCGTTGGGCCCCAACGCGCTCGACAATCCCGATCTGTTGATGCCGCCGTCCTCCGTCGCTGCCTCCTATTGGCAGCTCTACCAGCAGCCGAAGAGCGCCTGGACGTTTGAGCTGGAAATCCGCCCGTTCGGCGAGAAGTGGTAATGGCGGGGTAGGGAGCAAATCATGAGCGAGCATGTCAAGACCGAGATCGTCGACGGCGTGATGACGGTGACCTTGCAGCGTCCCGAGAAGAAGAACGCGCTCACCGTGGCGATGTATGACGCCATGTCGGACGCACTCGAACGCGCCGAGACCGATGGCTTGGTCCGGGTGATCCTGTTCCAGGGCGATGGCGACAGCTTTACGGCGGGCAACGACCTCGCCGATTTCGCTAGCCAGTCCAAAGGCGACAATTCCGCCATCGAGGGCGGAGCGCATCGCTTCATCGCCACCATCGGCAAGGCCAAGAAGCCGCTGGTTGCCGCCGTGCAGGGCAATGCCGTCGGCGTCGGCACCACGATGCTGTTGCATTGCGACCTCGTTTATCTCGCCGACAATGCGCGGCTGATCACGCCGTTCGTCAATCTCGCGCTGGTGCCGGAAGCGGCCTCGAGCTTCCTGCTGCCGCTCCGGATCGGCCATGCGCGGGCCTACGCGATGTTCGCGCTCGGTGAGCCGATGGAGGCATCCGCGGCGCTGGCCTGCGGGCTCGCGAATGCAGTCGTGCCGCAGACGGAGCTGTGCAAGAAGGCGCGCGATGCAGCCATCGCGCTGACCAAGCGGCCGGCCGGTTCGCTCAGCCTCACCAAGCAGTTGATGCGCGACCATGAGCGGATCGCGGCGCGGATGGCCGAAGAAGGCAGCCTGATCAAGGAGCGCCTCAAGACGCCCGAAGCGCGCGAAGCCTTTGCAGCCTTCGCCGAGCGTAGGCCACCCGACTTCACCAAGTTCCAGGCCTGACGTCTGATACGCACCAGACACGGAGACGAACATGCATGCCGCGGGCAGCTATCAATATCCCCCAATGGACTCGGTTATCTATGGCAAGCCCGCGGCTGAGGCGCTGCGCGAGGAAGCAGAAAGGCTCGGCGCCAAACGCGTCTATCTGATCGTCAGCCGCACGCTCAACAGCACGACCGACGAGATCGAGAAGATCCGCACCGCTCTCGGCGATCGTTATGCCGCGACCTTCGACGGCATTCCGCAGCACACCACGCGCGACGTCGTGGTGCAGACCGCAAAGCAGGCCAAGGAGGCCGGCGCCGACCTCGTGGTCGCGATCGGCGGTGGTTCGGTGGTGGATGCGGCCAAGATCGTGCTGATGTGCATGGAGCACGAGATCTTCGATCCTTCCGGGCTCGACGGCTATGAGACCACGCCCGAGCGCCGCTTCGGTCCGTTCCGCACGCCGAAGGTGCGGATGATTGCGATCCCAAGCACGCTGTCCGGCGGCGAGTACAATTCCGGCACCCTGGTGACCGATACGCGCCGCAAGCTGAAGCAGATCTTCAATCACCCGATGATGATGCCGCGCACCATCATCCTCGATCCTGCCATCACGCGCTACACTCCGGAGAAGCTATGGCTTGGCTCGGGCACCCGCGCGATGGATCACGGAATCGAGGCGATCTGCTCGATCCGCGGCAATGCGCTGGTCGATGCCGTCTGCCTGCAGGGCCTGCGCTATCTCCATGACGGCCTCTTGCGCACCAAGGAGGATCCGAACGACGAAGCGGCACGCATCAATTGCCAGTTGGGCTCCTGGATGTCGGCGTTCGGGCTGCAGGGGCGGGTGCCGATGGGGGCGAGCCACGCGATCGGCCATGTGCTCGGCGGCACCTGTGATGTGCCGCATTATTTCTGCACGGCGGTGATGATGCCGAGCGTACTGCGCTACAATCGCCCCGCGACCGAGCAGGCGCAGAAGGAGATCGCGGCAGCGCTTGGCGCGCCCGAGCTCGATGCCGGCGAGGCCTTCGCCGCCTTCATCGCCAGGCTCGGCCTGCCGCGGCGGCTGGCCGATGTCGGGGTGGGCGAGGACCGCTTCGAGCTGATCGGCAAGAATGCGATGCTATCGATCTTCACCCGCTCGAATCCACAGCCGATCCGCGAGCCGGCCGACGTCGTCAAGATTTTGCGGCTGGCGGCCTGATTAGAGCATGATCCGGAAAAGTGGAATCCAGTTTTCCGAAAAGATCATGCTCAAACAAGAAGATCTAACCGCCGTCGTGGGCGCAACCAAACCCGTTCCAGGCCGTTATCCCCGGGTTCCAACCGGGGCAAGGATTTCATGGCCGACGAACTGGTATTGACAACGGGGATCGCCCACCACGGTGCGACGCGGCTGCCGTCTGTCGACGTCGACAGCTTCAACATCGAACTGAAGGACGACGAGGGTTTCCTCGGCGACCGCGCCAGCAAGAGCGCGTTCCGCAAGATCCTCGATCGCTGGCGCAAGCCGCTGCGCAAGACCGGCGAGGACCCGTTCGGCGATGAGCCGTCCGACCAGGTCAGCAAGAAGACGCTGGACGCGATGCTGATCGGCGACGACACCGAGGCCTCCGCCGTGGTCCACAGCGCGATCGAGGAGTTCGCGCTGGAGCTTGCCTATGTGACTCGGCGTTTCCTCAAGACCAAGCCCTGGGCCAAGACCGAGCGCATCGTGGTCGGTGGTGGCTTCCGTGACTCCAGGCTTGGCGAGCTCGCGATCGCGCGCACCGAGATCATCCTCAAGGACGAGAAGTTCAAGGTTGATCTTCAGCCGATCCGCCATCACCCCGACGAAGCCGGGCTGATCGGCTGCCTGCATCTGGCGCCGTCATGGATCTTCGAAGCTCATGACAGTATCCTGGCGGTCGACATCGGCGGCACCAACATCCGCTGCGGCGTGGTCGAGACGCGCTGGAAAAAGGCGCCGGACCTCTCCAAGGCCACGGTCTGGAAATCCGAGCTTTGGCGCCATGCCGACGAAGCACCGACGCGCGAAGCCGCGGTGGAGCATCTGGTCGAGATGCTGCAGGACCTGATCGCGGAAGCCGAGACCGATGGGCTGAAGCTGGCGCCCTTCATCGGGATCGCCTGTCCCGGCGTGATCAATGAGGACGGCTCGATCGAGAAGGGCGCGCAGAACCTGCCGGGCAATTGGGAGAGCAGCAAGTTCAACCTGCCGGCAAGCCTGGTCGAGGCGATCCCGCAAATCGGCGACCACGACACCGCGATCGTCATGCATAACGACGGCGTGGTGCAGGGCCTTTCCGAAGTCCCCTTCATGCAGGATGTCGAACGCTGGGGCGTCCTGACGATCGGCACCGGCCTCGGCAATGCGCGCTTCACCAACCGCCGCAAGGAGAACGGCAAGAACGCCAAGAATGGCGAGAAAGCCGAGAAGGACAACGGCGAGAAGAAAGCGAAGAAGAGCGCGTGACGCTGGGTGGATGCCTACCCTTGATTTCGTCATCTTCCCGTAAGTTTACGGGCGGTTTCCCGGAAATCCGGATGCAGTAAGGTTTAAAGGTTAGGTTAAGGCCGACATTGCGTTGGCCGTTGCGGCGCCCGTTGCTACGGTGATCGCGTCGCCTCCGCTGACCGGCGAAGCCGCACTTCCCCGGCCAGCATTTTGATGAAGCGGCACGGGACCGCCAGTTATTTTTGTCGCGTCTGGCGGTCCCACCCACTCTTTCTAACCTGATTCTCCCGCTTCAGATCCATCCGATGCGCGAAAAGAACGAGGAGATCTCGTTGCTTGCGCGATCGGGGGCTTCGCGATGCGGAAAATGTCCGACGCCTTCGAACATTTTCAAATCGAGGTCGGTGAAGGTCTCGCCGAGCCGGTCGGTCCAGGCATAGGGAAACAGCGGATCGTGCTCGGCCCAGCGGATGCAGGTCGGCGCGGTGATCGCAGGCAATGACGGCGCTTCGCCCTGCATCATCCTGACGCGCGCAGCGTGCGCGGCGCGGTAATGCGCGAAGCCGCCGGCGAGATTGCCCGCTTTCAGGAAGTTGTCGGTAAAGGCGTCCAGCACATCGTCGAACGCGTCCTGGCGGTGCGACCAGCCTTTGAGGAAATGCCCGATATAGAGGGCGCAACTCTCGCGCGTCGCGCCGACGAGTTTGGGCGCCATCTCCATCTGGTGGAATGACTGGTACCAGATGTGGTTCAGCCTATCCGGCGCCGCCATCCGCGGCCCGATGCCGGGATAGACGAAATCGAAGAAGAAAAGCCCCGCGATCCGCTCGGGCGCTTTTCGTGCCAAAGGCTGCATCACGGCGCCGCCGACATCATGGCCGACCACGCCGGCCCGCTCGATCCCGAGCGCATCCATCAGCGCTAGCATGTCGTCCGCGTGCTGTTCCGGCCCGTACGGGCCATCCGGCTTGTCGCTGTCGCCGAAGCCGCGCAGGTCGGGGGCGATCAGCGTAAAACGGTCGGAAAGTCGCGCCATGACCGGCTCCCAGGTCAGCCAGAATTCCGGCCAGCCATGCAACAAGAGCAACGGCTTGCCGGCCCCGATCCGGGCGACATGGAACGCCGCCCCATTGGCTTTCACCGTCAAATGCTCCATTTCGCCCTCCTTTGGCCGTTTCGGCGCTGCGGAAATCTTCTCCCGGCGCCTTGTCTCCCCCGGCATCCTCGCCTAGAACACGCCCCGACCGCAGAGGGTGAGGAATCACCTTTTTGGCACCGGGAGAGGTGGCAGAGTGGTTGAATGCACCGCACTCGAAATGCGGCATAGGTGCAAGCCTATCGGGGGTTCGAATCCCTCCCTCTCCGCCAAGCAGCCCTCTAAGTGCCTGATTATTCGAGTCCTTCAGTAAAATAG
This sequence comes from Bradyrhizobium sp. Leo114, assembly GCF_055229415.2. NCBI lineage: Bacteria > Pseudomonadati > Pseudomonadota > Alphaproteobacteria > Hyphomicrobiales > Nitrobacteraceae > Bradyrhizobium > Bradyrhizobium sp. Leo114. The sequence continues at coordinate 143,194 of NZ_JBUYEN020000004.1, read as the reverse complement.
GGGCTTTCGTTACCAGCCGTTGGTACAAAAGGTTGGTACAACGCGATGGTCCTCAAAATGGCGCGCCCTTGGCCGCACCCAATCACCGGCATCTATTGGTTTCGCAAGGCCGTTCCGTCCAAGCTCCGGCCGATCCTCAAGAAGAGGGAGGAAGTATTCACTTCGCACTCGGGATCCGGACGAGGCGAAGTTGCGTCATGCTGTGAAGGCCGCCGAAGTAGCAAAGCGCTGGGCAGGTCTGAGGAGCGGTGTCCAGACCCTGACCTTCAAGCAGGCGAGCGCGCTTGCGGGAAAGTTCTCTCGTGAGCGGATCGCGGCGAACGATGACAATCCCGGCGTGTCAGAGCGGTGGGAAAACAAATTCAAGAATCTCAAACGGGACGGCAAGCTGATCCCCGAGAAGAGGCCCGACGCCGTTGGCCTTTGGCTACATTATCGGTGGCATGCGAAGCAGTACCTGACCGAAATGCGCATGCGCCTCGATCCGCCGAGCTTCGATCTTTTTCAAGGCGTTCGCGGAAGCGAGTCAGATGGCCGACCAGCATTTGATGCGCAATGCAAACCGCGACTACACGCCCGATCCGAAGGCTTCGCGCTTTCCCGAATGGCAGGACCACGCCAAGCCGCAGGTGAGCTCAATGGTCGCGGCGTTCAAGGCGTACGCAAAGGAAGCCGAGCTTGGTGCGAGGACCGTCAAGAAGTGGGGACCGATCATCGATCGTCTTGTCGTTCATGTCGGTCGCGACGACCTGTCAGCTGTGACCCGCGCTCTTCTCATCGATTGGAAAGACCAATTGCGAGCGGAAGGATTGACACCGAGAAGTATACGGGACGGCTATCTTGCCGCGGCGAAAGCCACTGTGTGTACCGAAAACCTTATCCGAGTTGATGATGTAATGGAATCGCCTAAGCTGGCGGAATGATCGGGCTGCTCTGTTTCGTACTGGCCGTCTTGGCTTCGCCCCTCAAGTCGAAGAGCCGACTTGAAGCAGAGAATGCGGCGCTCAGACATCAGTTGATTGTCTTGAGGCGTAAGATGCGGGGTCGCGTCCGGCTCAGCAACGATGATCGCTGGTTCTTCATTCAGCTGTATCGCTGGTTTCAATCGATCTTGCAGGTCCTCACGATCATCCGGCCCGAGACGGTCGTGCGTTGGCACCGGGCCGGCTTTCGCGGCTACTGGCGTTGGAAGTCGCGCCCGATCGGAGGGCGACCGCCCATCGACACAGAGCTGCGCGGATTGATCCGGCGGATCAGCATCGACAATCCGTTGTGGGGTGCGCCGCGCATCCACGGCGAACTGCTCAAGCTCGGGTTCGAGGTCGCGCGGTCCAGCGTCGCCAAGTACATGGTGAAGCGACGCGGGCCACCTAGCCAGGGATGGCGCACCTTCTTGTGTAATCACGCGCCGGACATTGCCGCCATGGACTTGTTCGTTGTTCCAACGATCGGTTTCGATCTGCTCTATGCTTTTGTGATCGTCCGGCTCGACCGCAGAGACCTCGTCTGGATCAACGTCACAGCAAATCCGACGGCGGAATGGGTTGCACGTCAAATCACGGAGGCATTTCCTTGGGATGAGGCTCCGCACTACCTCATCCGTGATCGCGACCGGATCTATGGCAGCGTCGTCACGCGCCGATTGCGCGCCATGGGCATCCGGGACAAGCCTACCGCACCAGCCTCGCCTTGGCAGAATGGCTTTGCTGAACGGCTGATCGGATCGATCCGGCGTGAGTGTTTGGACCACGTCATTGTTTTGGGCGAGGCGCATCTGCGTCGGGTCCTGCAATTCTATGCCGACTATTACAATAACGTCAGAACGCATCGATCCTTGAACAAGGACGCGCCGATTTCTCGCCCGGTTCAGCGAACCGGTGCGATCAGTTCACGCGCCATCCTGGGCGGATTTCATCACCACTACGCCCGAGCTTAAGTTTTCGGTACACACAGGACGTCGGGAGGCGATCGAGGCGCGACCCTAGAGCTTGCAAGGATCCATTTTTATGATCGGCGCGAAGCGGACGTTGAACGTCCTATTGTCGATTTCGAACCGACACCGCTGCCAGATCGACGGAGCCGCGTTCGCAAGTCTTCTCGGTGTCAGTGAGGCCCGGTACCAGACCAGCGCGAGTCGCAAGCTATCGGACTCGGCTAAGAGACGGTGACATGTCTCTGTCACATACCGTGAATAGATCAGTGTCACATCTAACGATCTTAACGATGGGAGGGCCGGACGTTTGAGGCCGGGATCGCTTTTGTCGATCGGGTCCTGGTTTCGCATCGGCCTTGCGGTCCTGCCCGATCTCGTGCTCGTCGTTGCCAGCGCGCCGGTGATGGCCCAGAGCCGGACTGAAGCGACGCAAGTCGCAGGACAACAGCAGGATGACCATTCGTCGCAGATGATGTTCGTTATTCCGTCACAGCACCTGGGCGCAGCATTGAGAGCTTTTTCCACCACCGCCCAGATCGAATTGTTCTACGAAAGCAGCATCATTTCGGGGAAACGTTCGTTTCCCGTGCATGGCACCTTCGCGCCCGAAGCGGCGATGCGGGTGATGTTGCAAGGCACCGGCCTATCGAGCGCCTCGTTCGAACACGGAACCATCACCATCTTGTCGCCCGCCACGAAGGGTCATGACGCCGCCGAGCTGAAGCTTGCAAAGCTCGGAGTCGCGCAATTTTCGTCCTATCTTGCGCTGGTTCAGGCCAGTCTCGATCAGACGCTGTGCCATGTGCCGATTGTCGCCGGCGATCCCGATGAGCTACTTGCGCGCCTTTGGATATCGCCGGCCGGCGGCGTGCAGCATGCTGATTTGTTGTCGAGCACGGGGTCCGATGCGCGCGACCGCGTCTATCTGGCGACGCTCGCGCGGGTCGCGACCGGCGAGCGGCCGCCAGCCGCGATGCCGCAGCCGATCAATCTGATGTTGATGCCAAAGAAGACGCAACGCTCGGCGGCGTGTCAGTCGCCAACGTTGCCGCAATCGCAATCGGCCGTACATGAGTAGTGCAGCGGACGTGGCCGTGCTGCGGCAAATGCTGGTTGGCGAGTATGACGACCTGCGGCGGCAGTTGACGCACCGGCTGGGCTCTGAAGACGCCGCGCGTGAGGTCTTGCAGGAGACCTATCTGCACCTGGAGCGTCCGATACGGCTGAGCGTCATAGACAGTCCGAGGCGCTATCTTCTCACGATTGCCACGAATATTGCACGGATGCGGTTTCGCCGCGAGCGTCGGCTGACCAGCCTGTCCGATCTGGACGAGGCGCTCGGCTTTGTCGATGAAGCCCCCGATCCGCTGCGCGGCCTGGAGGGGCGGCAGGAACTCGAAGCGCTCAAGATTGCATTCGACGAGCTCAGCGCGCGGCGCCGCTTTATTCTGTTTGCCTCGCGCCTCGAGGGGCGAAAACTGCGTGATATCGCCGATGAATTGCAGATTTCTCAGCGTTTCGTCGAGAAGGAGCTGAAGGCAGCACTGCTGATCTGCGGAGCGAAGATCAGGCGCAACGTCATTCAGAGGTTCGGTCCGAACGCCGGCGAAGCATCATTGGGAGTACCGTCGGAGCCGGCGGCGCGCGAGAGCAGCCATGACGACGCAGAATGAGCCAAAGCCGATGATCCCCGCTATTGTCGATGAGAACCCAGCGGATCTCGATCCCATCAGGCGCGAAGCCTATGAGTGGATCGCGCGGTTCATGGCGGGTGATATGATGTCGGCCGACGTCGATGCGATGAAGATGTGGTACCGGCAGAGCCCGGAGCACAAAAGTGCTTATGCCGAGGCTCGCCGTGTCTGGCAGTCGCTCGGCCCTATCGCTAACGAGAGTCGCCACGACTCTGGCGCAGCCGCCATCATCCAGATGGCGCGCAAGCCCGCAGTGCCGAGCCGACGTATGGTGATCGGCGGCCTGATGGCGGCTGCGGCCGCCTCGGCTGCCTATGTTGCGGTGCGTCCTCCGCTCGACCTGTGGCCATCATATACGGAGCTGATGGCGGATGTCCGGACCGGTGCCGGCGAGCGACGTCAGGTTGTGCTGGTCGAGAATGTCTCGCTCGATCTCAACACCCGCACGAGCATCGCCTTGCGCCAACAATCATCTGCCGCCACGCAGATCGAGCTTCTGACCGGCGAGGCGGCGATCTCGACCGGCGTCTCTGCGCCGCCATTCACGGTTATTGCCGCCGGCGGGCGCGTGACCGCCGCCGATGCCGAATTCAATCTGCGATGCGACGGGGTGCAGGCGTCGATCAGTTGCCTGAGAGGGCGGCTGAGCGTTGAGCGCAATGGTCAGTCAATGTCGCTGGGCGGCGGTCAGCAGGTCAGCTATGGCGGTGGCGGCATGGGAGCCGTGGATGCCGTCGATCGTGACAGCGTGACCGCGTGGCAACGCGGCGTGCTCACATTCGACGCGGTGCCGGTGGATCGCGTGATCGCTGAGGTCAATCGCTATCGGCCGGGACGTATCATTCTGATGAACGGCGAGATCGGGCGACGCCTGCTCAATGCGCGGCTCAAGGTCGATGAGACCGACAAAATTATCGTGCAGATCGTGCATATTTTCGGAGCGAAAGCCCGCCAATTGCCCGGCGGTATCGTACTCCTGACATGATGAGCCGTCGTCGGCTGCGAGCGACGACTTCGCCGTCAAAAGAATCCTCGCAAAAGTAAAAAAGTTGTTCGGTCGTCGCGGGCGTCGTTCATCCCGGGCGTAGAGGGATCGCAGAAACTGCGATCTCTGCCTGTTGAAGTCGTCACCGAGAAGGCGTTCGCATGTCCGTCCAGTACATCCGTCTGAATCGCTCACGTCGAGGTTTTCGGACCAACGCATTGCTGGCCGGCGCGAGCCTGATCGCCTTGCTGGCTACGGCGCACGGGAATGCGCATGCACGCAGCCTTGGCGGTGGCGGTTCAAGCGCGGTCGCCATGGGGCTCGTCAATGGTGGTCCGGAGGCCGCGCAGGCAAGGGCAGCTCAAGCCGCGCAAGCGGCGTCGCAAGCGATGATCCGCGCGTCCAAGGCGATGCAGGACATGCGCAGCATTCAGGACGCCGCGCGTGCCGCTGCGATGTCGGCTGCATCGACAGTGCCGAACGGACTGGCTCCGGGAGGCCTCGTCGTTGCGCCTGGTGTGAAGGTCGATCGGACCTTGTGGCAAGGCGCCAAGTTGCCGACCGAGACGACCGCCGGCGGGCGGAGCCAGGTCGAAATCAAGCAGACCGAGGCCAAGGCGATCCTGACGTCGGACAAGTTCAACGTCGGTCGCGAGACCGATTTGTACTTTAACCAGACGGCCGGCGGCGCCGACAGGACCAACTGGATCGCGCTCAATCGCGTCATCGATCCGTCGCTGGCACCGAGCCGCATTCTCGGCACCATCAAGTCCGAGGGACAGGTCTATGTCATCAACCGGAACGGCATCGTGTTCGGCGGCACAAGCCAGATCAATACCCACACATTCGTCGCATCGTCGCTCGGCCTGAGCAACGAGCAGTTCCGCGCAGGTATCAACAGCACCCTCTCGATCTGGGCGGATGGCTTCGACTATGCCATTCCGACCTTCGGCGACAGTTCGACCAACACGGTGGCGTCGAACATCGTCCACTATGGCCGCACGCCCGGGGATGTTGTTGTAGAGGCCGGCGCGGTGATCGAAAGTCATAGCGGCGGCAAGGCGATGCTGTTCGCGCCGCGCGTCACCAATGCCGGAACGATCCGTACGCCTAACGGGCAGGTGTTGCTCGGCGCCGGCGAGAATGTCTGGCTGGCCGATCCAAAGTTGAACAACCAGAACATCGATGTGCGCGGCCTCGATTTCGCAGTCTCGTCGCCGACGGAATCCCTGCTGCACTATTTGTACCTGAGCAGGACGGTGACAAATCCCGATATCAGCCCGCTTTACGTCGCGGTGATGGGCGAGATGGACGCGCGTGCCGCCAGTGTAGGCTATCGCGTTTCGAATACCGGCGCAGTGGAGGCCTCGCGCGGCAATATCACGATCAAGGGCCGCGAGATCGAGCAGAGCGGCACGCTGATCGCATCGACCGCGCTCAACAATCAGGACGGCTCCATCAATATCAGCGCCTGGAGCCAGGGCATTATGGCCGTGCATACGGATTTCAACTCCGGTCGTGGGCTGTTTTCATGGGGGACGGGAAAGCTGAGTCTCGGCTCGGGCAGCCTCACCACGGTGATGCCGGATCTGACCGACACCAGCAGCATCGAACAGGGCAATGTCGAAACGCGCTATCGCGCAGGCTCGATCAATCTGCGGGGCACTCTCATCGACATTCAGTCCGGCGCCACCGTGGTCGTGCCGTCCGGTACGATCTCCGTGATCGCCAGCAAGCTCCCGCCGACGGTTCCCGGCTCGGTCCCGGGCGCGCTGGACAAGACCGACGATGGCAGCCGCATCTATGTCGATTCCGACGCGCTGGTCAGCGTCGGCGGCCTGCGCGACGTGGCGCTCGCGATGGAGACCAATACGGTCAAGGTGGAGATGCGCATCAACGAATTGCGCGACAGCGTCCTGTATCTCGATTCGTGGCTGCGTGGTGCGACTGTTTATGTCGACAAGCGGGTGAGCGGGACATTCGCCGATGGCCCGATGGCGGGTGTGCAGTGGTTCAAGGACAAGGGCGGCGCGTATGTGGCCGGACGATGGGAAGGCACGCCGCTCGGCGACGTCAGCGGCTGGATCGGGACCGGCACGACGACGCTGGCCGAACTATCGACCGTAGGCGGCAAGATCGTGCTGCGCGCGGGCGGCGAGACGATCGTGCGTGCCGGTGCCGTGCTCGACATCTCCGGCGGTTCGGTGCGCTATGCCGATGGCTGGATCACCACGACCAAGCTGCTCGGCGCCGACGGCCGCGTCTACGATATCGGCAATGCGATGCCGGATCAGCAATATGTCGGCTTTCCCCGCAGCTTCATGCGGCGTCATGAGCGCGCCAATCTGACCGAGACATGGCGCTCCGTGTTCGATCGCAACAACGAACGGCGTTTCGAACAGGGTTATATCGAAGGCCGCAATGCCGGCAGCATCGCGATCTATGATGGCGCAGGCCTCGTCATGGAAGGCGAACTGGATAGCCATGTCATCACCGGCACGCGTCAGGCCGCGAATGGCAAGCCCGCGACCGCGGGGAGCCTGCAATTCGGCGGCGGCAGCGTTCCGGAGGGACCGTGGCTGGGGTCGACATTCGTGATCACGCACGATCCGGTGAAGCTTGCCAGCAACTTCACGGTCGATAGCGAGCTGCCGAGCGATTTCTACGATCTCACGCGCGATCCCAAGGAACGCGCCAAGACGGCCTATATCGCCGACGGCATCCTCAACCGATCGGGCGTGGGCAAGATCGACATCTTCTACAACAAGGCGTTCAAGCTTGCGGAGGGCGCCAGTCTCGATCTGACGCCGGGCGCGACGCTGAATGTGATCCAGCACGGAAGCCCGAGCAACGCGCTGCCGACTACCGCAGAAGTCAATGGCGGCATCCGCATCGCCGGCGGCACCATCAATATCCAGGTCGGCAACAAGATTGATGTGGGCGCAAAAGCGGTTCTTGACGTCAGCGGTCGCTGGCTCAACGACGTAGCCGATGGCGGCCCGGCAGCGTTTTCCCAGATCAATGGCGGCACGGTCTCATTGGCGGTCGATTCCAATGCGGTGGGGTCGGGCGTCAGGGGCGAGGTCACCATCGCATCCGGTGCCATCATCGACGTCTCCGGCGGCGTCCGACTCAGCGCCGCTGGCGCAAAGACGAAGCTGAAGCTGGGAGATGCCGGCGCGATCAGGCTTACGAATCTCACAGGCACGAGCCTCGACGGCGTCGATTTGCGCGGGTTCGCCGCTGGCTCGGGCGGCACGCTCAATATCGGTGTCCTGGCCGATGTGCAGGTCGGTGGAGCGGCGCCGGCAAACGCAGCGACGTTCCATCTGCGTGACGCGCTGTTCGCGGATCGCGGCTTCCGCGCCGTCTCCATCTCCACGATGGGCAATGCGACGGTTCCGGCCGGCGCCGTGGTCAATCAACAGCCGCAGAATGTCTTTCTGACATTCGACAATCCGATCTCCGTTACGACCGGCACCGAGCTGACCGATATCGGGATCGTCCGGGTCCTGGATCTGCAGGAGCGTCTGGTCCGCAAGCCGGCCAGCCTGGGCATCACGGCGTTCAAGACGCTGACGGTGGAAGCCGGCGCTACGCTGATGACGGACGTTCGGGGCAGCATCGCCCTGACGCAAGACAATGCCAGCACGCCGAAGACGGGGAGCGTCGTCGTTGCCGGCACGATCATCGCACCCGGCGGTACGGTGTCCCTCGACGGTGGCAATGTGAAGCTGGCGGCGACCGCGCAGATTCTCGCGCGAGGCACACCGACGATCTACACGGATCCGCTCACGGGCCTGCGCAGCGGCAATGTGCTCGACGGTGGTACTGTCAGCCTGAGCGGTGGACTGATGCTCGATTCCTCGGCGGTGATCGATGTGTCCGGCACCAGCGGTGTGATCGACGATCCGATGCGCCCGCGCGGCAGCGATGCGACGCTGCCGCTGGCCAGCGATGGCGGCCGGATCACATTGACGAGCGGAGGTCTCGCTGGATCGACGATCGATGCGAAGATAATCGCCAGGGCCGGCGGAGCCGGAGCATCGGGCGGCACGCTGAACATTCTCGATCTGGGCGCCCCGTCCGGCTCCGTCCAGAATGCCCTGGCCGGCACCTATATGGGCTACTTCAAGCTGGTCGGGACCGGCGGTCAGTATTCCTTTGATGCGGCGACCGGCACTTACTATGCGAACGCCACGTCGGGGACCTACAATTTCATCGGCGGGACGATGGCGGGATCGCCGATCTCCACGCTCGTTCTCGATCTCGATATCTATGACGAATACGGGACAGCCGCCTACAAAATTCCCCTCACCATGAAAAATTCGATCAATCAATTGCCGTCGGTCATCGGACTTACGCCGCGCATCGTGAATGGTCTTGCGGCCGACGCGCAAGGCGGCGGTTCCGTCGCGCCCTGGATCGTGGATCCGACCATCGACCAGAAGGCGGTCGTCCTGATCAACAAGTATTTCTATCGCGCGACGCGCCTCGGCACGACGACCACCTACACGCCGGGTGCGAAGATCCTGATTAACGACACCACATATGCCGGCACGACCATGTCCGCCGATGCCATCAGCGGCGGCGGCTTCGGCGCCGTCAATCTTCCGGGCAAGTTGCGACTCGACAACGGTGTCGTGCTCAACCTGCAGAATGCGGCGGTCTCGATCGCCGGCAATATGTCGGCGACGACGCCAACCGCAAGCGCGGCGATTCACGCGGGCTATCTCGCACTCGATCTCGGGGTGGCCGACGCCAATACGACCGGCGGCTCGGGAACGCTGCTGCTCGATGCCGGCCTGATCGATATCACGTCAGGCGTCACCCGCGGCTTCGGCAATACCAAACTCGTCGCCAACGAAATTCGTCTGCACGCATTCGAGCTGGGTGCGACAGCCTTGCTCGATGTCGATGGCACGCTAACTCTGCAGGCCGGGCAGATCTATCCGTCGACACAGACGACGGCGGCGATCAAGGCGCCGGACCGTATTCTGGTTCTACCCAATGGCACGCCATCCGCGCCGCTCTCGGCCGGTGGCGATCTCACTTTGTCGTCCACGGATATCGACGTGTACGGCTCCGTGCGCGTGCCGTTCGGCAGCTTGACGCTGAAGGCCACGCACGCGATCACCTTGGGGGAGGGTGCCACGGTGTCGGTGTCGGGCGATGGGCTGACGGTGCCCTATGGTCTGCTGCTGAATGGCGAGGACTGGGCGCTGCCGGTGCAATACGGTCTGCCGAACGTGATTACGGCACTGCCGGAAAAGAAGCTGCTGCTCGATGCGCCGGCGGTCAATATGGCTGCGGGTGCCAAGGTCGATATTCGCGGCGGCGGCGATCTGCGAGCATCGGAATTCGTCGTCGGCAGTGGCGGCTCGCACGACATTCTCGCGATGAACGGCGTCTATGCGGTCCTGCCGGCGCTGGCATCGGCGACCGCGCCGAAGGATGGTGGGGTTGCGGTTGGCAGCCGGGTCTGGCTGGCCGGGGGCGGCGGTCTCGCCGCCGGTTGGTACAATCTGTTGCCGGCGAAATATGCACTCCTGCCCGGCGCGTTCGCCGTCCAGATGGTGGCTGGCAGTTCCGGCAATCCTGTTCGCAGCGTCACGCGTTTGCTGGACGGATCGTTGCTGATGTCCGGTCGCCTCGGCAGCAATCTCGACAGCTCGGCAGATGTGCGTGCATCGAACTGGCGTGTGATGAACGGCAACGTGATCCGGTCCTATTCCGAATATAACGAAGCGAGCGCCAACGAATTCTTCGCCTCGGAAACGTTCAAGCTGACGCAATACCGCAAGCTCGGCCTCGATGTGGTGACGCCGCGACTGCCTTTGGATGGCGGCGCCGTCGTGTTCAAGGCGCGGGACCAACTGGTGCTGGATGGACAACTGCTGTCGCAAGCAGCGCCGGGCGGCCGCGCAGGCACCGTCGATATTGCGGCGACCAATATCGCGGTGGTCGGCGCAGGAGCCGATACCAGCGGGCTTGGCGGCTATCTGATCATCGATTCGAGCCGGCTCAGCAATTTCGGCGCGGCCAGTCTGTTGCTCGGCGGCGTTCGCACCGGGACCAATCTCGGCGTCTCGGTCACCGTACGGGCCGGCAATATCGTGGTGCGCAACGGTGCTGACAGTGCCTTGACCGGTCCGGAAATCATTCTGGCGGCGTCCGACAACATCACCATCGCGGCCGGCAGCGTGCTGCGCGCCGCGGGTGCCGCCACCAGCGATTCCGGCGATATCACTCTGATGCCCCAGGTCGCATCGCCGGAGCGCGACTTCGGGGCGTTGATCCGCCTGTCCAACGGAGCCGCCGCCAGCGTTCGCTGCACCAATGTCGACGGCACAGCGTCCGGTACCGTCGAGGTCGGCGCCGCTGCGGTCATCGACGGCGGTCGGGCGCTGCTGATCGACGCCACGCGCAACACCACGCTGGCCGGTTCGGCGCAGGTCTCCGCTGTCGATATCACCCTGTCCGGAAGCCGCATCGGCTTCGGTGGCGGGAGCGAGGGCCTCGTCTTCGATACAGCCGGGATGCTCGCTTCAATCAGGCGCAGAATCTGACGCTGCGCAGTTACTCGACCATCGACTTCTATACCGGAATCGATTTTGGCGCCGCCGGCCTGCGATCGGTCACGCTCGATGCGGCCGGGCTGGTCGGCTACAGCGCCGGCGGCACCACGGTGGCGGGCGATACGATCGCGCTGCGCAACAGCGGCGGCAGTTTTGTCGATCCGCTGGTCGTCGCGCAGGGCACGCTCGCCTTCAATGCCGGACGCATCGTGCTCGGGGCCGGCGCCAAGTCGGTGCGAGGTTTCAATGCCGTCACGCTGACGGCGGCCGATGCCATTGCCGGGCAAGGCGGTGGCAGCCTGGATGTGTCCGGCAATCTCAGCCTGGTGGCGCCATTGCTGACCGGTGGGAACGGTACGAGCCAGTCCATCATGACGACTGGGCATCTGGCGGTCACGTCGCAGGATCGGACGCGGCCGCGCGATGCCGACAGCCTGGGCTCGCGCTGGGCCCTGACCGGCGCCAGCGTCGATTTCGGCGGTCGCATCGATGCGCTTGGCGGCAACGTATCGCTGACCGCGACCGACGGAGACGTCAATGTATCTGGCGGCGCCATCATCGATGTCGGCGGCTTCAGCAAGGCGTTCAACGATGTGACGGCTTACGCCAGTGCCGGCACGATCGAACTCACATCCGTCGGCGGCAGCGTCGTGACCCAGGCTGGTTCGGCATTGAATCTCGCAGCGGCCTCCGGCGGCGGCGATGCGGGCAAGCTTGCCGCCGTTGCTGCAGGCGGTGGCACCGTGGCATTGAACGGCCTGGTGGATGCGCATGCTGCCGCGGGCAAGGGTGGTTCGTTCTCGCTCGATATCGGTGCATTGCCTGATTTCGCTGGCTTCTCGCAACAATTGGCGAATGCGGGCTTCACGCGGTCGCGCACGTTCCGCATCCGCACCGGTGACATCGTGCTCGATGGTGTGACGAAGGTGGAGAGCTTCAGTCTCAGCACGGATGCCGGCAAGGTGACGATCACCGGCACCATCGATGCGAGCGCGGCCTATGGCGGCAATATCGCGATCTCTGCGGGCAACGGCCTGACGATGACCGAGACGGCCAATCTGATCGCGCGGTCGACGACCGAGCTCGGCAGCGGCCGGGTGTTGCTCGATGCCTCCGGTGGACGTCTCGATATCCGCGGCGGCGTCATCGATGTCTCCGGCGGCAATGGCGGCAAGGTGCGTTTCCGCGCCGGACAGGTTGCCGGGCCCGATTACGTTGCGGTCGATCGTCTGGCCGCGACCATCGTCGGCGCCCGCTCCGCGGTGCTGGAGGGCGTATGGCGTCCTGCGACCGTCGTTTCCACCATCGATGCTGCTTTGCGCGATCAGGCCAGTGCAGCGGCCGATGAGTTCGCGACCCATGCCGGCGATATCACGTCCCGCCTGCAGATCGGTCCCGGTATCGCCGTTGCTGCGGGGGTTGAAATCCGCAGCGACTCAGATCTTACGCTGGGCGTCGATTGGGATCTGTCGGGGCTGAGCGCGCGTGAGGGCGGGCTCACATTGCGCGCTGCCGGAAATCTGAACATCAATGGTCATATCAGCGACGGCTTCGGCGATGTGGCGCGCGGCGGCACGCTGCTGGCGCAGGACTCGTGGGATATCCGGCTGGTGGCCGGCGCCGATCTCGGGGCGGCCGACATCCTGTCGGTCAAGCCGCTCGCGACATTCGCAGCCGGCAAGGGATCGATCGTCGTCGGCGATGCGAGCCACGGCTATCAGATCCGCACCGGCACCGGCGACATTGCCGCGCAGGCAGGTCGCGACATCCAGCTTGCGCATTATCAGTCGGTGATCTACACGGCCGGCCGCAAGGATGTGACGTCTTACGCCGACTTTGCCGCACCGGCGGGCGCCGAATACGGCATCCTCGGCGGGCATCTGGCGATCGGCGCCAATGGCAATATCGCCAGTCAGCTGCCGGTCGATAATGCGGAGAACATGCTCTACACGAACTGGCTCAAGAAGGACGGTCTGACCGACAACCAGTTCAATTTCACCGGCCAGCAGGCGACTTGGTGGATCAATTATGCCGGCTTCACGCAGGGCATCGGCGCTCTCGGCGGCGGCAATGTCAACCTGCAGGCGGGCGGCGATCTCGACAATCTCTCCGTGGTGCTCGCGACCACCGGCCGCGTTCACGGCGGTACGGTCCCCGGCGACTCGCGCTATTTGCAGATCGATAATGGCGGCGCGCTCAATGTCTCTGCCGGCGGTGATATCAAGGCGGGCAATTACTACGTCGCCCGCGGCGCCGGTGCGATCGACGCGGGCTCGTTCGCGATCGGGCGGACGCTGCGAGGGCGCTCGTTCGAGGGACCCGGCGGCGGCGATATGAGGTCTTACGACATCTCGCCGGTGCTGGCGCTCGGTGACGCTACGCTGAGTGCCCGCACTGCCGGAGATCTGCGGCTGCAGGCCGTGCTCGATCCGCTGATGACCTTTGACCCGTCCAAGCCATGGTCCAATGGCCAGACCTTGATGCTCGGCCAGACCGACAATACGCGGCTCGATCTGAGCTCAATCGGCGGCGATGTGACGCTGGTCAATCAGGTTCATTATCTCTCGCAGGATGTGATTACCGACACCTTATGGTTCGAGATCTATAGAGGTGCGGTCCAGTTCGCGAACCTCTATGCAAATCTCTATCCGGCGCTCACCAACATCGTTGCGCTGAACGGCTCGATTTCCAATCCGGGCCGCCTGAATATCCTTCCTGCCACGAATGGCGGATTGACGATGCTGGCTGCGAGAGACGTCACGCCGGGCAATCTCGTGATGTCGCGTGCGACGCGCGAAATGCTGCCGACGGCTCTTCGGCCGTTTGGCAGCGGCATCAACTTCTATCCAACCGGAAGTCAGACGGAGACGTTTTTCATCGCGCTGCTGACCAACCTCATCGATCCATATGCCTATTATTCGCTGAGCATGGATTACTTCCATGAGGTCGCCAATCCGTCCGTTCTGATGAATGCCGGCGACAGGGAGCCCAGCCGGATCTACGCGCTGAACGGCAGCATCCGCAGCGGCAACGTGACCACCAACGAGCAGATGCTGATGTCGGCCAAGACCGATATTCGCGATCTCGCGCTGAACCTGCGCAATCTTCACGTTTCCGACGTGACGTGGCTGAATGCCGGCAACGACATTCTCAACAACAATCTCAACACCGAACGGATGCCCGGCACAGTCATTCAGGGGCCGGGAGCGCTGCTGCTGACGGCGGGACGCGACATTCATGCTGCGTCGCAGGTCATCATCAGCCAGGGCAATCAGAGCTACAATTCAGCCGGGTTAGTGAAGGATGGTCAGGTCAAAGGCCTGCCCGATGGCGGCGCCTCGATCGACATGATCGCCGGCTTGAACGGCCGGCAGCCGGATTATGCGGCGGTTGCGAAGACCTATCTCGATCCGTCCATGGTCGGTTCGATGCAGACCTATCTGACGACGACCGTCGATGGACGGTTGCTGCCACTCTATCTCACCGATGCGACCAAGGATCTCGCGGATGGCGCGATCAAGCAGACCCGTATCGGTCTGGTGTCCTTCATCAAGCAGATGACGGGCGAAACCCTGTCGCCGCTGCAGGCCTGGGAGCGCTTCCAGTCGCTGCCGGCGCTAACCCAGCAGCGTTTCCTGCGCCAGATCTATATGCAGGAACTGCGGATGGCGGGACGTGACCAGAACGAGCGCGATGCCGATGGACGCGTGCTCAATGGCGGCCACCGGCGCGGCTACGAAGCGGTCGCAACGCTGTTTCCGGGCGATAGCTGGACGGGATCGGTACTGTCGGCCAATTCGCTGATCCGCACCGAGAATGGCGGCGACATCAACATCCTCGTGCCCGGCGGCAACCTTCAGGTCGCCGCGTTGAACCAGACGGTTCTTCCGGGCGATGGTCTGGTCACGCTCGGCTTCGGCCGGGTCAACATTGCCGCCCGCGACGACGTGGTGGTGAACCGTTCGCGTATTCTCACCTTCAGCGGCGGCGACGTAACGATCTGGTCCACGCTCGGCGATATCGATGCCGGCAAGGGTGCAAAGACCTCGCGCGTGCCGAAGGCGCCGGTGACCGAGACCGACGTGGATACGGTGACGCTGACCAAGGAACAGGCCGATATTTCCGGCTCCGGCATCGGCACCGTGATCGGCTATGCCGGCGTCGAGCCGGGGGACCTCGATCTGATCGCGCCGGTCGGCACAGTGGATGCCGGCGATGCGGGTATCCGCGTCAGCGGCAACTTCAATGTCGCTGCCCTCATGGTGCTAAACGCGGACAACATCAGGGTGGGTGGCGAAAGCAAGGGCGTGCCGAAGGCGCAGCCAGCGGTGGTCAATCTGACGGCCGAGACCAAGGACAAGGCAGCGGCCGACGCCGCTAAGGATGCCAATCAGCAGGCCGGCAATGACCGCCCGTCGGTGATTATCGTCGAGTTTCTGGGTTATGGTGGCACGACCGATGGCGACATGGAGCGGCGTGAAGAGGAGCAGCGCCGTAAGAAGCGAACCGAGATCCGCAGCTATGACGCAACTGGTCCCAACCAGGTGCTCGGGCTCGGAACGCTAACGGCCGACCAGATCGCCGGGCTTGCCGCGGAGAAGCGCCGCCAGTTTGCACAATGACCGTCGGCGCGGCGATCCTCGTTCCTGCATTCTTCAATGTGGGGAGAGGGGCGCGGTTCATGACCGACCTTCAGACGGTTGTAGTCATGGCGCCAATGGTTGGGCGCGACCTCTCAGACGTCGATGCCAGCGGCCTCCAACGCTTCGATGTGCCGGAGCACCTTGAACGACCTTGGGCCAGCCTTCGATCGAACCGATGTGTTCGATCGGACGCCGGTTTGACCGCGATCCCTCGTCTGTCTTCTCGATCATATCGCCAACCCATTTGCGCCACGGCCCCGCGAGCGCGTACTTTTGGTCGGGACCCACCTCTGCGGAAGGCATTATGACCAGCGGCCAACGTGTACCGCATCAATAGACCGCGTACATGGCGGCACCGACCGAAGCGCGTTGCACCAAGAAAACGCTTGCCAGCGGGGAGCCGTCTGCAGATGGCACAAAGCGGATACACACTAGCTGTGATCGCGGGTCGACGGACTCTCGTCACGTTGCACAGCCGCAAGGGCTGAGGCGTGAAGCGATGAAGCTAGAGATCAGTCGCAGTCGTCGGTGCTAGAAGGCCATCCAGCCTTCGATCTCCTTGCGAAAGAACTCGACGTCGTCGGGCTCGAGTACGCAGCAATAGTTGACTAAGGCGAGATTGTTTCGCTGGAACTCACGGAAGTCCACACTGTAGGCAGTCGAAGGTCACTGGATAAATGAGGACGCTGTAATCTGCCTATCACTTGATGGCGCTAATAGCTTGCTGAGCTAGGTGTTCTCTGTAGTCTTTCGCGCGACCGCATTTTGGGCGGAAATGCGCCTGCGACGCTAAAGCCCTCGTTTCTCGCATGGACTTGCATCTACGATGTTGCGCAAGTTGGTGCGCGCGTGCTGCTCCTTTCATCGATATCGTTCCGCTTCAACGGCAGAGCCCTTCGGCACAATCGGCCGAAAGCGGAGATTCAGCCAATTGGTTTCTGGGGCGGGACAGGAGCTGTCACCACCTTGTCATAAGGCGATAGTTACCGTTCGTATCTTGTAGCTAAGGGCCTACCGTGAGCGTAGAGTGACCCAATTGGCTCGCTGCTTCGTTGGCGCGCGCTGTCGGTTGTACTTTTGCTCAGGCGAAGCGTGCTCCGCACCGGCACCGGCAGTCTTGATCTGCTCGCCGGTGGAAGCTTCAGCGAGGCCACGCCTTACGGCGTCTACACCGCGGGTACGCAGTCGGCGCCGATCCTCCCAGCTGACGGCACCAATCCTTACAACCTCGTCGGAACCGCGAGCGGCGGCGCCTCGCAGGCGTGGTATCCGGCGGTGACATCAGGCTCATGGCGCAGCAGGATGTGAGCGGCTACATCCAGCTCTTCGACAACGTCACCCGCTACGTCGATTCCGATCTTTCCGGCAACTGGCTTGGACGGCAGGGCGGCACCGTGGTGTCGTCAGACCCGGGGCGCAAAACGGACAATCTGTTCGAGCCTGGCTTGTCGGGCCAGCAAGGAGGTTCAAATTCGCGCTCATCATACGGGACGGCAGCTTTTTCCCCAAAGCTGATGCTCCTCCCTTCTGTCGCTTGTCTCGTTGGAGCTATGTGCATTGAGTAATCCAGGTGATTTGTGGGCTCCTTCGAATGCCGAGTTTCGATACTAGGTGCCTCGCCACTTCAGCAACTTGAGCCCTGGTCGGAGCGCGATCGAGAGCGGACTGTCATACTTCGTCCAGAACTCATCCTGAGAAGGTCGACGCTAGCGATACGTCCGGGATCCGAGACCAGGAAGGTTGCTACTCTCGACAGGCCGAGCTTGGTGCGTCGCCTGATTAAGGGGACTGAAGCCGGGTCGCTATGAAGTGGGTAACCTTGGGTTCGGCCGTCGCGCCGAACTTGCGGATCGCGTCCTGAACGATCCGGTCCGCGTTCGTCACGCGCTGGTGTTGTCGGAGATGCTCGAGCCAGGATGCGACCATAAACGTTTCCAGGAAGCGTCCGTTCTCAGCGGCATCCTCGAAGATGTCCCAGGCATAGGCGCCGTCGCGCCGCCTCTGTAGGCCCAATTCCATGACGGCGGAAAGGAAGGCGTCGCGCCTTTCCGGAGCGATGAGGTACTCTACCGTGACGAGCACGGGCCCGCGATCCGCACCGGCATCGATGGTCAATATCGGCGCCGGCCAATGCATCGACGGTGCAAGGTCGATTCCGGCACCGGCCTGAAGCTTCCAACGCCAGGTCAGCACAATCCCGGCGACGGCGCCCGCTGCGGCGATGAAATGCGCTGCCGGCAGGCCCAGTCCCGAGGCGAACTGTCCCCAAAGGGCGCTGCCGGCGGTCATCGCGCCGAAGAACATCGTGACGAACATGGCCAAGCCGCGCCCGCGGACCCAATCGGGCAGCGAGACCTGAACCGAGACGTTGACCGTCGCGAGAACGGCGATCCACGAGACGCCTGCGAGCAGGCAAGCCGAAAGACCGATCGCCGCGTGATGGGCGGTGCCGAGCAGGATCAGACTGAGCGCCGTTCCGAGCGTGCCCGCAGCAACGAGCCGGTCTGGTCCCTGGGTCGTCTTCATCCAGGACAGCGCGAACGCACCCACGACGGCGCCGACCCCGATGGCTCCGAGCAGAATGCCGTAGAGTTCTGGACCGCCCGCGATCTGATCGCGCGCGACGAGCGGGAGCAACGCCCAATAGGCGCTCGCGAAGAAGAAGAACGCCACCGCCCTGATGAGCGTGGCGCGGAGGCTCGGATTGAACCGCGCATGGCGGAAGCCGATCACCATGGCGCCGGCGAGCCGCTCCGGCGGCAGCCCACTCCCTTGCGGGGACGCCGGCCGCCACCAAAGCAGGGCGCCGATCACGGCGAAATTGCTCAGCGCGTTGATCCAGAATGGTGCGGCGATGCCCAGTCCGCCGATGACCACGCCGCCCAGCGCTGGCCCGATGGCTCTGCTGATGTTGACGCCCACACCGTTGCTGGCGACTGCCGCCGCCAGGTCTTCGTTCGGGACAAGCTGAGGGACGACCGACTGCCACGCAGGCGCGGTGAATGCAGCGCCGGCGCCGAGCAGGAAGGTGAACAGCAGCAGGATGGGCGGAGTGACTAGATTTAGTCCGACGAGCACCGCGCTTACTGCCGCGACGGTCGTGAGGGCGATCTCGCAGCCGATCAGAAAACGGCGCTTGTCGACGGTATCCGCCAGCGCGCCGGCCGGTAGCGCGAACAGGAACATCGGAAGGCTGCTCGCGACCTGAACCAGGGAAACTGTGAGCGGATCGGCATCGAGACTTGTCATAAGCCATCCGGATGCAGCGTTGTACATCCAGGTGCCGACGTTGGCGACGACGGTCGCGGTCCACACGACGGTAAACGTGGCGTGCCGAAACGCGATCCACGGAGAAGCGTTGCGCGCAGCGACCGATTGGATGGGCTTCTCGTTGGATGGAGGCATCGCATCTACTCGACCGATCGAACGGCGATCGTCGATGGATCATGGCACCCGTTGGGACGAAGTGCCGGAGCAAGGTTTCGGACCGCCATCCTTGGTCAAGCCAGTCGGGAGTGATTGCAGGATTCCACGGCGTTTTGTACGATTGCGTCGTCGTAGTGGCAAAAATGGCCCCATATTGGCTTGGGACGGTTCGGTTATCGGGAAAAAGTCCAAGACGCCTCGTGAAGTTCGGGAGTTGTGTGTCCCGGACGACCGGCAACTGCAGCGAGAACGAAGGCCGGCAGGTGAGCATGACGCATCGGACGGACGGCCTTGGGGCCGCGAATTGGACATCAGCCACGTGAGCGCGCGAGGGATTCATCACGTTACGGCGATCGTCGGCGATGTACGGCGCGCCGCCGACTTCTATTGCGGTGTGCTGGGGCTCAAACGCGTCAAGAAGACCGTCTGCTACGACGACCCGGGCAGCTATCATGTTTACTACGGCGACGACCTCGGGGTTCCCGGCACCGTGATCAGCACGCTTGCCTGGAATTGCGTGACGCCGGGCTTAGCCGGCGTCGGCGAAGTCGTTCAGACGGCTTTTCGCGCAGCTCCGTACTCCCTTGACCAATGGGCTGATCGGCTGGATGCCTTCGATGTGCCCCACCGTTCGCAAATGTCGCCCTTTGGGGAGCGGATGCTCTGTTTCGCGGATCCCGACGGTACGGCGATCGCGCTGGTCGAGACGCTGGAAGAACCGTCGCAGAGGGCCGATCGCAATGCGCCGGCCGCCTGCCTGCTGCACGGCCTCCACGATATCACGCTCAATGTCCGCGAGGAGGACGCAACCATCGATATCCTGCAGCAGGTCTTCGAGTTCGAACTGGTTTCCCGAAGGGATGGGACTATTCGCTTCGTGGCGCATGATGGTCCGGGCGGTGCGATCACCTTACACGTGATCGGGAAGTCCTCGCGGGGACGCCTCGGCGGCGGCACCATCCGGCATGTCGCCTTCCGCTCTCGCGATTTCGACGACCGATCGGAGATGGTCGAGAAGCTTCGTTCAGCGTACGGCATCGTGGTGAGTGATCCGATAGAGCGAACCTACCTGAACGCGGTGGGCTTTCGCGCGCCCTGCGGGGTTCTGTTCGAGATCGCGACCGACGGTCCGGGATTCTCGGTCGACGAGGCGCCCGGGCGATTGGGCGAGAAGCTTCAACTTCCCGCTTTCCTCGAAGAGCGTCGCCTCGAATTGCAGGCGATCCTTCCTCCACTCAATTAGATCGCTTGACGGCCCGTTTCGTCCTGGTGTGTGGGACTCCTTCATGAGCCGACTTACCTTCCATGAAGTCGGTGAGGCGAGGGCAGACGAAGTCGAGGAATGCTTTCACGCGAAAGGGCAGCCGCGGCCCGCCATGGTAGAGTGCGTGGATCTGCTCGTCGTCACCGACCGTACCTTTGAGCACTTCGACCAGGCGACCGGCGGCCATATCGTCGCGAATGTGATAGTCGGCCAGCCTTGCGAGGCCGATTCCTGCGATCGCCATCCTCCGCAAGGTTTGGGCGTTGTTCGCAACGAGCGGACCGCTGACCCGTCGATCGACGATGCGACCGCTTTCCTTCAGAGGCCAGACCGGCGCGGAACGCCGGAAGTTGAATCCGAGGCACCTGTGACGGGAAAGATCCGCGATACTCTTGGGTTCACCCATGCGCTCGACGTAGCCCGGAGATGCGACGATCCTTCTCTTCACGACCCCGATGCGCCTGGCGACCATCGCGGAGTCCTGCAGGGAGCCCACGCGAAAGGCGACGTCCGCTCGATCGAGGTACAGGTCGACGATCTCGTCGGAGAGCGAAATATCGACCATGATGCCGGGGTGAGCTTCCCAAAAGGCCGGGAGCAGAGGTTCGAGGCCGAGGATGCCGAACGACACTGTGGTGTTGACGCGGATCGTTCCGCCGGCCGCCGCGGCGCCTCGAGAGACGCTCCGTTCAATGCTGTCGAGTTCGGCGACGAGCGCGAGGCTCTTCTCATGGTACATCCGACCTTCGGAGGTCAAAGCCAAGCGTCGCGTGGAGCGCTCAAATAGTCGGACGCCCAGCCGCGTCTCGATCCGTCCGATGAGCTTGCTGACCGTGGACGGCGTCATCAGAAGGCGGCGGGCTGCCTCGGAATAGTTTCCAGCTTCCACCACGCGGAGGAAGACCTGCATTTCGCCAACACGATTGTCCATGCCCCGACCATCTATGAAGCTGTTTCACAAATAATGTGGAATGCGGGCGGGTATCAAGTCCGGGTTTCTTCACCTATGGTCGGTCATCGTTTCCGTTTCGACGCATTTTTCCGATCGGCACGTCGCTCTCGATGGTTGCTCGTTCGGCGACTTGAACGAAGGCGATTATCTCTCTATGAGAATTTTGTTCGACGGACGCGCACTGGAATGTGGTTCGTCCTTCTCGATAGCGTGTTCGGTGGCGGATGGCTTTGGACGTTCCAATGAAGGAAGAGTCTGATAGCAGGTCTGGCGGCTTCTATGGTCGTCGCCTGAGTCAGCACCTCGGTATGGAAGGCGACTGCCTGCTACGCGTCCACCGCGAGGGACAGTTGACGCTCGCGATGACCCGACTGACCTGCTCCCACTTCGTTCGGGAACGAACGGCGGCCATCCCTTCCGAACCAGCCTTCAGCATCCTGCACCAGCTCGGCGACCTCGAAAGGCATTCCTGCTGGCTCGCCGGTAAGGCTAGGTATTCAGGGGCCTTCGGCGCCGGCACCGTCAGCGTCATCAATCTGATGGACAATCCCCAATGCGAATTCAGGGGGCCGTTCGACGCCGTCCAATACTACGTTCCGCGGCGCGCCCTTGACGAATTCGCCCAAGAGCATGGAGCCAAGCCGATCGCGACGCTCAAATGGAGCAGAGATCAGCGCGATCCCTACCTCTCGACCTTGTCCAGCGTGCTACTCAGCGCGGTCGAGCAGGATTCGGAGACCAATCAGCTCTTCCTGGATCAGATCGGTTTGAGCCTGCTCGCTCATTTTGCGCAGACCTATGGTGGCATGCGCCCGCGGGATAGTGCGGTCGGCGGAGGTCTTGCGCCGTGGCAGGAGCGCCGCGCTAAGGAGATCATGCGGACGCGACTTGCTACCAGCCTGACGATCGCCGACGTCGCCGCGGAATGCAAATTGACGCCCAGCCACTTCGCAAGATCGTTCCGGCGCAGCACGGGTGTCGCTCCGCACGAATTCCTCTTACAACTCCGGATCGATGAGGCCAAACGTCTCATGCTGAGCACGAAGCTTCCGCTCGCCGACATCGCGCTCATCTGCGGCTTCGGAGACCAAAGCTACTTCACCAGGGTGTTCTCCCGCAGCGTGGGCGCAAGCCCCGGAGCCTGGCGGCGGGCCCGGACCGAGGGCTAACTAAATCCTGGCGCGCTTGCGTCTCAAGCGGGATGGATCATGTCGCGGGCGTAGGCCAGGCCGATCCCGTATCCACCCGCATGGGATTCGACGATGGCGCGAGCGCCGTCGTAGGTTTCGTGCCGCGTCCAGTCACGCTGCATCTCCAGAAGTACTTGGATCCACGACGTGAGGCGGGCGCCGGCGGCCTCCATTCGGCCGAGTGCCAGGTCGTGGCTCGCCGTCGTGAGCCCTCCGCAGGCGTCGCCGACGACGTAGACCTCTAAGCCGGCCGACAATGCCGACAACACGGCGAAGCTCACGCATGCCTCGGTGAGCAGGCCCGAGACGATCAAACGGTTTCGACCGGTGGCAAGCACGGCTTCGCGTGCCTTGTCGTCTTCCCACACGTTCATGCTGCGCCGGTCGATCGGCTCGATGCCGGGCAGTGATGACTTAATGGCCGGCATCAGCGGCCCGCTGTACACCTTCGTCGCGGAGGTCGAAGCGACGACCGGCAGGCCGAACACTGTCGCGGTCTTTGCCAGCGCGATGACATTGTTCATGAGGACCTGCCGGTCGATCGAACCAACTCCGAACGCCAGGCCGGCCTGTTGGTCGACCAGGAGCAGGGCGCAGTCCTTTGGTTCGAGCAGATGAAGTGGATTCGGCGGCATCTGGTTTCTCCGACTAAGCTTTCAGCAATGCGAGGAGGTCCTCATTGACCGGGTCGGCTGCCTCGTCGTCGTTGCGTGAGGAGCGTCCGAATAGGTCTTCAACCCCGGTCCTTGCAGTAAAAGCTGGGTATCACCTCGCAATTTCAGCAATGCCATCGATCACTCCCGTGACGAGGCGATGAGGGCTGCTACGTCGTCTTCAGATCGCCCTCGGTCCTCCTGCACGCAAAGGTCGCGGATGGAGAACCCTTTGGCTTGGACTATCTGCGCGTCCTTTGGACATGCTGGCGATCTCGGACGAGAGGCTGCTGGACGCGTGTGCGGCGATTGTCGCTCGTGAGCAGATCATCGGGCCGGAGTCCAAGCCGCGACGAAATCGTCCAAGCGCCGGGCGGCGTTCAAGGTTCACATGCGGCCGCTTGCACCCATCCGCTTTCGTTTGATCGGTCACGTCGATCACAAGGAGACCTTCTCGATGTCGAAGCTCGAAATGCTCACCCCGGAAAATAGCGCCATCGCACTGATCGACTACCAGCCGGCAATGTTTCAAGGCGTTCAGTCGCATGACCGGTTGGTCACGATCAACAACGTCCAGATTCTTGCAAAGGCTGCCAAGCTCTTCAAGATTCCGACCGTTATTTCGACCGTCGCTAGAGACTCCTTCTCCGGCCCCTTCATTCCGGAGGTGACCTCGCTGTTCCCAGACCACGACATCATCGATCGAACGTCCATGAATTCGTGGCTCGATGCCAATTTCCGAAAGGCTGTGGCCGCCACCGGTCGCAAGAAATTCGTGTTGGCGGGCCTTTGGACTGAAGCGTGTGTGCTCTTCCCGACGCTGGACATGCTGAAGGAAGGATACGAGGTCTACATTCCCGCGGACGCGTGCGGCGATCTCTCGCTCGAAGCACACAACCGAGCCATGGAACGTGCGATCCAAGCAGGCGCGGTTCCCACCACCTCTTCGCAGTACGCCTACGAACTCCAGCAGGACTGGGCGCGCAGCGAGACTTACGAAGGCATGATGGACATCCAGCGTGCACATTCGCCGTACGGAATTCAGATACGGTTCTCAAAGTGGGCGCTCGGAGAGCACGCGTCCGAGGGCGGCACGAAGGTAGCCTGACGTCGGCCCCGTCCCATCGAGAGTGGTGCGATGAAGATCTATCTCCTGTCACTCGGCGCCGGCCTTTTGGTCGGCGTCGTCTACAGCCTCCTCAACGTGCGTTCGCCGGCCCCGCCGCTGGTGGCCCTGGTCGGTCTTCTCGGCATCCTGGCCGGTGAACAGATCGTTCCCGTCGCCCGGCAACTGATGTCCGGACACGGGCTCGCATCCGCGTGGCAACAGGCCAAGTGCGCTCCGCACATGTTCGGGATGCTGCCCGGACGTCAAAGCGATCAATCGAAGAGCGCCGCTTCGCTAGAAGATCCGGAGAAACATTCATGAGCACGGCACCGGACGTCATCCTGCATCGCGGTCTGTTCACGACGCTCGACCGCTCGAATCCGACGGCTTCAGCCGTCGCCATCGCGGATGGCCGGTTCGTCGCCGTCGGACGCGATCATGAGGTGATGAAGCTCGCAGGTCCCGCCACGAAGGTGGTCGATCTCAAGGGGCATCGCGTGCTGCCTGGTCTGATCGACAACCACCTCCATATCATCCGCGGCGGTCTGAACTTCAACATGGAGCTTCGATGGGACGGCGTGCGTTCGCTCGCGGATGCGATGGGCATGTTGAAGCGGCAGGTCGGCGTCACGCCGCCGCCGCAATGGGTGAGGGTGGTCGGGGGATTCACCGAACATCAGTTCGCGGAGAAGCGGCTTCCGACGATCGACGAGCTCAATGCTGTCGCCCCCGACACGCCGGTCTTCCTGCTGCATCTCTACGACCGGGCCATCCTCAACGGAGCCGCGCTGCGGGCCGTCGGTTATACGAAAGATACGCCTGAACCGCCGGGCGGCGAGATTACGCGCGACGCGAAGGGCAATCCCACGGGACTGCTGCTGGCCAAGCCGAACGCCAACATCCTCTACGCGACGCTCGCCAAGGGCCCCAAGCTGCCCTTCGACTACCAGGTCAACTCGACCCGTCACTTCATGCGGGAATTGAACCGGCTGGGTGTCACCGGGGCCATCGATGCCGGCGGTGGATTCCAGAACTATCCGGAGGACTACGCGGTCATCCAGAAGCTGGGCCAGGAAGGTTTCCTGACGATCCGGCTCGCCTACAATCTCTTCACGCAGAAGCCGAAGGGCGAGAAGGAGGATTTCCTCACCTGGACGAAGTCCTCGAAATACAAGCAGGGCGACGACTACTTCCGGCACAACGGCGCCGGCGAAATGCTGGTGTTCTCGGCGGCCGATTTCGAGGATTTCAGGGTCGCGCGTCCAGACATGCCCCCGGAGATGGAGGGGGAGCTCGAGGAGGTCGTTCGTGTCCTGGTGCAGAACAAATGGCCGTGGCGGCTCCATGCGACCTACGACGAGACGATCTCGCGGGCGCTGGACGTGTTCGAGCGGGTGAACCAGGACTTGCCTCTGGATGGGCTGCACTGGTTCTTCGATCATGCCGAGACGATCTCGGACCAGTCGATCGACCGCATCGCGGCGCTCGGAGGCGGCATCGCCGTGCAGCACCGGATGGCCTATCAGGGCGAATACTTCGTCGAAAGATACGGGGCGGGAGCCGCCGAAGCCACGCCGCCGGTCAAGAAGATCATCGACAAGGGCGTCAAGGTCTCGGCCGGTACCGACGCGACGCGCGTGGCTTCCTATAACCCCTGGGTCTCGCTGTCCTGGCTGGTCACTGGCCGCACCGTCGGCGGATTGCGGATCACACCGCAGCGCAATTGCCTCGATCGCGAGACGGCGCTGCGGATGTGGACCGAAAACGTGACGTGGTTCTCGAACGAGGAGGGCAACAAGGGCCGCATTCAGGTGGGCCAACTCGCCGACCTGATCGTGCCGGACCGCGACTATTTCTCCTGCAGCGAGGCCGAGATCGCGGATACGACGTCGCTGCTGACCATGGTCGGCGGGAGGATCGTGTTCGGAGCGGGCGACTTCTCCAAGCTTGAGAGCGTCTCGCCGCCACCCGCGATGCCGGACTGGTCGCCCGTCCGACGCTTCGGCGGCTATGCCGCCTGGGCGGACGACAAGACAAAGGCGAAGGAAAGCAGCCTCGCCATGAAGGCCATGCAGATGTGCGGCTGCGCCAACTCCTGCGGCGTGCACGGACACGATCACGCCGCAGCCTGGTCGAGCCGTCTTCCGGTTTCCGACTTGAGGAGCTTCTGGGGCGCCCTCGGGTGCGCATGCTGGGCCGTCTGACATGGCGTCCGGAGATTCGCCGAACTGGGTTTCCGCGATCCTGCGCTGGCCGTTGCTGTGGCATGCGGCCAGGCTGGCGCTGGTCTCGGCCTACCTGCTCGGCGGCATGACCAAACTGCTCGACTTCGCGGGCGCGGTGGCGGAGCAGGAACACTTCGGCCTGCATCCGGGCTTGCTGTGGGCGGCGGCCGCCATCGTGATCGAACTCGGCGGTTCTCTGCTCGTCGTCGTGAATCGTTTCGTGTGGCTCGGCACAGGCGGGCTCGGTGTTCTGACGTTCGTCGCGATGCTCACCGCCAACGCGTTCTGGACGATGGGGGGCCATGAGAGATTCATGGCCACCAACGCCTTCTTCGAACATCTCGGGTTGATCGCGGGTCTCGTCGTCGTATCGATGGCTTCCGACCGGGCCCGCTTCTACTCCAGCCGCGCTGCGCGATCTTAAGCTACCTAAGGAGTCTCTCAATGAAATCGACAAGGATATTCGCTCTGCTGGCGCTTGCCGTCGCGGCGACGACGCCGGTCGTCGCAAAGGATGCAACGAAGTCCAAAGAGGCGGCGATTGCCGTCGCCCCCCAATACGACACGACCCACGTGTACGTGGCGCCCGAGGACGTGGACAAGTTCGTGACGAGCTTCCTCGCGACCTTTGGCGGCAAGAGTACCAAGCAGGTGGTGGCGACGGTCACGCCCACGCCGAGCAGCACCACGTCGCAATTGCTGCAGACGCCTGTGGGCACAGTCTCGCTGTTCGGCTTCAAGACGCCGATCCCATATCCGTTCGGTGCCGAGCGCAACGGCTATCTGGTCACCGACCTGGACGAGGCGATCAAGGCGGCGCGCGCCGCTGGCGCCGATGTGATCGTGTCGACCTTTCCGGACCCCATCGGGCGCGATGCCGTGATCCAGTGGCCGGGCGGCGTCAACCTGCAGCTCTACTGGCACACGACGAAGCCCGACTACCCCGCCTTCGAGCGGATTCCGGAGAATCGCGTGTACGTCTCGCCCGACAGGGCAAGCGCCTTCACGCGGAGCTTCCTGGCGTTCTCCCGCGGCAAGATCGTCTCTGATGATGCGAAGGCGCCGGGCGTCGAGATCGGAAGATCGGATGCGACCTACAGGCGCATCCGCATCGAGTCCGCGTTCGGGAAGATGGTCGTGCTGGTCACCGATGGTCATGTGCCCTATCCCTACGGACGGGAGACGACGGGTTATGAAGTGCCCGACCTCGCTGCCACGCTCGGCAAGGCAAAGGACGCAGGCGCGACGGTACTCGTCGAACCCTATACGTCGGACGGCCGCTCCACGGCGTTCGTCATGTTTCCCGGCGGCTACGTCGCCGAAATGCACTCGCTCGGGCCGAAGAGCGCATCGCGCGCGAATCGCAAGTGAGTTGACGTCCGCCGATGTTGCCTTGGGCCGATCTGCGCAACTTCTGGATCATCCTTGCGCTTGCGACCTTCGTCGCCGGTGTCGACCGCGCGCGTGCGGATGACGGGGACGCCACGCTTCCGAAGCGGCCCGCGATCCAGGCGAACCGCTGGGCAGAGGATTGGTCGGTTCTCGCCGATCCAAGACTGCGCACCGAACCGTTCGACGACCTCAAATACATTCCGCTTTGGGCCACCGATCCGAAGAGTTACATCTCGTTGGGTGTCACGTTGCGCGAGCGTTTCGAGAGCAACAACGCGGCAGGCTTCGGCACCGGCAACACGCCGTCGGACGCCTACCTCCTGCAACGACTGCAGGTCCATGCCGACGTTCATTTCAACGAAAACTGGCGCGCGTTCGTTGAGTTGGAGGACGATCGCGCCTTCGACAAGCTGATTATTTCGCCGGTCGATCAGGACAGACTCGACCTTCGCCTTGCCTTCCTGGAATATGTCGACACGTTCTCGGGCGGAACCCTGAAGGCCCGCGTCGGGCGGCAGGACTTCGCCTTCGACCTGCAGCGTTTCGTATCGTCGCGGGACGGGCCCAACGTCCGGCAGTCCTTCGACGCGCTCTGGGCCGATTGGGAGACTGGGGCTTGGCGGTTCATCGGCTTCGTCAGCCGTCCCATCCAATACTTCGATGTCCGTCCCTTCGACGACACGTCGAACGACAGCTTCCGATTCAGCACGCTGAGGGTCGAACGCAAGGTTCTCGGCGACAAGGAGCTCTCCGGCTACTATTCGCTCTACGAACGGAGCAACGCCAAATATCTGGATGCTTTCGGGGAGGAGCACCGGCACGTCTTCGATGTCCGCTTCGCGGGCAACGCGCAGCACATCGATTGGGACCTCGAGGCGATGGGGCAGGTAGGCCAGGTGGGCACCTCGGACATTCGCGCCTGGGCCGTGGGCGCACGAACGGGATACACGTTCGCAAGCGCGCCATGGCAGCCTCGGCTCGGAATCCAGTTCGACGCCGCCTCCGGAGACCATCGCCCCGGAGACGGAACGGTGGGTACGTTCAATCCGCTCTTTCCGAATGGCTACTACTTCACGCTCGCCGGCTATACGGGGTACGTGAACCTGGTGCACCTCAAACCCTCCATCACCGTCAGTCCGACGAGCCGGCTCAAAGTGATGGGCGCCATCGGCTTGCAGTGGCGCGAGACGACGGCCGACGCCATCTACGTCCAGCCCAATGTGCCGATAGCGGGGACCGCCGGCAAGGGAAGCAATTGGACGGGAGCGTATGGTCAGCTCCGCGTCGACTACGCCTTCAACGACCACCTCACAGGCGCCATCGAAGCGGTGCATTTCGACGTCGGCGACACGATCCTCCGCGCCGGTGGACACACCAGCAACTATCTCGGCGTGCAACTCCAGTACGGTTGGTAAGATGCCACGAAATATACTCCTGCTTCCGCTTTTGATGAGCCTGAATGCCGGTTTCGTCGATACCGCTGGATTTCTCGCGCTGCAGGGATTGTTCACCGCGCACGTCACTGGCAACTTCGTCACCTTCGGAGCGGCCATGGTGCTCGGGACGTCCGGCGGCCTTGCGAAGCTTCTGGCGCTGCCAGTCTTCTGCCTGGTCGTTATCGGCACTCGGGTCTTCAGCTTCCTTCTGCCCGCGATCGGCTTGCCGATCTTTCGCTCGATGCTCACCATCAAGATGCTGCTTCTGGCGGCGGGCGCCGCTTGTGCGGTCAGCTTCGGACCGTTCGTCCAAGGCGATAGCTGGCAGGCGATCTGCACGGGCATGATCCTGGTCGCCGCGATGGCCATTCAGAACGCGGCGCATCGCATCCACATGGGTACGGAGCCTCCGAGCACCTTAATGACAGGCACGACCACCCAGATCATGATCGACGTCGCCGACGTGCTACGGGGCGCGCCGGCCTCGGTGTTGACCGTGGCCAAGCCGCGTCTCGGCAAGATGGCGGCGAGCGTAACCGCCTTCGCGCTGGGGTGCGCAGCCGGCGCATGCCTCTACGCGAAGCTTGGTACCTGGTGTTTCGTCCTGCCTCCGCTGGTCGCTTTGCCAGCCGTGTTCCTGGCGGCCGCCGAGCCGAAGTGACGCCGCGGAGACGGATCGGCGCGACGACGGCGGGTGAGCGGAGAGTTCGCAGTCATGACACCGCTCGTTGAAGTTTGGGCAGGACGTCCTCGATCTCGTGGCGGTGCGGTTCGAGGACGCTCGGCAGTTTCAGATCTCGGCCGAGCGTCGCTACGGGCTCGTCGACCGCGAATCCCGGACTGTCCGTCGCGATCTCGAACAGGACGCCGCCCGGCTCCCGGAAGTAGATCGAGCGGAAATACATGCGGTCTTTCTGCTCGGTGGGATGAAGCCCATGATTGCTGACGAGCTTCTGGGCCATGGCGTCCTGTTCGGCATCGTCCTTCGCGCGGAACGCGATGTGGTGCACGGAGCCGCGGCCCTGGCTACCGCGCAGAAAACCCTTCGCTTCATAGATATCGACTACATTTCCACGCAGGTCGCCGGGCGCTTGGAAGCGCGTCCCGCATCCCTCCCGTGCGGTCTCGCGGAAGCCGAAAACGTCGGTCAGGATCTTTGCGGTCTTGGTCCGATCGTCGAGCAGGAGCGTGACGCCCTGGAAGCCGCGGATCGCATGCTCCGCCGGCACCTCGCCGTTGCTCCATGCAGCTTCGTCCTCGGCGCCGCTCACGCCGACGAGTGCCAGCGCCATGCCGTCCGGATCGGAGAACGCGAGCATGGACGCACCGAAGCGCTTCTCGATCGCCTCGAACTTGATGCCCTTCTCGAGGAAGCGCTCCGTCCAATAGCTCAGCGAGCGCTGGGGCACGCGGAAAGTCGTCTGATGGGTTTCGCCGACACCTCGGCGGCCCGCGGGAGCTCCTTCCCAAGGGAAGAAGGTGAGGATCGAGCCGGGCCGGCCAGTCTCGTCGCCGTAGTAGAAGTGGTAGGTGGCCGGATCGTCGAAATTGACGGTCTTCTTGACCAAGCGCAGGCCGAGATCCCGGGTGTAGAACCCAAAGTTCTTCTGCGGATCGCCTGCGATGGCGGTGATGTGATGGATGCCTGACATCCTGCCCTCCGGTTCGAAAGAGCCGCCTGGGCTCTCGACCGAGATATCGAATGGCTTTGATCTGAGAACAATCCATGCTTTCATGACGCTACTGTCTACGAATTGGCGACAATCAGGGTTGAACGATGGACAAAGTGGCCAGCCTAAAGGCCTTCGTGAAGGTGGTGGAAACCGGCAGTTTCTCGGAGGCGGGCCGCCAGCTGCGCCTGTCCAGATCGGCGATCTCCAAGTACGTCGGCGATCTGGAGGAAGGCCTCGGCGTACAGCTCCTCAATCGCACCACGCGGCATGCGAGCCCGAACGAGAACGGTCAGCTCTATTTCGAACGCGCGCTCGTCATCCTTTCCGAGATCGATGCCGCCGACCAGGCCGTCACGCATTTGCAATCGGCTCCACGGGGACTTCTGCGCATCAATGCCCCGATGTCCTTCGGCACCATAAAGCTCGGTCCAGCGCTCGCCGATTTCATGCTCAAATATCCGGACATGCAGCTCCAGCTCGTGCTGAGCGACGACCTGGTCGATCCCGTCCAGGACGGTTTCGATGTGACCCTTCGCATCGCCGAGCTCGAATCCTCCAGCCTGATCGCGCGGAAGGTCACGCCTGTGCCGAGGGTGGTCTGCGCGTCGCCGGACTATCTCGAGAAGCACGGCATGCCGTCGCATCCGCGGGACCTTCGCGATCACGTCTCCCTGACGTACGGCTTCCTGCTCACCGGCAATCAGTGGAAGCTGACTGGTGCCGACGGAGAGCACTGGATCCAACCCGCCTGGTCCCTGTGCGTAAACAACGCCGAGGTGCTGCGCGACGTCGCCGTCAAGGGTAGGGGCGTGGCGTTGATACCCGAGTTCATCGCCGGTGAGGCGCTGAAGAAGGGTTGGTTGAAGGTGATCCTGAAAGACTTCTGGGCGCCGCCGCTTACGCTCTATGCGATCTATCCGCCGACGCGACACTTGTCGGTCAAGGTCAGGCTCTTCATCGATTTCCTTGTCGAACGCTTCGGGCGCCAAGTCGATGCGCGCGATTCTGGGCTCAACTAGTCTCCCGTGGCGGCTTCTTTCGGAGCCGGCTTGAGGCTCGGATAGTCGAGATATCCGGAATCCGAACCGCCATATATCCCGAATGGTTGCGGTGAGTTGTAGGGGCCGCCGGCTCGAATCCGCGCCGGAAGGTCCGGATTGGCGAGAAAGAGGCGACCGAAAGCAACTGCATCGGCCTCGCCGGAGTTGACGATCCGGGCGGCGCGTTCGGGGGTGATGCCCGCGTTGACGATGAGCGGGCCGCGATAGTGCGCGCGGAATATCGGAAGCATCTTTTCGTAGTCGGGCGCTCCGGTCCAGGCGTTGGTGTCGGCAAGGTGCAGGTATGCAAGCCCGGCAGTCCCCAGCCATCGCGCAAGTGGCCCATAGGTATCCTCCGGTTTCGGGTCCCGCGTGCTGTTGTAATCGGCGAAGGGCGATAGCCGCAGTCCTATCCGCGAACGCGGCATGACATCGGAAATCGCCGACACGATTTCCTGAAGTAATCTGGATCGTCCTTCGACGCTCCCGCCGTAGTCGTCGGTCCGCAGATTGATGGTGGGGGACAAAAACTGGTGGATGAGATAGCCGTTGGCGCCGTGGATCTCGACGCCGTCGAATCCTGCGCGAACAGCGTTGTCGGCTGCGAGCCTGAATTCGTTCACGACGCCTTGAATCTCTCCGAGAGTTATCGCGCGCGACGGCGTAGCGGTGATCCGCACATATGCGCCGTTGGCGAGGAGCGCCCACACCTGCAGCCGATCCAGATCGTCGTTCACGCCCGACGGAGACGGCGGTTGCTTGTCGGACAGCAGGCCACGCGCACTCGCGCGTCCGGCGTGCCAGAGCTGCGCGACAACGCGCCCCCCTTCTTTGTGGATACGACCGACAACCGCTTTCCATCCCTCGGTCTGTTCGTCGGTCCACAGACCGGGCGTCCGGTCGAACGCGAGGGACATCGGTCCCACGTTGACGCCTTCGGTAATGATGAGGCCGGCGCTCGCGCGCGCGGCGTAGTATTTCGACGCCGAGGGATTGATGACGCCCCGCTCGTCGGCGCGCGAGCGCGTCATCGGGGCCATGACTATCCTGTTGGCGAGATCGAGATCGCCCAGGGTCGTCGGATGAAAGAGATCCGCCATATTTCACATTCCTTCGAGTTTCGGATCCTGGTCGATCGGGCTAGTCGGTGCTTCTTTCGCGCGACCAGCGATTTCCCAGCGCAAGACCGTATTGGTAGAGAGCGCTCCCGTATTCGAGCTGCAGCCGCTCGGTGGATTGGAGCGCGACGTCGACGTTCGCGCGCGCCGACTTCAGAGCGCGTGCGAGAACCGAGGCCTCGTAGGCTGCCTTGGCGGTCCCTCCTGCGGTATGGGGCCGCACGACGAACGCTGCATCGCCGGCCAG
Source organism: Bradyrhizobium sp. Leo114 (assembly GCF_055229415.2). Lineage (NCBI taxonomy): Bacteria > Pseudomonadati > Pseudomonadota > Alphaproteobacteria > Hyphomicrobiales > Nitrobacteraceae > Bradyrhizobium > Bradyrhizobium sp. Leo114. The sequence continues at coordinate 109,637 of NZ_JBUYEN020000004.1, read as the reverse complement.
CAGGATTCGACCGAACAGAGTCTTCGGCACCGTCACGTCGAGGATCGTCTGGAGGAAAGGATCGCGCGTTTCCGAGATTAGTGCGGCCATCTTCGGATGAAGCTCGCGCAAGGCACGCGCCTTCAGCGCGGCAACGGTGCTCTGCGGCGTCGTACCTCGCGGAAGCGAGGATCGATGCCGTACGCCGTTCCTGTCGGTCAGCACGTTCGCGAGGTCGGCGAGGGTGACATGCACATACCAAACCCAGTTGAGGCGCCGCGATCCGGCCGTGACGGCGCCGTCTCTTCCAGGGATGAAATACGCTAGCATGTGGCCGCCGCTGCGGGCCTCGGAGAAGGTGAAGCGGTCGTCGAAGAAGGACAGAAGATCGGGAGGCACGTCGCGTTCATCCAGCGTGCCCCTCCAGGCAACGTAGCCGGCATATCCCGCCTCGACGTCGGGAAGCATTGCTCGCCTCGTTGCGGAGCCCGAACCGTCGGCGGCTACGAACAGATCGCTTTCGACCACGGTGCCGTCGCCGAGGGTCGCCGAGACCTTGGAGCCGGTCTGGATCACGGTCATCACCTCGGAGCCCGCGCGATAGCATTCATCCGGAACGGCGGCCCGCAGCGCTGCGTGGATGGCTTCCCAGGAGGTGAATTCCTGCGGCATCTCCTGCAGGACGCCGTCTCCGCCGTTGTGATCGAGATATCGCCTCCCGCGGCAGGACGTGAAGGGGAGTGGGCGTACGCCATTTTCCGCGAAAAATCGGGTCAGTTCGCGTTGGACAACGATCCCGGCTCCTCGGGCCATCATCGGGCCGGGCACGCGTTCATGAACCCTTATGGTCGCGCCGAGCCTTCGAAGCGCAATGGCGTTGCAAAGCCCGGCAATCGACCCGCCGCTGAGCGTAACCGTGAAGTCATGATCGGCATGCCAACTCATCCGCCACTCCCGATTTGCAGCTTCGAATGGGTCCGTCACGTCAGTGACGCGATGCCTTGCCGGGTCGGAACGAAAGCGTCGGTAGCTGCAGGAGCAGCCCCGCTGTCGCAAGCGCTGCCCCGTAGCCGCAGACGCCGAGCCAGGACAGATGCGCGTATGCCCAACTTGCCCCGAGTGATCCGAGCGAACCGCCGATGAACATTGCCGTCATGAACACGGTGTTCAGCCTGCTCCGTGCTTCCGGACGGAGCGCGAAGATCAGGTGCTGATTTGAAACGAGCGCCGCGTTCACGCCCACGTCGAGCAAGATGACCCCTACGATCAATCCCGCGATGACGTCCCAGCCGGCGAAGACAACCCAGGAGGAAAGTGATACGGCCGCCGCGATCGCAACGACCAAATGAGGGCCCCGCTTGTCGGCCACCCGACCTGCGAGAGGCGCAGCGAGGATACCCGACGCGCCGATGACGCCGAACAGGCCGGCGATTTCCGGTCCGAGTCCGAAGGCGGGTTCCTGAAGGTGCAGGGACAGCACGGTCCAGAAGGCGATGAATGAGGCGAAGAGCATCGCTTGCGTTGCCGCCGCCAGTCGAAGCGCCGGTTCCTCGACGAGCAGGTGAATGAGCGAACGCAGCGCGGCAGGGTATCCGATGCTTTGCGTCGCATGGTGACGCGGCAGGATCAAACGGACCAGTGCGGCGGCGCCGAGCGCCAACGGGACGCCGAGCCAGAACATCTCGCGCCATCCAAAATGCGATCCGACGAACCCGGCTATCGTGCGGCTGAGGAGAATGCCGCCGAGGATTCCGCTCACCACCGTTCCGACCGCGGCGCCCCTTGTGCGGTCATCAGCAAGCGTCGCAGCGAAGGGAACGATCTGTTGGGCCACGGTGGCCGCCACGCCCAGCACGAGCGACGCCGCGATCAACGCGAGCGAGGACGGCGCGACGGCGGCGAATGCGAGAGCCGCCGCAAGGACGACGAATTGTACGGCGATGAGACGCCGTCTCTCGACAAGGTCACCCAAGGGAACCAGCAAGAGGAGACCAACCGCGTAACCGAATTGTGTGGCTGTGGGTATGAGACCGATTGTCGAGGAATTCGGGTAGTTCGCCTCGATCAGGCCGAGCAGAGGCTGGTTGTAGTAGATGTTTGCGACCGCGATCCCGGCACAAACCGCCATGGCGAACGTGCGCGCGCGGGTGAGTTCGGGGACCTGTTGGTCCGTCGCAATCGTTGACGTCGACATGGCGGCAAATCCTCGTTTCGTCGGCACGCAGTCTCGGTTCCGGGCGGCTGACACTTGACCTCGATCACGATCGGCAGTTAATTATCAACCGATAAATAACAAGGGATCGTCAAAGATGGATGGCTCCTATGTGCCGATGGCTGAGTCGGTACGTGGCCGCAATGGTCTTGGCGATAGCCGCCCTGTCCGCGCGCTCGCTTTTCAGGCGGAAGAGTGTTCGTTCGATCCTTACGCTGCGGACGCGCGAGCGTATTGGATTCCGTGCGCACGCTTTGGATTGGCTCGTCGAGCCGCGATCGGGACATTGTGCAAGTCCCGCATGAAACTGAAAAGATGGCGCGAGTACCGGCCTGATATCGCGATCGCATCTCGGAGGGGAGGGCGATGAATCTCAGGTCCGTTCTGCTTGCACTGCTTGCCATTGGAGTGATCGGCGGGGCGGCGTCACTTTTTTGTGCTTTGGAATCGCCAATTCCGCCCGTCGACGCGCGGTCGCTAGGCGCGCCGGATCGTGCAGCGGTGCGCCGTGGAGCCAGTCTTGCTCTCCTTGGAGACTGTGCCACATGTCATACCGCACCCGGCGGACTCCCATACGCCGGAGGGCTTGCGATGCCGACGCCCTTCGGAACGATCTACTCCACCAATATCACACCCGATCCGGAGACGGGCATCGGGCGCTGGTCGGAGCAGGCCTTCATTCGTGCTTTGCGGTCCGGCGTGGATCGTGAAGGTCGCCACCTCTACCCGGCTTTTCCGTACGACCATTTCACGCGCGTATCGGACGACGACGCGAAGGCGTTGTACGCCTTCTTCATGTCGATCGATCCGGTCAAATCATCGGCGCCGCCCAACGAGCTTCCGTTTCCTCTCAACGTTCGTCTGACGCTGGCCGGCTGGAAGCTTCTCTTCCTTCGTCGGGCGCGTTTCGTCGCGGACCCATCGAAGGATGAGAGGTGGAACAGGGGAAAGTATCTGGTCGACGGACTCGGCCACTGCGGCGCCTGTCATTCCCCTCGAAATCTCCTCGGCGCGGAAAAGACATCGGCCGGTTTCGCAGGAGGCGAAGCCGAAGGTTGGCGCGCATATGCGCTCGGTCGAAGCTCGCGATCGCCGGTCGCGTGGGACGAAGCCGCCCTCGCGGACTATCTCGCGCGTGGCTGGCACCCTCTGCATGGGACCGCTCAGGGGCCGATGGCGAATGTGGCCAACAACCTCTCCCAGGTCGACCCCGCAGACGTAGAGGCAATGGCCCATTATCTTGCCTCTCTCGGCAAAGGCGAGGGGCGGAATGATGTGGAGAAGGCTCCTTCTGGTCCGGGACGCTTGCCGCAGGCCGCCGGGGCTCAGGCGGCAACACCCCCCATCCCATCGGAGCCGGGCGGTGCGATCTATGCCGCCGTCTGCGCGTCGTGCCACGATGCCGACCGCCCCTTGCCTCTAGGCGGCTCGAGACTCGATCTCTCCACTGCGGTTACGGACGAGGTGCCCACCAACCTGCTCAATCTGGTGCTGCGGGGAATACCCGCGGCTGCCGGCGCTTCTGCACGTCCTATCATGCCCGGCTTCGGCGACGTCCTTGACGACCGGCAGATCTCCGATCTTGCCAACTATTTGCGTACCCGGTTTGCCGGAAAGCGGCCGTGGGACGCGCTGGTGAAAGCGGTCGCGGAAACAAGAGGCGGCCCATGAGCCGGACCGAACGAGGACTCAAGGAGGCTCGGTAAAGCAACATGACAACTTTGATCGTCAACGGCGAGCGCCGATCCATCGAGGCGAGCCCTGACACTCCGCTGCTCTACGTTCTCAGGGACGAACTCGGTCTGAACGGCGCGAAATACGGTTGCGGGCTCGGGCAATGCGGCGCCTGCACGGTCATCGTCGATGGCAAGGCCGTCTTCTCCTGTGTAACGCCGGTGATGGTGTTGGAGGGACGGACGGTCACCACGCTGGAAGGAATCGGGAGCCGGGACGCGCCTGGCCCGATGCAGCGTGCCTTCATCGCCGAGCAGGCCGCGCAATGCGGCTACTGTATTCCCGGCATGATGATGCGTGCTCAGGCGTTGCTGAATCGCGATCCGCACGCCACCGATGCGACGATCAGAGCCGAGCTGCAGCCTCATCTTTGTCGATGCGGCACGCACATGCGAATCTTGGGTGCGATCCGGCGCGCCGCAGAAGAGATGCGGCCGAAGACGGCCGACGCGAGGACGGGACGATGACGCATGCTGTCTCTCGGCGCAGCGTCTTGGCCGGCGCCGGTGCGCTCATCGTCGCCTTCCGGATTTCCGGCGCGTATGCACAGACCGAAACCGGTACGGGTGGAGGACCCTCGAAGCACGGTCTGCCGGGAAGCCTCGACGAGAACCCGAGAATTGACGCCTGGATTCGCATCAACGCGTCGGGCGCCGCGACGATCCTCACCGGAAAGGCCGAACTCGGACAGGGCATCAAGACCGCGCTTCTTCAGGTCGCGGCAGAGGAGCTCAAGTTACCGCTCGATCGGCTTTCGCTGGTCACGGCTGACACCGCTCGGACACCCGATGAAGGCTACACGGCCGCCAGCCACTCGATGCAGGACTCCGGCACCGCGATACGGAATGCGGCGGCGCAAGCGCGCGAACTGCTCCGGGACGAAGCGGCCCGCAGACTCGGCGTAGCCGCCAGCTCGCTGCAGGTACGCGACGGCGAGGTGTTTGGTGCTGACGGCGTGCGGGTTGGTTACGGCGAATTGGTGAGCGATCAACTGCTGTCGGTCGACGCTAAGCCGACCTCGCGCTTGACCTCGCCGGCAGACTTCACCGTGATGGACCGACCCGTGCCAAGGGTCGATATTCCGGCCAAAGTGACGGGTGGAGCAGCCTACGTCCAGGATCTGCGTCCCGAAGGGATGCTGCACGGTCGCGTTGTTCGCCCGCCGAGTTACGGCGCCACGTTGCGGGACTGCGATGTCGCGCGGGTCGAGCGAATGAGCGGCATCGTCAAGGTCGTGCGGGACGGCAATTTCCTCGGCGTCATCGCGGACCGCGAGTGGACCGCAGTGCAGGGAATGCGAACTCTCGCGGCCACGACGAATTGGATCGAACGGCAGGAGCTGCCGGACGAGGCGGATTTGCCGGCCGCGCTGATGAAATTGCCTTCGCGCGACACCACGATTCACGACACGGGAAATCCCGGCGGGCCGGGAATCCTGGTCGAGGGGACCTTCAGCAGACCTTATCTTACGCATGGATCGATCGGGCCGTCCTGCGCGCTTGCGCAGTTCGAGGACGGAAAGCTCACGATTTGGACCCATACCCAGGGCGTGTTTTTCCTTCGCAACGCGATCGCCGGCATGCTGCGGATGCCTACCGAGAACGTGCGCTGCATCCATGCGGAGGGCGCCGGCTGCTATGGCCACAACGGTGCCGACGACGTCGCGGCCGACGCGGCGATGCTGGCTCTGGCAGCACCCGGTCGGCCGGTCAGGGTCCAACTGATGCGTGAACAGGAGCACGCGTGGGATCCGTTCGGGCCCCGCATGGTGGTCAAGCTGAAGGCGACGGTCGGCGCGGACGGCGCAATTGCTGATTGGCACCACGAAGTGTGGAGCCAGTCGCACATGATGCGACCCGGGCCGCCGGGCACGCTGATCGCGGCCCGACTGAAGTCGGACGCTTTCCCGCCCGCGCCACCCGTAGCCCTTGCGCAGCCCGAAGGTGGCGGTGACAGGAACGCAATCCCGCTCTACGCGATCGCGAACTGCAAGGTGATCAGCCACTTCCTGCCCGACATGCCCTTGCGCGGCTCTTCGATGCGCTCCTTGGGTGGTTATCTAAACGTCCTCTCGATCGAAAGCGTCCTCGACGAATTGGCGGTTCGTTCACGTCAGGATCCCGTGGCGTTTCGGCTTCGGCACATTGAAGATCCACGCGCGCGCGATGTCATCGAGAAAGCGGCCTCGCGTTTTGGGTGGACCGCACGGGCTAAGTCCTCGGAAGGCACCGGGTTCGGGTTCGGCTTTGCGCGCTACAAGAATCTTGAGGCCTGGTGCGCGGTGGCCGTCGAGATCGAGCTTTCCCGGCTAAACGGTGTCATTCGTGTCCGTCGCATCGTGGCGGCGGTGGACACGGGGCAGATCGTGAACCCGGATGGCGTCCGCAATCAAATCGAGGGCGGCATCCTGCAGGCGATGAGCTGGACGCTGTTCGAGCGGGTGACGTTCGACCGCACCCGCGTCACGTCGGTGGACTGGTCGGCCTATCCGATTATGCGGTTCGATCGCGTCCCCGAGTCGGTCGAAGTCCATCTGGTGGATCGGCCGGGCGACGCCTTCTATGGCGTCGCCGAGGCTGCGCAAGGGCCGACGGGAGCAGCCCTTGCCAACGCAATCAGGGATGCGACAGGCGTCCGGTTCCACGATCTTCCCATTACGTCGGCGCGCATAAAAAGAGCGATAGGGCCGTGATCGGCTAGAGCGTTTTCGAGCGAAGTGGACACCGGTTCGCGTGAAGAAAACGCGTCAAAACAAGAATCTAGAGCTTCGGTTCTGATTCAATCAGAACCGAAAATGCTCTAGCCCTTTTCCTTCGCCGGCAGAACGGAGCGGACGCCGCCGAGGAACGTCGCCACCTTCGCATCAATGATCGAATTGACGTCCGTTTCGAGCGGCATCGAATAGATGAACTGGCGTACTCCGAGATAGAAGATCGCCGCATGAAGCCCCCACACCATCTCGATTTCGAGAACGGTAACCGGGAGTTCGCGGGTGGAGGGCCGTCCGTATTCGAGCCTGATCTCCTCGATCACCTTTTCGAACGCGCGTTCGCGCAGCATTCTGAGATAGCGGGCGTTCAATCCTAGGTCCTTCAGGCCCGCGAACATGAACAGGCGGATCCACTCATAGGTGAGAATGACCTCGGCGTACTCGCGATAGAACTGGATCAGCCTGGTCTTAAGGGGGACCGAACGATCGGTGATGATTTTCTCCCACGACGGCTTCCAGCGCTCGACGAAAACCTCCTGATAGACCCGCTCGATGAGGGCTTCCTTGCTCGGAAAATAGCGATAGAGCAGGGGCTGGGTGATACGCAGGCGCCTCGCGAGTTCGCGGGTCTGTCCTTCGAATCCGTGCTCGGCGAAGAACGAGACCGCTTCTCGCGTGATAATGGCCTCCCGCTCGGACGGGTCCAGCCTCTGCTGCTCTCGGATAGGCGTTCTCGGACGCGCTCTGTTCGGCTTCTTCACACCTGATTCGTGGGCTTGAGTGCGGTTCTGCAACTTCATACACCGATTTCCCGTCCTGTCCGATCCCGCCAGCCGGTTCGTCACTTTTTGTTTATCGATCGATAAATAGTCATTGACTCAAGTCAATGCCGCCTGGATAATTAATCAAACGATAAATAGCGGCCCGACAACTCCCGTCCGACCGCACCGCAAGGGAGGCTGCTCATGACGAACGATGGCTGGACGGGCAAAACGCGGCCAAAGGCACTGGTGATCGGCGGATCCATGGCCGGACTGTTCGCGGCATTGCTGCTGCGCAGGGAAGGTTGGAAGGTCGACGTGTACGAACGTATCGGCGCCGAACTGGCAGGCCGAGGCGCGGGAATCGTCACTCATCGCGAGTTGTTCGAGGTATTGGGGAGAGCTGGCATCGACACGGAAGCGGCCGCAGTCGGGGTCGCCGTCCCGGGGCGGCGCGTGCTCGATGGCCGCGGCCACGTCGAGGGCGAGCTCAAGTTGCGTCAAGTCCTCACCTCGTGGGGGCACCTCTATGGGCTTCTGAGGGCAGCCTTTCCGGCGGAGAACTACCATCACGGCAAGAACCTTGTGGACATCGCGGAGATCGACGACCGCGTGGTGGCGCGCTTCTCCGACGGCTCCCAGGCTTCGGGAGATCTGCTGATCGGCGCGGACGGCATTTTTTCGTGCGTCAGGGCGCAGCTGGCTGCGGATGTCCGTCCCAGATACGCCGGCTACGTCGCGTGGCGCGGTCTCGTCGAGGAACGAAAGCTATCCCGGCGGACCCGTGCGGAGTTGTGCGACTGGTTTGCCTTCAGCCTTCCTCCCGGGGAGCAGATGCTCGGCTATCCCGTTGCCGGCGTCAACGAAGAGATGGATGTCGGCGAACGGCGCTTCAATTTCGTTTGGTACCGTCCGGCCGACTCCGGCCATGGGTTGGCCGATCTCCTGACTGATATCGACGGCGTCCGGCACGACCTGTCGATTCCGCCGATCCGGATACGCCCCGACGTGATCGCCGCGATGCGTCGGGACGCGGAGCGACTGCTTGCGCCGCAGTTCGCCGAGGTCGTCCGCCTCACGCATCAGCCGTTCATACAGGCCATCCTGGATCTCGAGACGTCGCGAATGGTCCTCGGTCCCCGAACGGTGATCCTGGGCGACGCCGCTTTCGTAGCCAGACCGCATGTCGGAATGGGAGTGACGAAAGCTGCGGGAGATGCGGCCGCTCTGGTCGACGTATTGCGGGCCCATCCGCGCGATCTGGCCGCCGCGCTCGCGAAATTCGAGTCGACCCGGCTTCCGTTCGGAGCCGCGGTCGTGCGCCGCGCCCGCGATCTCGGCGCCTACATGCAGGCGCAGATTGCCACTGCCGAAGAACGGGCGATGGCGGAACGCCACCGCAGCCCCGAGGCGGTGATGGCGGAGACCGCCGTCACGACGGGAATCGCTGCGTGACCGAATTCAAAAAGGAGGAGGGGACCAACCAATGGACCTGCAAGCCATTCAGAACAATCCCGCTTTCAGACAGCTCGCGAGCGAGCGCACGCGCCTCGGCGTCGGTATGTCGATCGTCATGGCGGTCGCGTACTTCGCCTACATCCTGACCGTCGCATTCTGGCCCCGCTTACTCGGGCATCCGCTGTGGAACGGCACCGTGATGACCTGGGGCGTGCTGATCGGCGTCGGTTTGATCGGCTTCGGATTCCTGCTCACGGCCCTCTATGTCCGGCGGGCGAATTCCCGTTTCGATCGGCTCAGTCAGCTCCTGTTGGAGGATTTTCGATGATTGCGCGCTCGGGCTACGCAGCCTTTACCGCAACCGCAGTCGCACTTGCTTCCGATCCTGCGGCGGCGGACGCGCTGACTTCCGCGGTCGGCGCTCGGCAATCGCTGAACGCGACGGCGATTGTCATGTTCCTCGGTTTCGTCGCGGTCAGTCTCGCCATCACATTATGGGCGGCGAGACGGGGCACGAACACGGCAAAGGATTTCTATGCCGCCGGCGCCGGTCTCAAGGGCGTCCAGAACGGGCTCGCAATCGCCGGCGATTACACCTCGGCCGCGACGTTCCTGGGTGTCACGGCGCTGGTCTACACGTCGGGCTACGACGGCATGATCTACGCGATCGGCTTTCTCGTCGGCTTCCCGATGATCCTGTTCCTGATTGCTGAGCCGCTGCGCAACCTCGGCCGCTATACGTTCGCCGACGTCGCGGCGTATCGGCTGTCTGAGGTGCCGGTGAGGGCGGTTGCCGGCGTCAACACCCTGGTTATCGTGGTCTTCTATCTGATCGCGCAGTTGGTCGGGGCTGGAAAGCTCATCCAGCTCTTGTTCGGACTTCCTTACATCTACGCGGTCGGCATCGTGGGCGTACTGATGATGGTCTACGTGACTGTCGGAGGCATGCTGGCGACGACATGGGTGCAGATCATCAAGGCCGTGCTTTTGATGTCGGGCTCGGTATTGATGTCGGTTCTGATTCTCGGACATTTCGGCTTCAGTCTGGAGGCTCTCTTCCGGGAAGCCGTCGCCTTGCATCCGAAGGCCGACGCGATCATGGCGCCCGGCGGTCTCGTCAAGGATCCGGTGTCGGCGATCTCTCTCGGATTGGCCCTGATCTTCGGCACGGCCGGGCTGCCGCACATCCTCATGCGCTTCTTCACCGTCAGCGACGGCCGCGAGGCTCGCACGTCGGTGCTGGTTGCGACGGGATTCATCTCCATCTTCTACAGTCTGCTGTTCGTGCTCGGCTTCGGCGCCATCGCGATCGTTTCGGCGAATCCCCAGTTTCGGGATGAGTCGGGCGGGCTGCTCGGGGGCGTCAACATGGTGGCCCTGCATCTGGCGGATGCCGTCGGCGGGTCGCTGCTGCTCGGGTTCATCTCCGCGGTGGCATTCGCGACCATTCTCGCCGTCGTGTCGGGGCTGACGCTCGCGGGCGCTTCGGCGGCCAGTCACGATCTTTACGCGCGCGTGATCCGCAGAGGTCGTGCGAGCGAACAGGAGGAGGTCCTTGTCTCGAAGGCCGCTGCGGTCGCGATCAGCGTGCTTTCGATGGGCCTGGGCGTCCTGTTCGAGAACCAGAACATCGCATTCATGGTCGGACTGGTGTTCGCGATCGCTGCGAGCGCGAACTTCCCGGTCATACTGCTCTCGATCGTCTGGCCCGACCTCACGACGCGGGGAGCAGTGAGCGGATCGCTCGCCGGCTTGTTGGCATCCGTCGGGCTGGTCGCTCTCAGCCCGGGCGTATGGACCGCCACCTTTAAGCTCGGGCCCGCGCCGTTTCCTTACGACAATCCGGCCCTCGTCTCGGTTCCGCTGGCCTTCGCCGTGTCCTGGGCGGTATCGGTGCTGGATCGCAGTGCGGCGGCTGCCTCGGTCCGCGCATCGTTCGGCGCGCAACATGTTCGCGCGCAGACCGGCCTGGCGGTCGAATGATGCTTCTCGGAGAACCCAACTCAAGGAGAAACCCGAATGAACGCTAATGTGGCCGAACAGGGCCGGGCCGCTTGGCCCGACTCCATTCGCAAGGAGTTCGACGCCAATCAGTTCAATGGACGGGTCGGCACTCGGCTGTTGTCGGAAACGGACCGCGTGCGCGTCTGGGAAATCCGGCTTGCTCCAGGCGAGCGCATTGGATTCCATCGCCACGTGCTGGATTACTTTTGGACTGCCGTGACGCCGGGGCGGGCGCAATCGCACGCCGAGGATGGGACGATCGTCGAAGCCATTTATTCTGCAGGCGAAACGCGTCACTTCGTCTACGGAAAGGGCGAATACAAGATCCACGATCTCGAAAACGTCGGAGATTCCGATTTGTGGTTCACCACGGTTGAGTTTCTCGACAGCGCCAGTGCGCCTCTGGAGCTTGGCCATGATCGCCAGAGCGAAACCTCTTCCGAACGGGACGGCTCTCGGTCGACGCTTGAGCTGTAGCCGAGACCTGTGATCTGGCTGCATAAGAACGGAGCCATCGGAAGCCAGGATCGTTGCGACGGCGCGTCCGGCGAGAGGCGGGCTGATACGATCTCGCAAGCCCTGAACGCTCTTTTGTCGGGCGCGGCTACTGGAGGGCGATGGAGCGCGATCCGTCCCGACCTTTCCTAAAGCCGGGACATGTGCTCGATCGAGTCAAGATCGCAGCCGGATTCCAGAGTGATGACGACAGCAAGCTGCGATGGGCGCTTGCCGAGAGTAGAGCCGGCGAGTCGGGCTTCCGAGCGATCAGATTGGACAAATCGCCATCACCTTGTCCAATACCGGGTGCTCGCAGCGCGCTAACGTTCCATTGGCTTTTCAGGATGGCATGCCGCGAATGAAGGTTCGTGCTGGCATTGGGGTCTTTGAACGCCAGGTGCGCTGGAGCTTCGAGCGTGGATATTCGGCCGAGTCGTACAGCAACAGTTCTGACGTCCGCACCCGACACGGGGGCGGTCTTCGACGCCCCCTGCCTCGACACCCTGGAAATCGTGCTTATCGAATCCGAGAATGGCAGGATCCTTCGCAAGCTGCAGCGCTCGAAATTCACGGACCGCTTTGCGCAAAACGGCATTGTGTTGTCCCTTGTGCATCTCGACCTTGCCCTCGCCGTTAAGACCGGAGGTCAGGACGGGGAGCAGGCTGCGAAGGGCACTCGCTGCCTGAGGCTTGCCGCCAAGCGCCGCGCACGTAAATGCCTGAATGCTGAGGCGGCGCCTGTCGTCGAAAGACTCGACGACCCCGTGATCCGACGCCTGTTTGACGCGCTCGCGGTAACGGAAACCGGGCGCGCTTCGCACGCTGCCCTCTGCGCCGACGCCCTGCGCCTCGCCATCCTGGCGCGGCAGTTTACCGGTCGGGCCGATCTTCGGCGAACGGGGACGCTGTCTACCGAGGGCCGCAGGAGCCGCAGCGTGAGGTCGCTGCAGAAATGGCGCCTCAAGCGCGTCGTCGAGTACGTTGACGAGTGTTTGGAGGAGAAAATCTCGCTACAGGATCTTGCGACGGTCGCCGGTCTGAGCCGGATGCATTTCGCCGCACAGTTCCGTGCCGCAACAGGCATGCGCCCTCACGAGTACTTGCTGAAGCGTCGGATCGAACGCGCCGAGGTATTGCTCAAGCAGGGCGATATATCACTCGTGGACGTGGCTTTTGCGGTCGGCTTTCAGAGCCAGGCCCACTTCACGACGGTGTTCAAGCGCTTCGCCGGCGACACGCCTTTTCAGTGGCGGAGTGCACATCTCGCTGTTCCTGTGGAAAAAGGTCCAGAACAATCTGCCAAAGGCGAACGCTTGGAAAACACAAAATTTCAGATTGCTACCATGAGATCTGGAGTTCGCCGCACCACAACTCGACGCGCTCTTAAGACGCAATCGACTCGTTCTTAACGTGCAAGCACACCTACAGCATTGGCGCCTCTTCCTTGAGGTCTGACGACGCTCGGGAGGGGCACGGAGTCAGATCTTGCGAATCCGACTCAGGTCTGTTGCGAACCGATAGCTGCTGAAATCACTGGTGGGCCCGGCAGGACTCGAACCTGCAACCAGACCGTTATGAGCGGCAGACTATCGATCGGGTTCGTTGCTTTTGCTGCAGTTTCGTTCGAGCTCGATCGCGCTCGATGCGGTTCGTTCAGGCCGTTTCTGGTGCGAAACTGGTGCGGTTACCCGGTTCGTGCGACGCTCGCGGCAGCGAGTTGCACCTTCGATTACATGGTCGATGCCACGACTTTCCACACCGACCTCCGATCTGAACATCAAAGGACGCAAGCGACGCTGATCGGTCCGCGACGCAGAAGAGATGGGTGGATCGTGTTAGGGGAGCGCGGTCATAGCTTCGCCGCACGCAGCCGCGCCAGCGAAGAAGTCTAGGACTGTGTCGACCCGATCTGCGTCGCGCAAATTCCCCATGCACAGCAAATGGCCAATTTAGCTGAATCATCGGCATGCCGGTGTGTGTACCGAAAACCTTATCCGAGTTGATGAGGTGACGGAATCGCCTAAGCTGGAAGAATGATCGGGCTACTCTGTTTTATTTTGGCGGTCTTGGCCTCGCCATTCAAGTCGAAGTTGCGGCTTGAAGCGGAGAACGCGGCGCTCCGACATCAATTGATTGCCTTAAGGCGTAAGCTGCATGGTCGCGTCCGGCTCAGCAACGATGATCGTTGGTTCTTCATTCAGCTGTATCGCTGGTTTCCATCGATCTTGCAGGTCCTCACGATCATCCGGCCCGAGACGCTCGTGCGTTGGCTTCGGGCCGGCTTTCGCCGCTACTAGCGTTGGAAGTCGTACCCACAGGGAGGGCGGCCGCAGATCGACGCCGAACTGCGCGCGCTGATCCGGCACATGAGCATGGAGAATCCGCTTTGGGGCGCGCCACGCATCCATGGCGAACTGCTCAAGCTCGGGTTTGAGCTGGCGCAGTCGAGTGTCGCCAAGTACATGGTTAAGCGGCGAGGCCCACCAAGCCAGGGATGGCGGACCTTCCTGCGTAACCACGCGCCGGACGTTGCCGCCATGGACTTGTTCGTTGTTCCCACCATCGGTTTCGACCTGCTCTATGCATTCGTCATCATCCGACTGGACCGCAGAGACTTGGTCTTGATCAACATCACAAGAAATCCGACGGCGGAATGGGTTGCACGTCGGATCACGGAGGCCTTTCCTTGGGATGAGGCCCCAAAATACCTCATTCGCGATCGCGATCGCATCTATGGCAGCCTCGTTACGCGCCGATTGCGCGCCATGGGCATCCGCGACAAGCCTGTTGCACCGGCCTCGCCGTGGCAGCATGGCCTTGCCGAACGGTTGATCGGATCGATCCGCCGCGAGTGTTTGGACCACATCATTGTCCTGGGCGAGGTGCATTTGCGTCGGGTTCTGCAATCCTACGCCGACTATTACAATCGTGTCAGAACGCATCGGTCGTTGGACAAAGATGCGCCGGTTTCTCGCCCGGTTCAGCGGACCGGAAGCATCAAATCGTTCCCCATTCTCCGCGGACTCCATCACCACTATGTCCGGCTTTAGAGTGTTCGGTACACACAGGCGGCCTTGTCAAAATACTAAGGTCGGTTTATGTATATCCCGCTTGGATATACATAGGAGGCATCATGACGACCTCGACGGTGTTCATCAGTAATCGCAGCCAAGCCGTCCGCCTGCCCAAGGCAGTTGCCTTTCCTGAGGATGTGCATCAGGTCGACATCCTGAAGATCGGCCGCAGCCGTATGATCGTGCCTCAAGGCAAACGGTGGGATGATCTGTTTCAGAACGGACCGCGCGTCAGCGAGGATTTCATGGTCGAACGTAGACAGCCGGAAGCCGAGGAGCGCGAGCCGCTCTGATGCTCACCTACATGCTCGACACCAACATCTGCATCTACGTCATGAAGAACTATCCGCCGGACCTGCGCGAAAAATTCAATGGGCTGGCCGAGCAACTCTGCATCTCAAGCATCACGCTCGGCGAGTTGCACTATGGCGCCGAGAAGTCCGCGCGCCGCGCCGACAATCTAACGGCCATCGAACATTTCGTGGCGCGTCTTGATGTGCTGCCATTTGCTGACAAGGCGGCCGCGCACTACGGTCAGGTCCGGGCGGAACTTGAGCGGGCGGGAACGCCCTGTGGTCCGCACGATATGCAGATCGGCGGTCATGCTCGCAGCGAGGGACTGATCATCGTCACCAACAACATGCGCGAGTTTGCTCGCATGCCGGGGGTCAGAGTCGAGAACTGGGTCTGACTGAGGACAGGAAGGTCAGATTTTGCGCACGCAAGTGCCCTGCGCAAGGCGCGCGGCCTTCACGTCGCATCAGATGCACCCGTCAGTCTGGCGCCGCTTAAAAGCCCCTCGCGGCGCAAGCCTGCAGCCGTGGGCAAAGTTGGTCCCCTATAAGTTGGTCCCCTAATCGGGGCAAAGTAGGTCCCTTACCTGAAACACATTATGCCCCGCCAGCGATGGCGGGCTTTTATTTCGGATGTTGATGTGTCAGGGACGATGATGATGATGATCTCAGCGATGTCCACTTTAGGCCGACGAACCGACCTTACAGAGGTCGAGGGCACCGTTAGCTACGGGTCAGATTCGGCCGCTGGGTACCGAATTAGCAACTCGACGCTTTCTACCCTTGGTCGCTGTCAGTCGGCACCCAATCCTCGGGCAGCCTGTTCCACGGGTGATCAGGAAAACGTCTCGCTGTTTCCTCCTTGACCTTCCGCTCGCGCCAGATTGGTCCGCCGATGTGCCATTTAGCTTCTTCTTCTCCGAAGTCGGCAGTGAGGCGTGATGGAATGTGATACTCCGCGTCCCAGGCAGCGACAATCTCCATGTTCTGGATCGCGGGGTCTTCGACACGCGTATCATATCTCGGCTTGCCGCCTGCCCATACCGTTACGTTCAAAGTTCCTACCGGCCACTGAACTGAATAGCGTATCTTTTGCAGATCTTTGTGCAGCGGGAAACGGCCTAGCTTCTTCCATCGACCGGACCTCAATGCTTGGCCTATGGATGGATGGGCAACTACGACTGTGGCCATCACGTTCGATGATAAGATACCTTCCGGCTCCGCCAAATTGTGCTCCCGACGTCTGAAGAAGCCGATGGCCTTATCCAGTGTCACCTGGCCGTAGTAGATCCAGGCGGTTTCGCCCGCTATCGCATAAAGGGTCCCGGCCCTTAGATCGGCTCTGGCTTTAGGGTCAGCGTCGAACATGGTGCAACCGGAGGCAGGTCGTCGCGGCAAGGATCAGTAGCAGCAAATATATCCATAACAGCGGTCAGGCGTAACGTCGCTATGTCGCACTAGTTAGGTCACAACCGAAGATCGCGAGCACGACGCACAGATGGTCAACCCGACCCGAAGCTACGCCCATGAATGCGCGCGCGTTGCGTGGCATGGCATCGCTGGACTGATCGCGCCTCTCGGCGTCCGGGGGATAGTTATGCGTCACCGCAACGAGCGCCATTGCGCCCTCCAGCGCTGGGTCGGCTCCATGTTGCATGTTGAAACCTATGCGCGCATACCCCCGTCAGAAATGCTGGCGTCGCTGTCGGCTGTAGGGGTACTCCGGGGCCGATATGTCTCAGAGGAGAGCTTAGCTGTCGGGAAGGCTAACGCCCCGGCGCGGACATCGGTGGTCGGAGTGGCGGGGCGGGGCGCCTACAGGTCGCAAGGATTCGCAGCGTCCTCTCCAGCGGCTGCCCCTCATGACGAAGGGTTGGCTGAGCGATCCGGCCCGCTTGCCCAGCCGATCCGGGTTTGGCTGCAATTGCACGGTCGGGGCGGGGGGAGGCGGCCGGCCGCTTTCCTGCTCCGTTGCGTGAGCCCAGGCCTTGCTCCGCCGCCAAGGATTCGCTGAAGGGAATTGCCCCTGGGGGACGAAGTTGGTACCATTCATTGGTACAGAGCAGTTTCGCGCACTGGTGAAAAAGCCCCGTTTTTTCAGCATTTCTTGCCGGGCTCCGGGAGTCCCTCCCTCTCCGCCATCAACGGGAACGGCTGGGATCCCCTGCGGGATGCGCGCGGGAAACGCCATTGCCGCGCGAGCTTTACATGACGCAAACGATCGGGATCGACGAGTTCCTGGCCATCGACATCAGGGTCGGCACGATCGTTGACGTGGCTGATTTTCCGGAAGCGCGGAAGCCGGCGTGGAAACTGACGATTGATCTCGGCCCCGAGGTTGGAACGAAGCGGTCCAGCGCGCAGCTTACCGAGCTGTATTCCGCCGAGTCATTGATTGGTCGGCAGGTGACCTGCGTGGTCAATCTGCTGCCGCGCAGGATCGGCCCATTCCTCTCGGAGGTGCTGACGCTGGGCTTTCCCGATGAACAAGGCCGTGTGGTGCTCGTTGCGCCTGAGCGGCCAGTTCCGAATGGCGGGCGCCTGTTCTAGCGGACCTATATCATGGCGACCGCTAGGGAGCCGGATTCGCTCGGCGCGATGGGATGGCTTTCGCTTGTGCGCGCGTCACGGCGTGCCTTGTAGAACTCAAGCACTCGTCTCGCCGTTCGGAGCTCGATCCGCTCGAAGTTTTCTCGCGCTTGATCAAGGTCGATCTTGCTTAGCCTGCGGTCCGCTACTCTCATCAGCAGCAAAGCCTTGGCCGTTGCCCAGGAACATCCGCCGGCTTTTGCGACAAGTTGCACGGTGCCAGGATTGTCGTTGAGAACCGCCCGTTCGACCAGTTCGATGGGGCAGGCTGCAAGGACGGACAACGCCATCACAGCCGTTTCAAAATCCTGCGCTCGGGCAGCCGCGTGAACATCCGCTTCTCCGAGCTCCTTCCAGTATTTGCGGCGCTTTACCTTCTTCCTTGCCCGCGCGTGATCCGGAGACTGATTGCGGACCTCCAGATTTATGTCGTCGATGACCTCTGTCACGGCGTCATGCACGGCGTCGGAAAATTGCGGGTTTGCCGCGGCGATCTTGTTGCGTACGGAAGCCGAGGCAGTTTCCATAAGCTTCAGGAAATGATGTCTGGGGATGTCATGCCGCGTCCCGACATGGAGGGCAAGCTGGGTATCTTCGCTCGATCGCGCGACGAGCTCGCCGAAGCTGCCATCCGAAAAGCGGGCGCCCGGGTTGCTCGCAACCGCATGGACCACGCCGGCTTCGCCGCGCAGAATCAGCAGCTCCGTGATCGCCTCGCTGATTGTTCGACGTTGCGCGATTGCGTGAAGGTGGCCCTGACCTTGGGTGCTGGCGCAGGCAACAAGATCGGACTCGCTAAGGGCATCCGACTGACTGAGAACCGGAGCCGCCACGGCAACAGCATCATCCGATGCAAGTGCCCTGACCAGCGTTGCCGGCGCATTCGAGTCAGTCGCGAGATGGCGAGCCAGCCTGACGCGGGTCTTCAACTCGATCACGGCAACGAGTGTTTTGAATATCTCGTCAAACAGTTTGATCTGTTGTTTGGAGTAGCGACCAGACCCGGCAAGGAACAAGTCCGTAATGCGGGTGAGAGCCCTTAGTTGCCGTTTCGTCGACCCGGATGTCGTCGTGTTTTGCACTTCATTGATTAACGAATAGAACGTCGTCATGATCATGGGTCTCGTCGGCACGTTCGCCTTTGGCGGCGAGGAGTTGATGGCGACGAGCTATCATGCGGGCAATGAAGATTGTTGATTCGAGCTGCCTCATAGATGATTAAAATTGTCGGCATTCCAGTAATCGTCTGGTTGCAGCTCGAAGCTGCCGTGCGCTTCGCCTGCTCTCTCGGCATACAGCATCACGAAACGAAATAGAGCATGACCCGGAAAAGTGGACACCGGTTTTCCCTCGCGACAAACGCGAAGCGTTTGCGCGGAGATCATGCTCAAACAAAAAGAGCTAAAGCGGGATGACGATTCGAAGAAAAGTCATCACGCTTTGGCGGACGTCCGTAGCGCCAGCGTCGGATGAATCTATCGCCGGCCGCGCTCGAAGGTCGCGCATAGCAGCATAGTTTCGTCCGCTGTGATCGCTGCGCGAAAGAAGCGGCATGTGAATTGTGGGCAGGCGTTGCCTGTCGCGCCGTCGGCACTATTCTCCGTCAAGAACGTGCACTCCCTGCAAATGTCCGCATGATGTCGTTGCTGGGTAATATCCAACCAGTCGAGCACCTGGCGGAGCGCATCGCGTGAGCTGGTCTGGCGATCGACGCTGAGCACGCCTATCGCCTTTACGAGTACATTGACCGGATCATGCCCGAGAAATTTCTCACCCTGCGCGGTCACATAAAGGATCACCGAGCGTTTGTCTTCCGCAGCAGGTTTGCGAACGAGGAATCCCTTTCTTTCGAGCACCTTGACGATTTTGAGATGCGGTGCCCCTGGTAGTGCCGACAAAAGTGGCCAATGCCGACGGAGTCCGTGAGAACTGATTCGCGCGAGCAAGAAAACGCAGGGCCATCCATTCGCGATCGCGCAGCCCGTGCCGACTACCTTCGAAGTGCCAAATTCTCGCCGTCTGAACCAATAATTCAACCGTCTCGCGTGCTAACGTCATGATCGACCCAATTCAAAAAATTTTGCGAGCAGTTTCTCGGCGTGCACCTCATTAGCGCCCTGATTCGCTAGCGCTTTGGTTCGAGGTTCAACTCAACTGCATGTCGTTTAGCCCACTAATGCGTCGGCCATTAAGAAATTGTCTGCTGATCGTTTGAATTTCCCCGCAAGCAACACTGACTTCATTAATCATCCCCCGATTGGATCGGACTACACACCGCAGCAACGCAATCTGGATCGTCAGTGACAACGACATTGTCGCTGTCACAAGGCGAAAGGTTCAGCGATGCATTCGAAGAATGATTTTCACGTTTCGAAGCGTCTCCAGAGGATTCTCGCGGGATTCGACAAATCGTGCTGCTCTATCGAGAGCATTGTCGAGGCGGTACGCGATGCCAACACGTAAGCGGCGGGCCTGCGCGTCGCGCAAACCCGTTATCCGGCATGGGATGGCTGCGCCTGCTGCCGTGACGGGCAGGCATGCGCTAGCTCGTTACCAAATCTGCACAGACGCCACGCGGTCGTTGTTCGTGGCGATGCGTTACCTGTTCTGAATGATGATCCCGTTCTCTCAAGTGAAGATGGGGCGTGGCCTCGATGGTGCTTGCTTGGCCAGGATGCCAAGGGTTTGGAGATCTCGCGTCGCATCGTCTTCGGGCGCTCCTGTGGAGGAATCGAGCCGGTAGCCGATATATCGCCTCGAGACGATCGGGTCGTAGCCGAGACGGTCACGCAGCTTCTTGCGCAGCTTGCTGACGTGACTTTCGATCACGTTTTCATCGAACGTTGACTCGAAGATCCCATAAACCGCATTGAAGATCTGCGTTTTGGTCAGCCATTTTCCTTGCTGACCAACCATGTGTTCCAGGATGCGGAGCTCGCGACGCGGCAGCATCATCACTGCTCCTCCAATTTCCGGATCTCTCCCGTCAAAGAAGACTCGAATCGCACTTTGCTTGCCATGGGTCGATATTCCGAGGCTGCGGCGGGAGATCGCGGCAGTTCTTGCCAGGATCTCGCGTGGGTGGACTGGAATATGGACGACATCATCCACGCCAGCTTCAAAGAGCTCGACCGTGTGCTTGAGCATTCTCTGGTTGCTGAGCGCGATGATCGGTGCACGGCAGCGCTTGCGGACAGTGCGAGGCAAGGTGGCGCGAGTATCACAATCTCCAAGAAGAAAAGCGTCAATGGCCGACAGCTCATCGTCGCCCGCAGATTCCAGCCACTCAAGGAACTCCGTTGGCGAAAATCCAACAGAAGAAATGCCTTCACGATCGAAACCGCCGATGTAGCCGGTGGCAACGTTCTCTCGATCATCGATGATCACGTACATGCGGTATTTGCCCCATTCGCCTAGCCTGTTGAATTTTTTCGTTTGGCGTGTGCCGTGTGCCGTGTGCCGTGGTGATGCTGACAGCGCGAGCAGAGATTGCCCTGCGCACGCAGTTCTTTCTTTTCCGGATGAGTCACTTGCAGATTCAGCGGTTGTAGCGTGAGCTCAGCGCGTCGTGGATTTATGTTTTTGAGGTTCGGACTCGACGAGACGCCACAAACGCACACGCACACAATCGTGAAGGTGCCCCCAAGACATAGGTGGTCACCCCGAATGCAGAACGGCTATGTCAGTTGTGTCGGAGCGCCTTTGTCATGCTGAGCGCTCCAAAAATTTGCCGTTCTTTTAGATAAGCGACGTGAATCGCTCGTCCTGACGTTGGCAAAATGCAGAAATGCAATCAAGCTTGCCCCGAGAGTAGTTGGTACGCAGGCCGACCATTTGTTTTGAGATTATTGAAGCAATTAGTTTTGAAGCAATCATTAGATGATTTTGTAGCAATGCTACTTTGCTCAAGAGCTGGAGCTATCGGAAGGCGCAATCATGAATCCCGCCGCGCCAAGATCAAGCATTGTCCATTGCTGGCCTGAAAGTGACGCTTGGCAGGTTGTCGCCACGGAACCTGCCACATGGCACGACGACGCAGACGTCATCGCGCCGATTAGACAAAATCTAACTGGTCGGATTCTGCTCGGGAGAAGCGACCTTGCGGGGCACCGTCCGTTCCCGCGTCATCCGCAATCTCGTTTTCGTCCCCTCGAGGCCGTATCGGCGCTATACTCATGGCGCTGATTTCGAGACTACTTCTGGCGGGATGCGGCGATGCAGGACAACTCACTTATTCTGCAATCCATCGTCACATGCCCACACTGCGGATATCGTCAGATGGAAATCATGCCGCTAGATGCTTGCAGGTTCTTCTACGATTGCAAGGCATGCGGTGCTCACCTGAAGCCCAAGCCAGGCGATTGCTGCGTTTTTTGTTCCTATGGCACGGTGCCATGCCCGCCGGTTCAGGCCAGCCGTGGAGCATCGACTTGCGCTTGCTCAGCCAGAGATGGCTGAGCAACTGGGGAGCTGCCGACCTGTTTCGCGAGTTCCGCGCGCTAAACACCGCGGCGTCATCGAGCGACGCGAAGGACGAAGCCAGCAAGGTTTCCCGGCCTGATGCAATCAGCCAACCAGATTGGCTCTCCACGCCATAATCGCCCTGACGCAGCCGACCTAGTCTCCAGCCTTGCAAAACAAGGGTTGGAGATCACAGTGGATTTTGAACTGTCCAGGGAACAACGCGACATCAAGGCGCGGGCCGCTGCCTTTGTGGAGGAAGTCTGCCGCCCGCTCGAGGATGACTGGGGAACGGACGACTACGCCGTGCCGCACGACATCTTCATGGGCGTGGTGCGGAAATTCCGCGAATACGGCTTCAGGGGATTGGCGGTGCCGAAGGAAGCCGGCGGGCAGGGATTAGGCACGGTCGCGAAGTGCCTGGTCTACGAGGAGATCGTAAGGTCGCCCGTGATGCATGGCCTGCTCGCGACCTGGTCGGGCTTTCTCGATCCGCATCCCGCGCTTCACGTCGCGCCGGAATGGCAGAAGGAAGCGTATCTCTATCCGATCCTGAAAGAGGACAAGTTCTACCACATCAACATCTCGGAGCCGGGCGCGGGCTCCGACGCGGCCGGGATAAAGACCACCGCCGTTCGTGACGGTGACAATTACATCATCAACGGCATCAAGCGCTGGGCGCCGCCGCCGAACCATCCTGCCATCACGCCGAAATATCTGCTCTGCTACGCCGTGACCGATCCGACCAAGGGCTATGAGGGGATCAGCCTGTTCCTGGTCGACTATCCCAATCCCGGCGTGTCGGTGCTGCGCGAATACGAGACCATGGCGCCGGGCACCTATCTCGGCCGGAGCTGCGACTACCAGTACAAGGATTGCGTGGTCCCAGCGAAGAACATGCTGGGCGCGGAGGGCATGGGCTTCCGCTACATGATGGACCAGCTCAACCGCAACCGCACCGTGATCGGTGCGCGCCTCACCGGCACCGCGCGCTGGGCGCAGACGCAGGCCGCGAAACGGGCGCGTGAGCGCGAGACGTTCGGCAAACCGCTCGCGGAACGGCAGGCCATTCAATGGATGCTGGCGGAATCGGAGATGGACCTCGAGCAGTCGCGGCTGATGGTCTACAAGACCGCCTGGATGCTCGATCGTGGCCTCGATGCACGCAAGGAAGCCGCGATGGTGAAATGCTTCGCGCCGCTCGCGGCCTGCCGGGTCATCGATCGCGCCATCCAGATCCATGGCGGGCTCGGCGTGCTCAGGGAAAACCGCTTCGGCCAGCTCTATTTCCAGAGCCGCATCGCGCAGGTCGCGGAAGGCACCACCGAAGTGATGAAGATGACCATCGCGCGGGAGGTGCTGCGCGAGTGTGAATAGACTGAAGAGCGCAAGTGCCCTGCGCCTCCCTCTCCCCGTTCTTCACGGGGCCGAGACGAGCGGAGCTCGCTCTGAGAGGGTAGGGTGAGGGGCTATCTCCACGAAGACGGTTTGAGACGAGCTTGCGGAGGCACCCCCTCACCCGGAATTCAAGCTGCGCTCGAATTCCGACCTCTCCCCGCAAGCGGGGCGAGGTAAAATTCCCGAGACCGCGCTCTCACTTCTCCGCGTCGATCACCTCGCCGATCGGCTTCCATTTCACGCCGTCGAACTGCATCAATTGTTCCTGGCTCATCGGCGTGTAGCGCGTGGGGGTGGTGTTGAGCTTGATGCCGGGAAGCATGATCGGGAGGACGAGATCCTTGATGCTGGTCGCCTGCTTCATCAGGTTCTCGCGCGTCAGGTCGTCGCCGCAATTCTTCAAGACGTGAACGAAGGTCTGCGCCGTCGCGTAGCCGAACACGTGATAGGTCTCGGACGGATTGGCTTCGGGCATGTACTGCTTCATGAAGGCGAGATATTCCTTCACGCCGGCATCGTCGCCCCATGCCGCATCGTTCGGATCCTTGCGGAAGGCAACGGTGATGACGCCCTTGGAATTCTCCAGCCCCGCCGGCGCCAGCGTGCTGGAGATCGAGCCGGCGGCATCGCTGAGCAGGTGCAGCGCATCCCACTTCGTTTCCGCCATCTTCTTGATCGCCTGCGCGGAGAATTTCGGCGTCGAAATGTCGAGGAACACGTCGGCGCCGGTCGCTTTCAGGATCAGGATCTGCGAGTCGATGGTCGGCTCGGCAATCTCGTAGCTGAGCTCCTTGACGATCGTCGTCGCGGCCTTGTCGCCAAGCCCGTCGCGAAAGCCCTTGACGTAGTCGCGGCCGAAATCGTCGTTCTGGAACAGCACCGCGACCTTCGCATTGGGCCGCTCCTTGAGGAGGTATTTGGCGTAGATCACGCCCTTGGCATGGTTGTTCGGCTGCCAACCCATCGACCACGGATAGGTCGCGGGCTCGGAGACGCGGTTGGCGCCGGTGCCGAGGAACAGGCCGGGCACCTTCTTGGCGTTCAGATATTTTTGCGTTGCGAAGTTGGTCGGCGAACCGAAGGTGCCGACGATCGCGAGCACCTCCTCGCTCTCGACCAATCGCCGCGTCTGCTCGACGGCTTTGGGTGGGCTATAACCGTCGTCGAGCGAGACTAGGTTGATCTTGCGGCCGTTGACGCCGCCTTCCGCATTCACCTTCTGGAAGTAAGCGGTCATCGCGCGGCCGATCGCCGCGAAGCTCGACGCCGGGCCGCTATACGGCATGGTCTGGCCGATCTTGACCTCGGTATCGGTCACGCCTGGTCCGTAGTTCTTCTCCTGAGCGAATGCGGAGAACGACAACCCCGCCCATGCGATCGCACAGGTCGCCACCATGAGCTTCTTCATGCTCTATTCCTGTCTTCGTTGTTGATGATCCGGTTAGGCCGGCTGCAGATAGCGCTGCTTCAGCACGTGCTTGAACAGCTTGCCGTTCTCCTGCCGCGGCAGCT
Source organism: Bradyrhizobium sp. Leo114 (assembly GCF_055229415.2). Lineage (NCBI taxonomy): Bacteria > Pseudomonadati > Pseudomonadota > Alphaproteobacteria > Hyphomicrobiales > Nitrobacteraceae > Bradyrhizobium > Bradyrhizobium sp. Leo114. The sequence continues at coordinate 84,954 of NZ_JBUYEN020000004.1, read as the reverse complement.
CGGCCGCGAAATCGATCGAGCGCGGGCATTTGACGTGCGACAGGCCGTCCCGGCAGAACGCCATCAGCTCAGTCGCAAGCGCCGATGATGCCTTCGACGGCTCCCTGAGCTGCACCACGGCCTTGACCTCCTCGCCATACTCCGGATTGGGGATTCCGAACACGGCGACATCGGCCACATCGGGATGCAGCGCCAGGCGATTCTCGATCTCGGCGGGATAGATATTGACGCCGCCGGAGATGATCATGTGCGAGCGGCGGTCGGTCAGATAGAGATAGCCGTCGTGATCGAGATAGCCGACATCGCCGATGGTCGACCAGCCCTTGGCGTTTCGCGAGCGCGCGGTCTTTTCGGGATCGTTGTGGTAGACGAATTGCGGGCCGTCGAAATAGACGTCGCCGATCTCGCCGGGGCCGAGCTCGCTCTGCGCTTCGTCGAGGATATGGATAGTGCCGACGCAGGCGCGCCCGACCGAGCCGCGATGGGTCAGCCAGTCCGCGGTGGAGATGCAGGTGGCGCCGTTGCGCTCCGAGCCCGCGTAATATTCCCAGACGATCGGCCCCCACCACTCGATCATCCGCTCCTTCAGCTCGGGCGGACAGGGCGCGGCGGCGTGGATCGCGCAGCGATGCGAGGCGAGATCGTAGCGGGCGCGTATCTCGTCAGGCAGCGCGAGCAGGCGGAAGAACATCGTCGGCACCCACTGGCTGTGGGTGACGCGGTAATGCTCGATCGCGGCCAGCGCCTGCTCCGGTACGAACTTCTTCATGATCACGGCGGTGCCGCCGCTCTCCAGCGTGCGCATGGTGAAGCGAAGCGGCGCGCCATGGTACAGTGGTGCCGGAGAGAGATAGACCGTATCCTCCGCGAAGCCGAAATTGTCGCGCACCCAGTCGCCGGAGGCCTGCGCCTGACGAAGATTGGCGAACAGCGGCTGCTTGATGCCTTTGGGCCTGCCGGTCGTGCCTGAGGAATAGAAGAAATCCTTGCCGACGGGGCCGTCGGGAATCTCGATCAGGCGATCGAAGCGGGCAAGCTCCGCGCCATAGTCAAAGCTGCCATCCAACGCGCCGCCGAGTGCGTAGACCGCGGACCGGTGCGGATTGTCGGCGAGCAGCGCCTGGACCGCGTCCGCAAAACGCGCGGCGACGAAGAACAGCTTGGCGCCGCTGTCGCGCACGATATAGGCCGCCTCCTCGGGCTTCAGATGCGTGCTGACCGGCGTGTAATAGACGCCGTGGCGGCGCGCGCCCCAGATCAGCTCAAAATAGGCCGGGTCGTTGTCGAGCATGATCGCGATGCCGTCGCCGGCGGCGAGCCCCATCCAGATCAGGAGCTGCGTGACGGCATTGGCGCGGCGATCGAGCTCGCCATAGGTCATCGCCTGGTCGGAAAAGGCGACGAGCGCGGCGGTCTTGTCGGGATGACGTTCAGCCCATTGGCGCAGGATTGGCATTTCTTCCCCGTGTTGGCCGAGAACATCGGCCTTGCCGGGATTATCCGCATCAAGGCTGCATCATTGAATGACCGCGCATGCCAATCCGATTGGCGGAATCCGACGCTACTATTTTGCGGCAGGGCCGCGGCGCTCGCGGAACTCGCCGGGCGTTACGCCGGTCCACCGCCGGAACGCGCGATGGAAGGTGCTGAGCTCGGAGAAGCCGAGCGAGACCGCGATTTCTTCCAGCGACAGGCGGGACTTCTGCAATAGATGCGTGGCCAGGTCGCGCCGCAGCCGATCCTTGATGTCCTGGAAGCCGCAGTTCTCTTCGTCGAGCAGGCGGCGGCGCAGTGTCTGCGGCGAGACGGCGAGCATCCCGGCGATGTCCTCAAACGACAACGGACGCTTGAGGTTGCGGCGGAGAATGCCGCGCACGCGTTCGGCCATGCTGCTGTCGTCGCGGTAGCGCACCAGGAGCGCATTGGGCATCGAAGCGAGGAAGCGCCGCAGCCGCTCCTCGTCGGGCATGATCGGCAGATCGAGCAATTCGGCATCGAAGCGGATTTCGGTGCGCGGCTGGTCGAACAGCATCGGCGCCCTATAGAACGGCTCGAGCTCCGAGCTGAACGGCTCTTCCGGGAAGACGTAGTGAACGGTGATCAGCGGCAGCCGGCGGCCTACCAGCCAGCACATCAGCCCATAGGCGAACAAGAGGATCGCGCCGTTGACCATGCGCCGCCGGTTCGGCTGGGCGATGGTGTCGGTGACGTAGAGCGAAGCGTCATCCGGGCCTTCCGCCAGCCGCACCACGAAATCGTCGGCGACCAGATGATAGAACTGGCAGCCGATCCGGATCGCCTCCCGCAGATTGGCAGAGCGGATCAATAGCCGGCACATCATGCGGAAGGTGCCGGGCTTGATCGGGCGGTTGCACAAGAGCCAGAGTTCGTCGCGCGTTTCCCGGGTCAGGATCGCGATCAGGCGGGCGAACTGGTCCTGCGGCAGCCGGGCGCCCGGCTTCTCGAGTTGCTCGGGCGCGATGCCGGCGCGCGCCAACAGCCGGTCGATATCGAAGCCGGCCTCGCGCACGCCGCTCAGGACCAGGCCGACATAGCCGGAATCGATCGCTGAACGCGACGGCGCAGCGCGTGATGATCGAAGTGCGGCGGAAGCTCCCGGCATGGCATTGGCATGTTAGCGCCGGGATTGTTCCGTCGCCACCATTCCTGTGGCAGGCAAGGTCAACGCAACTGATCGTTTTCGTCATTGCGGGTGCGGGACTTCTTTTCATTTGTCGCTGACGGGAGTACCGCCGGAGGACATTTGATGCGCGCGTTGATGAGTTGCGAGCCGGGCGGGCCCGAAACCCTGCGGCTGCTCGATGTACCGGAGCCGGTGCCCGCACCCGGGCAGGTGCTGGTGGCGGTGAAGGCTTGCGGCGTGAATTATCCGGACCTTCTCACGATCCAGGATCGCTATCAGGTCAAGACGCCGCGGCCCTTCGCGCCGGGAGCCGAGGTGGCCGGCGTCGTGGCCGCGGCAGGGGAAGGGGTTGCCGGGCTGCGCGTCGGCGATCGGGTCGCGGCGCGGACCGGAACCGGCGGCATGGCGGAGTTCGTCGCCGTCGATGCCACGCGCTGCAGCCCGATTCCCGAGGGCATGTCGTTCGTCGATGCCGCGGTCATGCAGTTCATCTTCGAGACGGCCTATTACGCGCTGCACACCCGTGCCGGCGTGCGCGCCGGCGAAACCGTGCTGGTGCTGGGCGCAGCGGGAGGCGTCGGCATTGCCGCCGTGCAGGTCGCGCGCAATCTCGGCGCCCGCGTCGTCGCTGCGGCCTCATCGGAAGAGAAGCTCGGCTTCGCACGCCAGCATGGCGCCTCTGAAGGCGTGATCTATTCGGCCGACACAACAGGGGATGGTCGCGAGCTCGCTGCGCGGCTGAAGCAGGCGGTCGGGCCGCACGGCGCCGATGTGATCATCGATCCCGTCGGCGGATGGCTCTCGGAAACCGCCATTCGCTGTATCGCAGAGGGCGGGCGCTATCTCGTGCTCGGCTTCACCGCCGGCATTCCGTCATTGCCGCTCAACCTTCCGCTGCTGAAGAATTGCGATGTGCTCGGGATCAACTGGCGCACCTTCACGCTGTCGCAGGATTCACGCCTCGCCGAGAACCGGCGGGCGCTCCAGTCCTGGTATTCGCAAGGCATGCTGTCATCAGGCATCAGCGCCGAATTCCCGCTGCAGGAGGGCGGCAAGGCGATCCAGCACCTTGCCGACCGGCGCGCGCTGGGCAAGGTCGTCGTGGTGATCTGACTCGATCCTCCGTTGCAGGACTAGATTATCTCTGCTGCGTCGGATCTGATTGGAAGAATTTTGCACTGCGTCACGGGCTCACGGCAAGATGACCGTGGGCGCTGCTTGCCGCCGTGCAGCACGCTGATATGGTCTGCGGCCGGCGAAATGGATTGCATTCGCCGCTTTCGCTGAGATTCACAATCATCCCGTGCTGCAGGAGTTTCTCATGACACACGCCTTTCGTTTCCATCAGGCCGGTGGTCCCGAGGTTTTGAAATGGGAGGAGGTCAAGCTCGGCAAGCCCGGTCCCGGCGAAGCGCGGATCCGTCACACCGCAGTCGGCCTGAACTTTGTCGATATCTATAACCGCGCGGGCGTCTATGGCGTGCCGCTGCCGAGCGGCCTCGGCAGCGAAGGCGCTGGAATCGTCGAGGAAGTCGGGCCCGGCGTCACCGACCTGAAGCCGGGCGATCGTGTCGCCTATGGCAACTCGCCGCTCGGCGCCTATGCCGAGGAGCGGCTGATCCCCGCCGACCGTCTGCTCAAACTGCCCGACAGCATCGATGACAAGACTGCCGCCGCGATGATGCTCAAGGGTCTTACGGTGCAGTACCTCATTCGCCAGACCTACCGGGTCAAGAGCGGCGACACGATCCTGCTGCATGCCGCGGCCGGCGGCGTCGGGCTGATCCTGGGCCAATGGGCGAAGCATCTCGGTGCCACCGTGATCGGCACGGTTTCGACCGACGAAAAGGCGAAACTCGCCAAAGCCCACGGCACCGCGCACACGATCGTCTACACGCGCGAGGATTTCGTCGCCCGCGTCAAGGAGATCACCGAAGGCAATCTGGTGCCTGTTGTCTACGACTCCGTCGGCAAGGACACCTTCCTGAAATCGCTGGATTGCCTGGCGCCGCTCGGGGTTGCGGTGTTGTTCGGCCAGTCCTCCGGCAGTATCGAGCCGCTCAATCTCGGCCTGTTGGCACAGAAGGGCTCGCTGTACGTGACCCGTCCGACGCTGAACACCTATGGCGCCAAGCGCGAGAACCTGGTGGCGATGGCGAACGAACTGTTCGACGTGGTGAAATCAGGCGCGGTCAAGATCGAGATCAACCAGACCTATCCGCTCAAGGACGCCCCCAAGGCCCACGCCGATCTCGCCGCCCGCAAGACCACGGGATCGACCGTGTTCCTGGTGTGATGCAGTCGAGCCGTCTTTAACCTCTCCCGCTTGCGGGAGAGGTCGGCGCGTAGCGCCGGGTGAGGGCTCTCTCCACATGTTCGAACAGCGTGAATCGCGGAAGCACCCTCACCCCGCCCTCTCCCGCAAGCGGGAGAGGGCGCCAAACCTCACTCCGCGTTGAAGCGGCGCCGGTAGTCGCCCGGCGTCAGGCCGGTGATGCGCATGAACACCTTCCTGAATGCGCTCGGGTCGCCATAGCCGACGTCCCAGGCGATCCGGTCGACGGGCAGGCGGCTGAATTGCAGCAATTCGCGCGCCTTGCCGACGCGCAGCCTTTGGCAATATTCCGTTGTCGTCAGGCCCGTCGCCTTCTGGAAGCGGCGCAGGAACGTGCGCTCTTCCAATCCGGAGCGCGCCGCGAGTGTTGCCAGCGCGATGTCCTTCGCTCCGGTCGCCTGCAGCCAGTGCTGCACCTTGAGCACGGCCTTGTCGCCATGGGTCAGCCGCGGCGCGAACACGCTGTAGTAGCGCTGCTCGCGGCCAGGCGGATCGACCAGCAAGACGCGTGCGGTCTCGATCATCACCGTCGGCCCGAGCAGGCGGTCGACCAGTTTCAGGCCTAGATCGGTCCAGGCCATCACGCCGCCGGCGGTGATGATGTCGCCATCGTCGATGATGAGCCGGTCGATATCGAGGCGCGCCTCCGGGAAACGGTTCTGGAATTGCTCGGCGTAGGCCCAGTGCGTCGTTACCGATCGTCCTGCCAAGAGGCCGGTCTCGCCGAGCAGGAATGCACCCGCGCACACCGACCCGAGCGTGACGCCCGCATCGTGATAATCATGCAGCCATCGCACGAAAGGCGCCGCCTTCTCCGGCGTGGGCGGATCGCCAAGGCTCGGCGGCAGGATCAGCGCGGCAGGCGCTGTCTTCGCATCGCTGTCCGGGACGCTGTCAAAGACCCGCGCCGGCGACTTGTCCGGCTCCGCCTGCTGCCAATGGCTGATCCGCAACAGAGCGGACTTGCGTTTGCGATGTCGGGTCGCAATCCGGTCGGCGGCGCCGAACAGATCGGTCAGGCCATGGATCGCGGCGAGCTGCGCGCCGGGATAATGCACCAGCCCGATCTCGGTGGGGCCTCGGGAAACCATCTGTCGGTATCAACCCGTTTTATGTCGGTATCGCCAATTTGCAGCATGCGATGGCCGGCCTAGCCTTGTCCAGAAACGTACAGACCAATCTGCGGAAAGGACGGTCCGGCCATGAGCAAGCGCGCGATCATCGTTGTCGATCTTCAGAACGACTATTTTGCTTCCGGCAGGCTGCCGCTGGTCGGGATCGACGCGGCCGCGGCCAACGCGGGGCGCGTCATCGCTGCTGCCCGTGCCAGCGGCGATCCGGTCATTCACATCAGGCATGAATTCGTGCGGCCGGATGCGCCGTTCTTTGTCGCGGGATCGGATGGCGCGCAAATCCATGGGTCCGTCCAGCCGGCCGACGGCGAGACGGTGATCGTGAAGAACTATCCCAACTCGTTTCGCGACACTCCGCTCAAGCAGGCGCTCGATGCGAAAGGCATCGAGGACGTCGTGATCGTGGGCGCAATGAGCCATATGTGCATCGACGCGACGGCTCGCGCGGCGGCGGATTTCGGCTACAAGGCCACCGTTGTGCACGACGCCTGCGCGACGCGCGACCTTGCGTTCGGCGGGGTCAACGTTCCCGCCGCGCAGGTCCACGCTGCCTTCATGGCCGCGCTGGGGTCGTCCTATGGGACGCTGGTGAGCACGGCGGATTATCTCCCGCGCTAATCCGCTCCCGCGCCGAAGCGTTCGACCAGGAAGTCGATGAACAGCCGCACCTTCACCGAAAGGTGCCTGGTCGGAGGATAGATCGCGTAGAGCGTCAGCGGCGGCGCGTGATAGTCCGAAAGGATGGTCTTCAGCGCGCCGGTATGGAGCGCATCGCCGGCGATGAAGGTCGGGATCAGCGCAATGCCGTGCCCTTTCACGGCGACGTCGCGCAGCACCTCTGCGTTGTTCGCGCACAGCGACCAGGATGGCTGGATCCAGTGATCGCCATCCGCACCCGTCAGCTTCCATTGGTTGCCGGTGAGCAGGAAGCCGTAAGTCAGCGCGACATGCTCGCGAAGATCGCGCGGATGGGTCGGCGTGCCGTGCTCGGCCAGGTGATCCGGCGAGGCGCAGACGATGCGGTCGATCGGCACGATCCTGCGCGCGATCAGGCTCGATGATTCCAGCTCCGCGATCCGTAAGGTGACGTCGAAGCCGTCCTGCACAGGGTCGAGCAGGTCGTCGCTCAGGACGAGCTGAAGCTGGATCTTCGGATATTTCCCCATGAAGTCCGCGACCGCCGGTCCGAGCCGCAACGTGCCGAACGACATCGGCGCGTTGACGCGAAGCAGTCCGTGCGGCGCCGATTGCGCCTGCGACACCGCCTGATCCGCCGCGTCGAGTTCGGACAGGATCGAGAGCGCGCGCTCGAAATACATCTGGCCGCTCTCATTGGTGCTGACATGGCGGGTGGTGCGGTTGAGGAGCTGCACGCCGAGGCTCTCTTCGAGCTCGGCCACATACTTGCTGACGGCGGAGCGGGAGAGGCGAAGCTGTCGGCCGGCCTCGGCGAAACTGCCGGTCTCCACGACCCTCACGAACGCCCGCAAGCTCGCGACCTTGTCCATCTTGCCTCCGGCCGATTGTCCTCAATTCGTAGACAGTGGCTCCATGAAAGCATGGATTGTTCTCGGAACATAGCGGGCCGATATTGCACTCAACGAGCCCGATCGGGTTCCCGAGTTAACCAGGAGAGACCAATGTCTGGCATCCATCATGTCACCGCCATCGCCGGCAACCCGCTGAAGAATTTCGACTTCTACACGCGCGACCTCGGCCTGCGGTTCGTCAAGAAGACCGTCAATTTCGACGATCCCACGACCTATCATTTCTACTACGGCGACGAGGTTGGCCATCCCGGCACCATCCTGACGTTCTTCCCGTGGGAGGGCGCCCCCGCCGGCAGTCGTGGCGTCGGCGAGACCCATCAGACCGCTTTCCGCGTGCCGGCGCGCTCGCTCGGCTATTGGGTGCAGCGCTTCGTCGAGAAGGGCATCCCCCATCAGCCGCTGGAGAAGCGGTTTGGTGAGTCGGTGCTGCCGTTCACCGATCCCGATGGCATGGCGCTCGCTCTCGTCGGTATTCCCGGCGCGGAAGATGAGCCGGCCTGGAGCAATGGCGACGTCCCAGCGGAGCACGCGATCCGCGGCTTCCACGGCGTGACCTTGCTGCTCGAGACCGCCGAGAAGACCGCGGCCATCCTGACCGATGTGCTCGGCTTCCGCGAGGTCGCGCGCGAGGGTTCGGTGATCCGCTTCGCTGCTCCCGGTGACGCCCAAGGGGGCATCGTCGACATCTACGAGGCCAAGGGCTTCCTGCGCGGTCATCAGGGCGTCGGCTCGGTGCATCACATCGCGTTCCGCGCGGCTGACGATGCGGAGCAGGGGCAGATGGCGCAGAAGCTGGTCTCGGCGCACGGCCTGCATCCGACCGAGCAGAGGGATCGGAACTACTTCCGCTCGATCTACTTTCGCGAGCCCGGCGGCGTGCTGTTCGAGATCGCGACCGACATTCCGGGCTTTGCGGTGGATGAGCCCGTCGAGAGCCTCGGCCACACCTTGAAGCTGCCGGCGTTCCTCGAGCGGCATCGCAAGGAGATCGAAAGCGTGCTGCCTGATTTGGGAGAAGTCGCATGACGAACGAGACACCCTTTGTCTATCGCTTCGAGCCGGCGGAACGGGCGGGCGCGCCGCCCCTCCTGCTGCTCCACGGCACCGGCGGCGACGAGAGCGACCTGCTGGAGCTCGGCAGGATGCTGTCGCCGGATTCGGCGCTGCTGTCGCCGCGCGGCCGCATGCTGGAGAATGGGATGCCGCGCTTCTTCCGCCGTCTTGCGGAAGGGGTGTTCGACGAGGACGACGTTCGGCGGCGTGCTGCCGAACTGGCCGACTTCGTTGACGCGATGCGCCGGCGTCTCGGCATCGGCGCGCCAGTGGCGGTCGGCTATTCCAACGGTGCCAACATCGCCGCAGCCATGATGCTGCTTCGCCCTGGCACGCTTTCGGGCGCGATACTGTTGCGCGCGATGGTGCCGCTGTCCGATCCACCGCGCCCCGACCTGGCCGGCGCGCCGGTACTGGTCGCCGCGGGACAGATGGACCCGATCGTAACGGCCTCCAACTCGGCGAAGCTGGCTGAGATACTGGGCGATGCCGGCGCCGATGTCACGCATCGGACCCTGCCGGCCGGACACCAGCTCTCGCAGGCGGACCTCGTGCTGACGCGCGAGTGGCTGGAGCGGGTGAAGAAGCGGACGCTTCAGTCCACGTAGAGCGTTTTCGAGCGAAGTGGACACCGGTTCGCGTGAAGAAAACGCGTCAAAACAAAAACCTAGAATGCGGGCGCCGCCTCAAGCGGCGCCCGTATTTTTCTGCAGATAGTCGCCCGCAAAAGCGAGGTACCACTCCAGGCAACCCGGATTGGCCATCGCATCCTTGTTGATGACCTTCTCGATCGGATGGCCGAGCAGGAGCTTCTTGATCGGCAGCTCCTGCTTCTTGCCCGATAGCGTGCGCGGGATTTCGGGCACCTGGAATATCTCGTTGGGAAGGAAGCGGCGGGACAGGCCGGCTTCGATCGCCTTGTTGATCCTTGCCTTCATCGCCTCGTCGAGCGCGATGCCATCACGCAGCACCACGAACAGCGGCATGTAGCTTTCGCGCCCGAGATATTCGAGGTCGACGACCATCGAATCCAGGATCTCCGGCAGCGCCTCGATCGCCGAGTAAAGTTCGCTCGTCCCCATGCGCAGGCCGTGCCGGTTGATGGTGGCGTCGCTCCGGCCATAGATCACGCAGGAACCGTCGGCGGCGACCTTCAGCCAGTCGCCATGCCGCCACACCGGGCCGCGTCCGCTGCCGTCGAAATTATCCGGATAGGTCTCGAAATAGCTGGCGCGGTAGCGCGCATCACCGGGATCGTTCCAGAAACGCAGCGGCATCGACGGCAGCGGCTCGGTGCAGACGAGTTCGCCGACCTCGTCGATCACGGGCCGTCCCTGCTCGTTGAATGCCTCCACGGCGCAGCCCAGTATCCGGCATTGCATCGTGCCCGGCGTCTGCGGCAATTCCCTGTTGCCGCCGATGAAGGCGCCGGCGAAGTCGGTGCCGCCGGAAATGTTCGCCCACCACATGTCCGCCTGCGCGGCGTTGCCATTGACCTTTGAAAGCGCGGCGAAGCGCTCGTTGAACCAGGCTTGCGTGTCGGCGCTGAGCGGCGATCCGGTCGAGCCGAGCGCGCGCAGGTGTGAGAGGTCGCCGACGGCGGCGAGATCGATCTCGGCTTTGGTGCAATTGGCAAAGAACGCTGCGCCCGCGCCGAACACTGTCACCTGTGCGTCGGCGACGAAGCGCCACAGCGTGGTCCAGTCCGGCTTGTCCTTGGAGCCGCCGGGGCTGCCGTCGAAGATGCAGCAGGTGGTGCCGCCCAGGAGCGCGTTGACCTGGCAGTTCCACATGATCCAGCCGGTCGAGCTGTACCAATGGAAGCGTTCGCCAAACGAGTTCGGCTGATAGCTGCAGCCGATATCGTTGTGCAGCGTGTTCAGCGGCAGCACCACGATGATGATGCCGCCATGGCTGTGCACGATCGGCTTCGGCAAGCCGGTGGTACCGCTGGAATAGACGATCCAGAGCGGATGATCGAACGGCAGCCACACCGGCTCGAACGTATCGATCGCGGGACTGCGGCGGGCGAAGATCGCTGATAGCAGCGGATCGGCCGTCTCGGCGCTCTCCGCGTCGCTGTGCAGGATGAAATGCTTGACCGTTGGCAGCGAGCGCCGGAGCTCATCGACCACGGCGCGGCGGTCATGCCGCCGGCCTGCATAGGTGACGGCATCGCACGCGATCAGCACTTTCGGTTCGATCTGCTTGAAGCGATCAATCACCGCCGGCGCCGCCATGTCGGGCGCGCACACGCTCCAGATCGCGCCGAGGCTCGCGGTGGCGAGGAAGGCGATGATGGTCTCGGGGATATTGGGCAGATAGGCCGCGACGCGGTCGCCGGGCTTGACGCCTTTTTCCCGCAGATGAACCGCAAGCGCGGCCGCCTGTCGCCGCAGTTCGGGCCAGCTCGTCGCTTTCAGCACGCCATCTTCGCCGCTGCTCACGATCGCCGCCAGGCCCGCGGCATCGGCGGCTTCGACGTGCCGGAACACCTGCTGGGCGTAATTGACGGACGCGCCGGGAAACCAGACCGCGCCCGGCATCTTCCGTTCCGCCAGCACCGCGCGGTGCGGCGTCGGCGAGCGCAGGCCGAAATAGTCCCAGATGCTCTGCCAGTAGGCGTCGAGGTCGCGCACCGACCACTGGCGCATGTCCTCAAAGCTGGAAAAGCTCAGGCCGCGCTGCTCCTGCAGCCAGCGGCGATAAAGGGCGATCTGCGGAACGTGAGGTGCGGCCATTGCTCTTCGACTTGCATCGCGGCGGGGAGCGCCGCTCGAACGAAGGCCTAGCATAACGGAACCCGCGCGGGAATGTCATCGGCCGGCGCCGGACAGATGCCAGCGATGGCGTTAGCCCCGCGCGAAAACCAACAGCCCGTTCGCCGGGATCGTCACTGCCGCGGACGCGGGCAAGCCGTGCAGCGGCGGGCCGTCGGCGTGCACGCTGCCATCGGCGGTGACGGTCACCTCACGGTCGTAGATGTCGCTGTTGAACATCTCGCGCCAGCGGCCCGCGACGGGAAAGCCGATCGCGTAGTTGTGGAGCGGGCTTTCGTTCAGGCTGCAGACCACCACGACATCGCCGCCGTCGCCCTCGACCCAGCGCTGGAACGCCAGCACGCGGTTGTCGTCGTGGACGTGGATGACGGCGCAACCTTCGCCGCGCAGCCCCGGCGTCCTCAGGCGCAGGCCGATCAGCTCGCGCGCAAAGCGCACGAAGCCGGCCATCACCTCATCGCCACGGTCGAACGCCGCCCAGCCGATTTCGGTGTCCACGCTCGGCGTGTCGCTCCATGGCTTCGACGCCAGCATCTCCTGGCCCATGAACAGCATGGGAATGCCAGGCGCGGTCAGCAGGAGGCCAAGCGCGACGCGGCTGCGGCTGCGCGCATACCAGGAGCGCGGATTGCTGCCGTCGGCGAGCGCCGCGATCCGTTCGTCGCGTCCCATATAGACGATGTCGTGGTTCTCGATCGCATGCACCGCGCGCCAGCGGCTACCCAGGCTGATCGCGGCGATCGCGTCTGCGATCGCTGACATCGGCACGCGTGCGTTGGCGCCCTGTGAGGCGCTCGCGATCGCCGCCCGCACGCTGTTGCGGATGCTGTCGCTCCAGGTGGCGTCGAAGCCCGCGCCGCCCTCGCTGCGATCCTTCACGATCCACGCATTGACCGGCCAATATTCGGCGATCTGGATCGCCTCGGGTTTTTGCACGCGCAATGTCGAGGTCAGGTCCTGGCAGGTGCCCCAGCCGCCGAAGCGATCGATCACGCTGACTTCGTCGAAGCGGAAGCCGTCGATCCGATACTCCTCATAAAGGAACGTGGCGTTGTCGATCAGGAACTGTTTGACGCCATCGTTCCAGAACGCGAACACCAGGCCGCCCGCCCAGCCCTTGTCGGTGAAATAGAGGCTGTTGTTGTTGTCGCCGGGCAGGTGGCGATCGAGGAACCACATGCTCTTGTCGTCGAACCCGCCGCCGGCATGGTTGTAGACGACGTCGAAGATCACGGCGATGCCATGGACATGGCAGACGTCGATCAGCGCGCGAAGCTGGTCGTCGCTGTGCCTGAGGGTGTCGACGCCGGGATAGGGCGCGTGGCCGGCCGCCTGGAGGATCGCGTTGGTGCGATCCAAATAGCGGCCGAGCTTTGCCTCGTCGGCCTCGGCATATTGGTTCTCCGGGCTATAGAGATCGACTCCGTTATAGCCCATGCTGAACGTGGTCGGGAATTCCTGGATCGGTAGCAGCTCGATGGCGTTGACGCCGAGCGCGGCGAGGTGCGGCACGCGCTCGATCACGTCGAAGAACTTGCCATCCCCGTTGTCCGGATGCGGCGCGAACGTTCCGACGTGAAGCTGATAGACGATGAGGTCGTTGAATGCCGGCGGCACGAAGCGCTCGAGGCGCCAGGGAAATCGCCCGGCATCGCGCAGCACGGAATTGCAGGCCGGAAAGGACGGCTGGACGCTGAGCAGCCGCGCCCGCGGGTCGCGCTTGAAGCCGGACGAGCCGACGCCCTCGACGTAGAACAGGTAAGCGTCGCCGTCCTTCAGGCCGGGCACGAAGCTCGCCCAGTGCCCGCCGCCGATCTCCGACATCAGCGAACCGGCATCCTGCCTCCAATCGTTGAAGTCGCCGGAGACATGGACCGCGCTGGCCCGCGGCGCCCAGACGCGGAATATCGCCCCGCCGGGCACGAGCGTGCCGCCCATCGGAGCGCCGGTGAGGTCCGGCTCAGGCATCTGTCTTCCCCCTGAACGCGTGGCGCCGGGAGAATGAGCCTGGCGGCAGCGGCCGGCAAGGTTGTCGCCCACCATTATTACGCGGATGCGAAAGCGGGAGCCTCGGCGGGAGCGGGGCGGCTGCTCTTTGCGGAAAAGAACGGGGAAAGGGGCAACGCGCGGAACCAAGGACCGGTTCGGCGACTTATCCGCGCAGGCTCTCATCGAGGCTCAAGAAAATGAAGCTGCTGCAGCGTCTCTCCCGGCTGTTCTGGCGGCGCCGGGAGCTGCGCCAACCGCCCGTCCTTCCGCAATCCTCCATCGATGCCGACGAATTCGCCCGGCTGTTGTGCAGCCGGCGGATCGAAGATTTGAAGACGCTGGCCAAGAAGCTGAGCCAGCAGCCGAGGGCGCACGCCTGAGGCCTTGATCGGTCGTGTCCCCGGACTCGCCGCGCGCCAGACGAGCGCGAGGGGTTGTCTGGCATCATTGCGACGAGTGCACGCGACGAAGCGATCCACATCGCAACAAGTGGCACCGTCGATTGCTTCCAACCTTTACCCGCTGAGCTGGCCAAGTCGCCTGCGCTCACAAACGCGGTGAGAGCCGCGTATGTCGGGGGGCATCGCCTTGCGTCGAAGGGCTAAAAAATTTTTTGTAGCCTCCCCTTGAAACTGGATCGGCCTTTTCCAAGATTTTTTTCGCCATCCGACGGATGGCGTCCGGACGCCTGATGGGTCTGGACCAGAACGGGCACCGGTTCTGTCCGGTGCCGCTCGTATCCAACTTGCTCATTGGAGGATTTGGCTATGCGCAGCTACGACTTTGCTCCCCTGTGGCGCTCGACCATCGGCTTCGACCGCCTGTTCGATCTCGTCGACGCAGCGGCACGTACGGGCGAGGACAATTACCCGCCCTACAACATTGAACGGCTTGGTGAAGATCGCTACCAGATATCGCTTGCGCTCGCGGGCTTCTCGCCCGACGAGATCTTGGTGACCGCCGAGAGCAACGTGGTCACGATCGAAGGCAGCAAGTCCGAGAAGGTCGAACATGAATACCTCTATCGCGGTATCTCGGCGCGGCCGTTCAAGCGGCACTTCAATCTCGCCGATTACGTGCAGGTGAAGAGCGCCGCGTTCGACAATGGACTCCTGAAGATCGAACTGGTCCGCGAGGTGCCCGAGGCCATGAAGCCGCGGCGGATCGCCATCGATGGCGCGACGGCAGCCAACGTGCAGCAACTCGAAGCGAAAGCGGCGTAACGCGTTCGCGACGCAGACGGATGCCCCGCCCGGTGTACCTGCCGGGCGGGACGGTTGACACGTGCCTGAACAAGTAACGGGAGCAACCAATGATCGATCGCACTGACAATATCGTCGATTTGAATGTCATCCTGCACCCGGCATCGGTTTACGACCATCCGCGCGATGTGTTGGCGGATGCCCGGCTGTCGGTGGCGGAAAAGCGCGCCGTGCTGGCGTCATGGGCGTCGGATGCGGCTGCGGTTTCGTCCAATCCGGCGTTGCGTGAACTTCCGGGTGCCAAGAGCGCTGTCAGCATCGACGAGGTACTTGAAGCGCTGTCGGCGCTCGACCCCGATCCATCGGGATCGCCGGGCGGCAAGCCGTACCGGCGGAAATCGACCTCGCGCGTCGCGCTGGCGGCGTAGAGCACGTCAGGGGCTGGGGGATCATGTTCCGGGTATTTGCGAGGAACGGTCCCGGCGGCGTCTCCGTCATCCTCGCGACGGCGGCGGCGGCGCTGCGAAAGATGGAGGAGTTTCGCGACGACGGGTTCCGCACGGTCTCGGTGCTCGATGCATCCGGGGCCACGATCAACGAAGCCGAACTGACCGCCATGGCGCAAGCTGAGAGCAAGGGTGCGTTGCCATGAAGCGTGACGCGCCCTCGCTGGCGCCACGCCGAGACAGACAATCAACTATTGCTAATTATTGCGCCTTCTCGTGCGCGGCCATGCCGACGGCCTTGTAATCATAGGTCGGATAGAATTCGGTGCGATAGGCGCCCCAGGCCTTGTCCTCGAGCGCGCGATTGACCTCGCGGAGCCGCGATGCCGGCAGCCGCAGTGTCACCACCTGGCCGATGCCCATCATCACATACCAGCTCACGACCTCGACGCCCACGGGCGGAAAGGCCTTGTAGTAGCCCTGCTTCTCGAGCTGTGCGTTGAGTTCGCTGAGCGGGCGCGACTGATCGTGCTTCAGGAACACCGTGATCATCACCGCATTGTCGGCGGTCGGCGGCGCTGCATTCTCCGCGGGCGCGGTCTGCGCATTCGCGGCTGATGAGAGCGTCAAGGCGCAAGCCAAGGTCGCCATCGCAAGCCATGATCCGGTTGCTCGCGCCATCGCGGTCTCCCTTCATCGTTGTGAAGATCGAGATCGCGATCATCGCGATGCCGGTGAAAGCTGTAAATCGCAAACCCCGGTGCGAGGCGCCGCGCATCGATCACAAATCATGCAGCAATGCACTGTAGCGGGTTGACTTCTCGCGCACGCATCGCGCGCCGACCTCATGTTCGTGTCATCTCAGTGCAAGCGCCGCGTGGTCGTCGACAGGCCCGCATAAGCGTCCTCTGGAAAGCTCTCGAACCAGCGCATCGATAGTACGCTGCCATTCGCGTCATCGGTGATTCGCTGCGCGTTCGGGACCCGCCACATGGAACTCACAAATATGCTCGTGAAACTACGCCATTCCGCCACAATTTCAGTATTTTCCCTATGAGTAGAAATACTGAGATTTGCCACATTCCTGCGAGAATTGTTGCAAACTCTAGGCGCGTCTGCCTCTATTTCCTTGTGAGCTGGCAACACATGGTCGCGTTCTCAGTATTCCTACTGAGTGCCGAGTTAACGCGGGAACAGCCTTAGGGTCGCTAGATCGGTCGCATGACACAGCACGAGCATCGAGCCGACGGGTCACATCTGTCGAAGTGGATGGAAGACCGCGCCCCATTCGAGAGCAATCGTGAGATTGTGGAACTCGCCGCACAGCGTGCGCGCGCTACGGAAGAGGCGGGCGCTGCGATCGCGCGCCAGTTCAACGGTCCGATGACGGCGCTCCTGCTCTACATGAACGAGATCAAGCAGCACAGTCATCAGTTCGCGCATTCGCCGGCAGCCCGAATCTACCTGCAGCAGGTGGTCGAGAACGCCCTGCAGCAGACCGAGCGCGTCTGCGCGATGCTGAAGCAGATTTCGGAGGTTCATCCGGGATCCGCTCCCGTTATCGATCAGAAGGCGGGATGGGACAGTCCGCCTGCGCGCATCAAGGACGAAAGCCCGCCGCCAAAGGTGACGGTTGTATCCAAGGCCGGCCAGAAGCCGCTGACGAGGCGCGAGCGCGAGGTGCTCCGTCTCATCAGCGAGGGCTATTCGAACAAGCAAGGCGCGCTACGCATGAAGATCAGCCCGCGGACATTCGAAAGCCATCGCGCCGAAGCGATGCGCAAGCTCGGCGCACGCAACACCGCCGATCTCGTCCGCAAGGCGCTGATGCAGTCGTCCTGAGCGCTGGAAGCGTTTTCAAGCGAAGCGGGCACAGGCCTGCGTCGCAATCAAGTTTAGGCAGATTGCGTAGACTTATCTGCGCAGAAACACGTCAAGACAGGAATCTACAGCTTCGGTTCTGATTCAATCAGAACCGAATTCGCGCTGGGCGCGCGACGGCCGCCGGGCACGGCCTATGCCTGCGGCAGGTCGAAGCAGTAGAGCGCAACAAAGCACGATGCGCTTGCGCCGAGCTTGCGCTTGAGCAAACAACGATTCGATTCAAATTGATAAGGAAGCGCCGGCGTAATCCGGGGCCGCTGGTCGACATCGGCACAGATCTCCTGGCTTACGCATTCGCGTCACCGGGCTACGAGGTGATTCAGATGTAATCTTCCGCGAAGGTGCGGATGCGCGGGGCTGGCCGCAGGTTTACCGCAGCAGGCTTCGGCGTTTCCGGGATGATCGTGATGGTCCAGGCCGCCGGAACGCGCGACTTGTTCTCCACGATGGATCGAACGTGGCCCGTAACCGTCGCGCCGGCCGAATGCGCGGTTGCGATCCTGCCGTTGAACTGTGCGATCCGAAAACGCCTGGCTTCCTTCTGGTCCGTCGTTTCGAACGTGAACATGTCAGCTCTCCCGTGTGCACTCCGATTATCGCCGGTTAAGCTTAGCCGTCCGTGAAAATTGAGAGCCGTAGAAGTACGGCCGGGTTTCCACGCGGGAAGCAAGCGCGCGGTCGCGCTTATGGCGTAACCGATTCGTACCCCTGAATCAGGCGGGTGTATTGGGCTTTCACCGTCGCGTAGCATTCGCAAGAGGTCTTCATCAGGCTGTCGAGATTGGTGATCTCTATATGGCCTCGGCTGTAGTGGATGAAATCCGCCTGCTGAAGCGTGTGCGCCACCAGCGAGACGCTGTTGCGGCGCGCGCCGATCATCTGCGCCATCGCTTCCTGCGTCAGCACGATCTTGTCGCTTCCGGACAGGTCGCGGGTGTGCAGGAGGCATCGTGCGAGCCGCGATTCCACGGTGTGCGAAGCGTTGCAGCCGGCGGTCTGCTGGACCTGCGCATCGACCGCAAGCCCGTGCCGCGCCAGCGCGTAGCGCAACGTCGCGCTGCGGTCGGCGGCGAGGCGAAGCTGCTCGAGCTCGATGGTCGAAGCGATGCCGGGCACCACCACCACCGCGCAGTTCAGCGCGGTCGCGTCCCCCAGCGCGGCGAACGCGCCGAAGATGCTGTCGCGCCCGACCAAGGCGATCTGCACGTGCTCGCCGCGCGCGAGCTTTACGACCAGGGAAATCGCACCCCTCTGCGGCAGGTAGGCTCGCTTGAGCACTTCATCGACCTCGACCAGGACCATGTCCTGGATGAGATCGACTGTGCGCAGATGCGGGCGGATCAGTTCGAAATCGGATGCCGACAGCGCGGACAAGAATCCGTTCGGCGAACGAGGAACCGAATCCAAAGCAGTCTCCTGCCTCATTGCTAGAGCGTATCTCGGCCTGGCAGCTGACACACGCTGACCGAGTTGCAAGATGGCCTTGCCACGCATCGCGGGCAAGGAAAACCTGTTCATTTGACTGATGTCGTTTGATACTCGTCGGCGACTGTGGCCTCAGCGACGCAGGTTCCGCTGCTCAGAGCGTTTTCGAGCGAAGCGGAGACCGGTTCGCGTGAAGAAAACGCGTCAGAACAAGAATCTGGAGCTTCGGTTCTGATTCCATCAGAACCGAAAGTGCTCCAGAGGCTTCTCATTCCGTGTTGAGCAGTCGACCGCATTGCGTCCTCACGACGGTGTAGCACTCACAGGCGGTTTTCTGCAGACCTTCGAGATCGATGATTTCGATATTCCCGCGGCTGTAGCGGATCAGCCCAGCTTCCTGGAATGCGTGTGCCACGATCGAAATGGCATTACGCCGGACGCCGAGCAACTGCGACAGACATTCCTGCGTCAACGGGAGTGGTTCTCCGCCGCACAACTCTCGCGCGTGCAGCAGCCAGCGTGACAGCCGGGATTCGACCGTGTGAGATGCATGACATGTCGCGGCTTGCTGGGCCTGCACGGACATCGCCTGCTGGTGCCTGACCAGAACTTGCCGCAGAGTGCTGCTCGTCTCCATCGCGGCGCGCAGGCGATCGGTTGCGAGAACCGAGGCGATGCCGGGTATGATGACGACGGCATCCGCCAGCGATGGTCCGTCATGGAGCACGGCAGTGCCGCCGACAATGCTGTCGCGTCCAATCTTGGCGACTTCGACGGTTTCACCTTCCGTGAAGCCGACGATCAGTGAAACCACACCGCTATGCGGCAGATAGACATCGCCGATCGGCGCACCGGCCTCGAACAGCACGGCGTCTTTCGTCAGCTCGACGATTGCGAGATGCGGCCGCAGCAACTCGATTTCCGCCGCCGGCAGAGTCTGCAACAGATGATTGGACGGACGCGATGATCCAGACATTCCTTCTCCTGCCGAAAGGCGGGAGCTCACCGTCTCGCGTCACCTACTCATGGCATGTCGGATAGCGCGAAGAATAGCTTTCCCTCACGATTGCACAAGAGCTACACGCGCGTGGCTATACACCTTACCGGGCAGATAGACGTTTTCGTTTGCGACCGAACCAAAAATCGCGCGCTGATTCGTGCGAGGTGGGACAAGCGATCAACGGCGAAACGGCTGTGCGAATGGCGGCGCTGTGTGTATGCGAAATACCACGCACGATCGAAAGGAACTTGTTCGCGCAACGTGGCTGTCTTCTCCGACGAGACGAGCACGAAACATTCCAAATCCATCACGCTCGCTTTGTCTGTCGACGACGAGAGTTGCTGCTGTGCGATCCGCGATCGCAATCCATCATGCGTGCTGCTGTTTCGATCTGCGCGTTCACACTTGCGATCATCTCAGTAGAACTACTGAGAAATGCGTCTGCGCGCGGAGTTTCTGGGTATTTGTACTGAGGAGCGATTTAACGAACGGGTAGCGCCGCCGGAACAGTGTGGCACGGTCGCCGGAGTGAAGTTTCCGGCGGCTGCGTCAATCGTGTGTTCATCCAGAAGGGTATCAAACTATGTCCGGCATTATTCTCTCGGCTTCGGTTCGCCAGAACCTGCTCTCGCTGCAGTCGACCGCTGATCTGCTCGCCACCACGCAGAGCCACCTTTCGACCGGCAAGAAGGTCAACTCGGCCCTCGACAATCCCACCAACTATTTCACCGCCGCCTCGCTCGACAACCGCGCAAGCGACATCAACAACCTGCTCGATGGCATCGGCAATGGCGTGCAGGTGCTGCAGGCAGCCAACACCGGCATCACCTCGTTGCAGAAGCTGGTCGACAGCGCCAAGTCGATCGCCAACCAGGCGCTGCAGGCGACCTCAGGCTATTCGTCCAAGTCGACCGCCACGTCGGCGGCCGTGACCGGCGCGACGGCCACGAACCTGCTCGGCAACGCCGATACGGCCGCGACCGTGTCGGGCACCGCGGTCACCAACCTGGCCGGCACCGAAACCACCACCGCGGCTGGCTTTGCCAATGGCGACTCGTTCACCGTCAACGGCAAGACGATCACGTTCGCGACCGGCGGCGCTGGTGCCACCGCGGCCTCGACCACGGACGCTGCGGGCAACGTCACGATCAACCTGACATACACTGCCGGTGCCACCGACTCGACCGTGGCGGATGTTCTTACCGCGATCAATGGCATCACCGGTGGCACGTCGTCGGTCAGCGCCGGCAACGTCCTGACCATCAGCAACGCCGCCGCCGACAAGACCAACAGCATCACTCTTGGTGGGTCCAGCACGGTCCTCGCCAAGCTGGGTCTTACGGCCGGTGAGACCAAGCCGACCAATACCAAGGATAACCAGGTCCTCAGCATCGCTGCGATCGGCACCAAAGCGGCTCAGAACATCACCATCGGAACCGGCGCCGGTGCGGTGAACACCCTGGACGACCTCAACAAGAAGCTCGCCGACAGCAACCTGACGGCTTCGATCTCCAGCGATGGCAAGCTGAGCATCACGACTGCGAACGACGATGCGTCGGTTGATCTGACCGGCAAGATCACCGGCAGCGCCACGGGTGCTGGCGGTCTGCTCGGGACTCTCACCACGACCGCGCCTGTCAAGGACATCAACGCGCAGAACACCCGCGCCGATCTGGTCCGCCAGTACAATACGGTGATCGACCAGATCAAGACGACGGCGCAGGATGCGTCCTTCAACGGCATCAACCTGCTGAACGGCGATCAGCTCAAGCTGGTGTTCAACGAAACCGGCAAGTCGACGCTGACGATCAACGGCGTGACCAACGATCCGGCCGGCCTCGGCCTGGCGTCGTTGACTGCCGGCACCGACTTCATCGACAACGACAGCACCCAGACGGTTCTCACTTCGCTGAACAACGCGTCGAGCACGCTGCGTTCGCAGGCGTCGGCCTTCGGTTCGAACCTGTCGATCGTGCAGATCCGTCAGGACTTCTCCAAGAACCTGATCAACGTGCTGCAGACCGGCTCGTCCAACCTGACGCTGGCCGACACCAACGAGGAAGCGGCCAACAGCCAGGCGCTGTCGACCCGCCAGTCGATCGCGGTGTCCGCGCTGGCGCTTGCCAACCAGAGCCAGCAGAGCGTGCTCCAGCTCCTCCGCTGAGCGCTGCGACGAAACCGAACACGGAAGCGGCGGAGGCAACTCCGCCGCTTTCGGACTGACGAATTGCGAGACCGGATGGCGTCGCACCTGCTGCCGGTTTGCGCGACGAAGATTTCGAAGATTGAGGGCGAGCATGCCCCCGCGCCGTTGCCTAGAAAAGGAGACGATCATGCCGTTACGCGTCGAGCTGAAGCCGTTTGAACGGATCGTCATCGGCGAGACCGTGCTGATCAATTCCGGCACCCGCACGTCCTTCCTGATCGACGGCGAAGCGCCGATCCTGCGCGAACGGGACACCGTGACCGCGGAGACCGCCAACACCCCGGCGAGGCGGCTCTATCACTGCGTCCAGACCATGTATCTGAAGAACGAGGTCCAGCGTTATCGGACCGCCTATCTCGGCTTCGTCAAGGAGCTGCGGGAGGCCGATGCCAGCACGCGCGAGGCGCTCGATCTGGTTAACCGTCATGTCGCGGATGGCGCGCTTTACAAGGCGCTCAAGGAAATCCGCAAGCTGATGCAGCGCGAGCAGCAGCGCGCCGCGGCCTGAGCCTGCCGGCTCCGCCTCACACGCGAAAACTCCAGCGAATTCATTGTCTTCGTGTCTGGGCGCGCGACGGCCGTCGATGACGCGCCTCGGCGGTTCCCTGCCGCACGGTATCAACATGCCATCCGTATTCGCACGGACGGTAAAATTAAGTGGTTGTGAGCCGCCAAGGCCTATCGATTGATCAGCATCTACAAGAACAATCGAGAGGCGAATTCAGATGGACGATCCTCGTGTCGGCGAGCAGGTGCGGACCTGCCTTGTCGTCGATGATTCCAGCGTGGTGCGGAAAATCGCGCGCCGCTTCCTGGAAGAACTCAATTTCCAGATCATCGAGGCCGAGAACGGTGAGCGGGCACTGGACGCCTGTCGTCGTGCCATGCCCGCAGCGGTGCTGCTCGACTGGAACATGCCGGTGATGGACGGCCATGAATTCCTGCTCCATCTGCGCCGGCTGCCTGGCGGCGACCTGCCCAAGGTCGTGTTCTGCACGACCGAGAACAACATGGATCACATCTCGCGCGCGCTTGAGGCGGGCGCCGACGAATACATCATGAAGCCGTTCGACAAGGACATCATCGCCGCCAAGTTCCACGAAGTCGGCCTGTGTGCGGCCTCGATGCCCGCCTGATCATTCGAAATCTTTTGCGCCAAGAGGCCATCGTGAACGCTTCCGACTACGAGTATCTGCGCAAATTGCTCAAGGACCATTCCGGTCTCGATCTGTCCGCGGACAAGCAATATCTGATCGAAAGCCGCCTGCTGCCGCTGTCGCGCAAATGCGGTCTCTCCGGCATCGACGATCTCGTGCAGAAGATGAAGGGCGGATCGGCTCGCCACATCGCGCAGGTGGTCGAGGCCATGACTACCAACGAGACCTTCTTCTTCCGCGACAAGGCGCCGTTCGATCATTTCCGCGATACGATCATCCCGGAGCTGTTGAAGGCGCGGGCGGGCCGCAGGACGATCCGGATCTGGTGCGCCGCCGGCTCGACCGGGCAGGAGCCCTATTCGCTGGCGATGTGCCTGAAGGAGATGAGCGCGCAGCTTGCGGGCTGGCGCACCGAGATCCTCGCAACCGATCTGTCGCAGGATGTGCTGGAGAAATCCAAGGCCGGAATCTACAGCCAGTTCGAGGTGCAGCGTGGCCTGCCGATCCAATTGCTGGTGAAGTATTTCAAGCAGAACGGCGAGCTCTGGCAGGTCAACGCCGACATCCGCGCGATGGTGCAGCACCGGCAGCTCAACCTGCTGCATGACTTCGCGCAGCTCGGCACTTTCGACGTCATCTTCTGCCGCAACGTCCTGATCTATTTCGACCAGGACACCAAGATCAATATTTTCAACCGCCTCACCAGGTCGCTCGAAGGAGATGGCTTCCTGGTGCTCGGCGCGGCCGAAACCGTCGTCGGTCTGACCGACGTCTTCAAACCCTGTCCTGAAAAGCGCGGCCTCTATCGGCCGACCGGCACCCGTCCCGCGGTCGCCCCGATGGCGGCTGCCGCAATGCCCAGGATGGCCGCGATCGGAGGACGCTGACGATGAAGGAGACCAGCAGGGCAGCGGAGCGAGTGACATTCAGTCGCGGCTATGAGGTATGCATCATGGCTATCGATGGAACCTGGCGGCGCAATTGCGTGCTCAACGCCATCTCCGAGAATGACGCGGCCCTGAACGTCGAAGGCTCCATCCAGGGCCTCAACCTTAAGGAATTCTTCCTGCTGCTGTCCTCGACCGGGCTTGCCTACCGCCGCTGCGAACTGGTCCGCGTCAACGGCACCGAGATCGACATCCAGTTCATCCGGGGCAAGCCTGTGAGAAAGCGCCTCGCCGCGGCGTCGGGAACTGAAAGCCCCAAGACGGCCGGCTAAAGCGCGATAACTTTTCCTCGAATCGTCATCCCGCTCTAGCTCTTTGTTTGAGCATGATCTTTTTCGGAAAACCGGTTTCCACTTTTCCGGATCATGCTCTAGTTTAGCTGGTGCTCCATTGCCTTCGCCTCGAGCAGGAACTCGAGGGCCGCGCCGAGGCCGGCGTCGCATGCCTTCAGCGCCGCTCCCGCTACGGCATAGCGGGGCGTGACGTCATCAAGCACGAAAATGTCGGCGTCGGCGGCTTCCATGGAAGCAAGCGAGGTCTCGCAGACGATTGCGTTCTCGATCCGCGACAGGCTCGCCTGCACCTGCCCGATCAGGCACATCAGGTCCGAGACGATCGATTCATAGGCGTCGTTTCCATCGACGGCCTCGGCGGCGATATTGTTTCCTGCAGCTTTCTGCATGCGCATTCTCCACGGGAGCCTATCTTTAGGGACCGCGGTGCTACTTGTGCGTTAAGCCGTCGTCCCGTACAAATACGGGCCAATGCGATGCGATGTCGGTCGGAGCCATTGTTTCGGTTGCAGGTTTCACCAGTAGGGACGGAATGACCTATGGCTGAGAGTGCCCCCTCCCGCGGGGAGATTTTCGTAGTCGATGACGATCCCGCCGTCCGCGACACGCTTTCGATGGTGCTGTCCGCAGCCGGCTATCAGGTGATCTGTTTCGCCGACGGCGCCGCGCTGCTGTCGGTGGCGCGAACCAGGACGCCGGCCTGCATCCTGCTCGACGTCCACATCCCCGGCAAATCCGGCCTCGACATTCTCAAGGAACTGCACGGCGAGGAGTATCCGGCGCCGATCTTCATGATCTCGGGACAGGGCGACATCGCGATGGCCGTCAGCGCCATCAAGAACGGCGCGCTCGACTTCATCGAGAAGCCGTTCCGTGGCAGCGAGATCGTCGCTCGCCTCGACGAGGCGATCGGCGCCTATACGCGGCGCCAGGCCGACAGTTCCGCATCGCAGATAGCGACGCTGCATTTCCCGGGACGCGAGCCATTGACGCGGCGTGAGCGCGAGGTGCTGGAACAATTCACGGCGGGCGCTTCCAACAAGGAAGCGGGACGTCACCTCGGCATCAGCCCGCGCACGATCGAGGATCACCGCGCCAACATCATGAAGAAGCTCGGCGCCAGGAACGCCGCCGACCTCGTGCGCATCGTCATGACCGCGCAGCAGCAACAGCAGCGCTCGGCCTAGCCGTCGTCCCGGCTCAAGGCCCGGACGACATCGTCTTTTTTGCGCGGGCTAATTGCGACGTCTGATGCGATCGATTGCGTCGCTATCCAGCCAGCGCCTTGCGGATCATGATGGCCATGTCCGACTTGCGATAGGGCTTCGCCAGCAACAGCACGCCTTCGTCGAGCCGGCCGTGATGGATGATGGCATTCTCGGTGTAGCCCGAGGTGAACAGCACCTTCACGTCGGGCTTCAGCTTGTGGATCTCTTCCGCTAGCTGGCGGCCGTTCATGCCGGGCATGATCACGTCGGTGAACAAGAGGTCGAACGGTTTGCCGGCGCGGGTGATGGCGAGCGCGTCGGCAGCGTTTGCGGCATCCAGCGTGACATAGCCGAGCGAGTGCAATTGCGTCAGCACATAATCGCGCACCAGCTTGTCGTCCTCGACGACGAGGATGGTTTCGTTGCCGCCCTGCAGTTTCGCCGTGAGCGTCGGCTCGATCGTGGCCGTGGCGCTGGTCGCAGGCGGCAAGTACATCTTGACCGTGGTGCCGTGGCCTTCCTCGCTGTAGATCTTGATGTGCCCCGCCGACTGCTTGATGAAGCCATAGACCATGCTGAGGCCGAGCCCGGTGCCCTTGCCGGGCCCCTTCGAGGTGAAGAACGGATTGAACACCTTGTCGATGATGTCGGAGGGAATTCCGGTGCCGGTGTCGCTCACCGCGATCATCGCATAGCGCCCCGGCCGCACGTCGCCCTGCAGTCTTGCGTAGGTTTCGTCGAGGAACACGGTTCCCGTCTCGAGCACGAGCTTGCCGCCATCAGGCATCGCATCGCGGGCGTTGAGCGCGAGGTTGAGGATCGCGGTAACGAGCTGGTTGGGATCGACGATGGCAAGGCAGGTCTCGTCCTCGAAGATCGATTCGATTTCGACATGCTCGCCGAGCGTTCGCTGCAATAGCTTGGTGGTCTCGACGATCAGGAGATTGACGTCGATCTCGCGCGGGTCGAGCGGCTGCTTGCGGGCGAATGCAAGGAGATGCTGCGTGAGTTCGGCGCCGCGCGCGGCCGCCTCGTCGATCATCTTGGTGATCGCGGCAAGCTGCGGCTCGGTCTTCACCGCGTCGGCCAGGATCTCGATCGTGCCGGTGATGACGGTCAGGATGTTGTTGAAGTCATGCGCGATGCCGCCGGTGAGCTGGCCGACGGCCTCCATCTTCTCGGCCTGCCTCATGCGCTCTTCGGCGGCGATCTTATCAGTGAGATCGCGGACGAAGCCGTTGAACACGAAGCCGTCGCGGGTCTTCAGCGCGGCGATGCTCAGTTCCGCGGTGAACTCGGTGCCGTCGCGCCGCCGTGCCTGCACCTCGCGGCGCGGTTGTTGCAACTGTACGCCGCCTGAGTGCAGGAAGGCCCCCAGCGCCGCCTTGAGCGGGCCGTCCGGCCGCCCGAGCAGCTCGAACACGTTCTTGCCAAGCGCCTCGTCGCGGGGCCATCCGAACAGGCTCTCGGCTTGCGGATTCCAGTAGCGAATGATGCCCTTCTGATCGATCTGCACGAAGGCATCGAGCGCGCTGTTGATGATGCCGCGCGCCAGTTGCTCGCTCTCGAGCAAATTTTCCTGCGCCTTGCGGCTTTCGGTCATGTCGCGCGCGGTCTTGCAGATGCCGATGATGGCGCCGGATGCCGACTTGATCGGCGAGATCGAGAGCGAGACCTCGACCGGCTTGCCGTCCTTGCGCAGGCGCACGGTCTCGTTGTTCGCGATCGCCTCGCCACAGCCGATCCGGCGCAGCACGTCGTCGGTCTCCGCGGCGCGGTCGGGCGGCACGATCAGCGAGATGTGCCGGCCCACCGCCTCAGTCGCGGTGTAGCCGAACAGGCGCTCCGCGGCCGGATTCCAGCCGGTGACGATGCCGTCCAGCGACTCCGTGATGACGGCGTCGTTGGCGGATTCGACCGCGGCGCTGAACAGGCGCTCGCGCCCGGCGAGGCGGTCGCGCGCGGCTTCGGTCCGCAGATGTTCGACCACCTCACGCTCGAGCGCAACCGTCTTGGCATTCACCTCACTGATCACGCGCACGAAGGCGCGCGCCAGCACGCCGGTCTCGCCCGGCGCGTCGACCGGAATGGCGTCGGTGCCCTTCTGTGCGACGCTCTCGACCGCCGCCGTCAATTGCCGGATCGGCCGCATCAGCGATCTCGCGATCAGGATCGCCAGTCCCGCCGCGGCCAGCACGGCGAGCAGGCCGACCACGATCGAGCTGTTGCGGATCGTCGCCGCCGGCGCCATGAACACCGCGTTCGGAACCGTCTCGATCACCGCGATCCATTGATTGTCGACCAGCAGCGCGGGCGCCAGCGCGACGCCGTTCGGCCGTCCGCCCGCGCCTTCGACCATGCGCGAGAAGCCCTGCGTGGTCCCCTGCGCCGACGCCAGATAGGGGAAGTCGCGCCGCCAGTCGGCTCCCGATCCTGTCTGCCCGCCGAATTCGCGCGTGCGGTCGGGATGGACGAGGTAGTTGCCTCTGCCGTCGACCACATAGGCCGTTTCGCCCTGCCGTACCGAGTTTCGCGCGCGGTCCAACTCGCTGCGCATGTCGATCTCGATCAGGATGATCCCGAACGGCTTGCCGTCGGTCGCCGGCACCGGCGTCGCCACCCGCAGGATCGGCGCCGGCTGCGCCGCGCCGGCGTCCTTGTCCAGTTCGACCGGCGAGACATAGATTCCGCCGACGCCAAGCGCGAGCGTGTCGCGGACATAGGGCGCGTCGCCGGCGCGCGGCAGCTCTGCTTCGGGCACGGCGCGAACGGCGCCATGCGGCCCCGAACGGTCGACGCGGACGATCTCGTGCCCGCCATCGGCAACGCCGATATAGCGCAGCTGCGCGTAAGCCGGCTTGATCGCAAGCTGCGCGGCGAGGCGGCCTTCCAGCCGCTCGCGCCACACTGCCTCGCCGACATGATCGACCGGATCCGTTCCATCATTGAGACGGGCCCGCATCATTCCGATCACCGCGGCAAAATCGCGAAAGATCACGATGTCGGCGCGCGCGCTGTCGGTATAGGTGGCGAGGTCGCCCGCGACGAAGCGCGAATGCGCCTCGATCCGGTCGAGCACGCGCGGCACGATCTCCTGTTCCAGGCTGCGATGGCTCAGCCACGCGACCGCGCCCACTGTGATCGCAACCAGCGCAATCATGGCGATGGCGAGTCTGGTTGTGAGCGTCATCTGTGCGGTCGCGGCCTTCCTCTGTCCGGACCAGGCGACGGGGTGTCGCCATGGCCCGGGCGACCGATGCTAGAGCATGATCCGGAAAAGTGGAAATCGGTTTTTCGCTCGCGACAAACGCAAAAGCGTTTGCGCGGAGATCATGCTCCTACAAAGAGCCGAAGCGGGATGACAATTCGAAGAAAAGTCAGTTCGACGCCTGCGCGCCGCGCGCATTAGAGCGTTTTCGAGCGAAGTGGACACCGGTTCGCGTGAAGAAAACGCGTCAAAACAAAAACCTGGAGCTTCGGTTCTGATTCCATCAGGACCGAAGCTCTAGTCGTTGAAATAGTGCGGATGCCGCGCGCGAATCTGCGCGAGCTCGCTCAGCGTCCCCGACAAATGGGTTCGCAGATGTTTTTGCGCTTCCTCCGGCTCGCCGCCGGCGATAGCCTTGGCGATCAGCTTGTGATGGCGGACGATATCCTGCGCCTTGCCGGGCGAGGGCAGATGCAGCCGGCGCAACCTGTCGATGTGGCCGCTGCGGCTGCGGATGAGGGTCCAGATTTCCTGCTTGTCGGCGGCCTCGTATAGCTGCGCGTGGAACTCGTTGTCGGCGGCCATGAATTTCTCGAACGCGCCGGCCTTTGCGAACTGCTGTTGCCGCGCGATGGTGGAGTTGAGATCGGCGACGAGCGCCTCGTCCGGTTGCAGCGCGAGCACGCGCACGATCTCCAGCTCGACCGCCTGGCGCAGGAAATGTGCCTGCTGCGCGCGGCGCAGGTCGATCCGGCTGACGACCGTCGCATATTGCGGGAACACCTCGACGAGACCTTCCTCCTCGAGCCGCTTCAGCGCGTCGCGGATAGGCGTCGAGGACACCCCGAACTGTTCTGCCAGCGCGGCGCGCGACAGCGGTGAGCCCGGCGGCAGTTCCAGTGCGATGATCATGCCGCGCAGGCGCTCAAACACTTGCGGCGCCGCCTGACGGTCGCGATCGAGCAGCCCGCTCGATCGCGGGACGACACGACGCTGGCCGATGACCGGTGGATCCATTTGAATTGCCGTTACGCCCGCGAGAGGCTTGCCAACGATGCACTAATACATTAGTGCATTTCCGCAGGGGTGGTCAATCCGCAACCCTGAGAGGAAGCGCGTAATGAACAGGATGATGTGGCGGGCGCTTGCGAGCGCCGCCGTGGCGTTTGGTTTGCTGCAGGGACCGGCGGCACTGGCGCAGCAAAAGACGGAAATCGCCTTGTCGCGGCAGCCGGGTATTTTCTATATTCCGAGCCACATTATCGAGAAGCAGAAGCTGATCGAGAAACATGCCGCAGCGCTTGGCGTGCCCGGCATCACCACCAAATGGCTGACATTCTCCAGCGGCGGCGCGCAGACCGATGCGCTGCTTGCGGGCGGCGTCGACATCCTCAATACCGGCACCGGCAATCTCTTGCTGCTGTGGGATCGGACCCGCGGCGGCGTGAAAGGCATTGTCGCCACTTCCGCGCAGCCGATGACGCTGATCAGCCGCGATCCCAACATCAAGTCGCTGAAGGATTTCGGGCCGAACGATAAAATCGCGTTGCCGACCGTGAAGGTCTCGACGCAGGCCATCGTGCTGCAGATCGCGGCAGGCGAGTTGTTCGGCTCGGATCAATGGTCGAAGCTCGATCCCAACACCGTGCAGCTCGGCCACCCCGACGCCTATGCGGCAATGTCCAATCCGCAGCATGAGGTGCGCAGTCATTTCTCGATCCCTCCCTATACCTTCCTTGAGCTGAAGAATGTGCCGGGCGCGCATGTCGTGCTGAACTCGCCTGACGTGATGGGCGGCCCGCTTAGCCAGGCGCAATTCTTCACCACGACGAAATTCGCCGACGCCAATCCAAAAATCATCCAGGCCGTGCGGCTGGCGACCAAGGAAGCGCATGACCTGATCCGAAGCGATCCCAAGCTCGCGGTCGAAATCTATAAGGAGATCACTGGCGACAAGACGTCAGTTGAAGATCTGCTGGCCTGGCTGAAGGAGCCCGGCATGATGGAGTGGAATCTGGAGCCGCAGGGCACCATGAAATTCGCCAACCATCTCTTCAAGACGGGCACGCTGAAGACGCAGCCCAAGGCGTGGACCGACTATTACCTGCCGGTCGCGCATGACCTGAAGGGCAGTTGATCCCATGGCGCCGCTCCTTGACGTCTCCGATGTGACGCTGCGCTACAAGACGTCGAACGCGGTCATCACAGCGACCGAACGCGTCTCCTTCACGGTTGATCGCTCCGATCGCTTCGTGCTGCTCGGGCCGTCCGGCTGCGGCAAATCCACGCTGCTGAAGGCGGTCGGCGGCTACTTGCGGCCCAGCGAGGGCAAGATGCGGATTGACGGCCGCGAGATCGTCGAGCCGGGCGCCGATCGGATGATGATCTTCCAGGAGTTCGATCAACTCCTGCCGTGGAAAACCGTGCTGGAGAATGTGATGTTTCCGCTCCTGACCGCGCGGCGGCTACCTCGCAAGAAAGCCGAGGCGAAGGCTCGGGCCTATATCGAGAAGGTCGGGCTGACTCGCGTGGTCGATAGCTATCCGCATACGTTGTCTGGCGGCATGAAGCAACGCGTCGCGATCGCGCGCGGCATGGCGATGGAGCCGGACATTCTGCTGATGGACGAGCCGTTCGCGGCGCTGGACGCGCTGACGCGTCGGACTTGCCAGGACGAATTGCTGCAGCTCTGGTCTGATACCAAGTTCACCGTGCTGTTCGTCACCCATTCAATCGCGGAAGCTATCAAGATCGGCAACCGCATCCTGCTGCTGTCGCCGCATCCGGGCCGGGTGAAGGCCGAAGTCGTTGACGTCGACCGCGTCTCCAGCGAAGACGGCAGCGCTGCACGGCTGGAGAAGCAGATACACGATCTGCTGTTCGCTGAGCCGGCAACCGCACACTGAGGAGAGGCGCGATGGGAGAAGCAACGATCCTGCTGCGCGAGAGCAATGCAGTGGCCGCGCCGGCCGCAGGCGAGGTCGAGCGCAAGCTGAGTGTGTGGGAGCTGCTCTGGGACGACGGCTTTGTGCGCAAGGGGCTCATCATTGTCTTCCTGGCGGCAGCGTGGGAAGCTTACGGTCTGTGGCTCGACAATCCCCTGTTGTTCCCGACCTTCCATGATACCCTCGTCACCATGTTCGAGAAGGTGCGCGACGGCACCATCCCGATGCGGGCCTGGGCGTCGCTAAAAGTACTGTTCATGGGTTATTCCGCCGGCATCGCCCTGGCCTCGATCTTGACCATCCTCGCGATCTCGACCCGTATCGGCACGGATTTCCTCGAGACGATCACGGCGATGTTCAACCCGTTGCCGGCGATTGCGCTCCTGCCGCTTGCACTGATCTGGTTCGGGCTTGGCAATGGCAGTCTTGTGTTCGTGCTGATTCATTCCGTTCTCTGGCCGGTGGCGCTCAACACCCATGCCGGTTTCAAGGGCGTGTCCAACACGCTGCGCATGGTCGGTCGCAATTATGGCCTGCGCGGACTACCCTATGTGGCGCGCATCCTGATCCCCGCGGCTTTCGGTTCGATCCTGACCGGGCTGAAGATCGGTTGGGCCTTTGCCTGGCGCACGTTGATCGCCGCCGAACTGGTGTTCGGCGTGTCGTCGGGACAGGGCGGGCTCGGCTGGTACATCTTTGAGAACCGCAACCTGCTCGACATTCCCGCCGTGTTCGCCGGATTATTGACGGTGATCATCATCGGCCTGATCGTCGAAAACCTGATCTTCCGCACCATCGAGCGGAACACGGTCCAGAAGTGGGGCACCCAGACATGAGCGACAAAAGCAAGAAGAAGCGCCCCGACCAACTCCGCAGCGCGCGCTGGTTCGCGCCCGATGATCTCAGGGCCTTCGGCCACCGCTCGCGCGCCATGCAGATGGGCTACGCGCCGGAGGAGTGGAAGGACCGGGCGGTGATTGCGATCATCAACACCTGGTCGGACGCCCAGCCCTGTCACATGCATTTCAAGAGCCGCGTCGACGACGTCAAGCGCGGCGTGTTGATGGCCGGCGGCTTTCCGATGGAACTGCCGGCGCTGTCGCTGTCGGAATCGTTCCTGAAGCCGACCACCATGCTCTATCGCAACATGCTGGCGATGGACGCGGAAGAATTGCTGCGCGGCCATCCGGTCGACGGCGTCGTGCTGATGGGCGGCTGCGACAAGACCACGCCGGCGCTGTTGCTCGCCGCCACCTCCATGAACCTGCCCACGATCTATCTGCCGGCCGGTCCGATGCTGCGCGGCAACTGGAAGGGTCGCACGCTGGGCTCGGGATCGGACGCCTGGAAATATTGGGATGAGCGGCGTGCCGGCAAGATTTCCGATGATGATTGGGTCGACATGGAAGCCGGCATCGCCCGCAGCTACGGCACCTGCATGACCATGGGCACCGCCTCCACCATGACCGCGATCGCCGAATCCATCGGCATGACGCTGCCGGGTGCCTCCTCGATTCCGGCCGCGGACGCCGGTCATATCCGCATGGCCTCCGAATGCGGCCGCCGCGTCGTCGAGATGGTCTGGGAGGATCTGACCCCGCAACAGATCCAGACCCGGAAGGCGTTCGAGAACGCGATCACGGTGGCGATGGCGATGGGCTGCTCGACCAACGCGATCATCCATCTGATCGCGCAGGCCCGCCGCGCCGGCCAGGACATCTCCCTCGACGATTTCGAGAAGGCGAGCCGCGAGGTGCCGGTCATCGCCAATGTCCGCCCGAGCGGCGATCTCTATCTGATGGAGGATTTCTTCTACGCCGGCGGCTTGCCGGCGCTGATGAGCCAGATCAAGGATCATCTGCATCTCGACTGCCTGACCGTGACCGGCAAGACGCTGGGGGAGAATATCGCCCGGGCCGAAGTCCATAACGACGATGTCATCCGCAGCGTCGCCAACCCGATCTACAAGGAGGGGGCGCTCGCGGTGCTCAAGGGCAATCTCGCGCCCGACGGCTGCGTGATCAAGCCCAGCGCCTGCGATCCGCGCTTCCTGAAGCATTCCGGCCCGGCGCTGGTGTTCGACGATTACCCCTCCATGAAGAAGGCGGTCGACGATCCCGATCTGGATGTGACGGCCGATCATGTGCTGATCCTGCGCAATGCGGGGCCGCAGGGCGGTCCGGGCATGCCGGAATGGGGCATGCTGCCGATCCCCACAAAACTCGTGAAGCAGGGCGTGCGCGACATGGTGCGGATCTCGGACGCGCGGATGAGTGGCACCAGCTACGGCGCCTGCATCCTGCATGTCGCGCCTGAAGCCTATATTGGCGGTCCGCTCGCGCTTGTGCAGAACGGCGATCTTATCACCCTCGACGTCGCCGCCCGCAGCATCACCCTCGATGTGCCGCAGGAAGAGCTCGTACGTCGCCGCGCCGCCTGGAAGCAGCCGGAGCGCCGGTACGAGCGCGGCTATGGCTGGATGTTTACGCGCCACATCAAGCAGGCCAACGAAGGCTGCGATTTCGATTTTCTTGAAACCGGCTTCGGCAAGCCGGTCGATGAGCCGTCGATCTATTGACTCTTGTTTCACCTCTCCCGCTTGCGGGAGAGGCGTAGGCCGCCTTCGGCGGCCGTTCTTAAAGGACGCCGCAGCGAAGCTTCGGCTACGGCATAGCGCCGGGTGAGGGCTCTCTCCGCTGGGGGACTCGTGGAGAGAACCCTCACCCCAGCCCTCTCCCGCAAGCGGGAGAGGGCGCCGCAGCATCTCTCCCGGAATGACGAAGGAGCAGTTCACATGTCCAAGCTCAGCGACACCACCCGCAGCAAGCTGAAAGCCATCTCTACCGCCACCGTCGCCACCGCGCTGTACAAGCGCGGCTTCCGCATCCAGTGCATCCAGGACGTCCACCCCTTGAGCCCGGACCAGCCGACCATGGTCGGCGGAGCCTTCACGCTGCGCTACATGCCGGCGCGCGAGGACCTCAACAAGCTCGAGGTCTTCCGCGACCGTTCACATCCGCAGCGCAAGGCGATCGAGGATTGTCCGCCCGGCGCGGTGCTGGTGATGGACAGCCGCAAGGATGCGCGTGCCGCCTCAGCCGGCGCGATCCTGGTGACGCGCTTGATGAAGCGTGGCGTTGCTGGCGTCGTGACCGACGGCGGTTTTCGCGACTCCGCCGAGATCGCCAGGCTCGGCTTTCCCGCCTATCATCACCGGCCGAGCGCGCCGACCAATTTGACGTTGCATCACGCGATCGAGATCAACGTTCCGATCGGATGCGGCGACGCGCCGGTGTTTCCCGGCGACGTGATCCTCGGCGATGCTGACGGCGCCATCGTCATCCCCGCGCATCTCGCCGACGAGATCGCCGAGGAAACCTTCGAGATGACCGCATTCGAGGATTTCGTCGCCGAGGAAGTCCATAGCGGGCGCGGCATCTTCGGCCTCTATCCCGCCACTGATCCGCAGACATTGACCGATTTCGCGGCGTGGCGGAAAAGGAACGGACGCTAGATTTCGTTGTTCGAGCTGACATCGGCCCAAACGTTTCCGAGTCGGGCTCGAACTCTTAAACCGATCTTTGGCGCCAAGCCCATCAAGACGGAGGAAAGCCATGCTGATGTTCAACAATCTGATCGACGGCGAATGGATGTCGGACGGCGCGCGCTCGCCCAATGTCAATCCATCCGATACCAACGACATCGTCGGCGAGGCCGTGCGCGGCACCCGTGCTCAGCTTGATGCCGCGGTCGCGGCCGCCAAGGCGGCATTCCCGGCATGGTCGCGCGCGACGCCGCAGGCCCGCTATGACATCCTCAAGAAGGCGTCCGACGAAATCCTGGCGCGCAAGGATGAACTGGGCCGCCTGCTGTCGCGCGAGGAGGGCAAGACCCTGCCCGAGGGCATCGGCGAGGCCGCGCGTGCGGGGCAGATTTTCGCGTTCTTTGCCGGCGAGTGCCTGCGCATGGCCGGCGAGAAGCTGTCTTCCGTGCGGCCTGGCATCGACGTCGAGATCACCCGCGAGGCCCTCGGCGTGGTCGGCCTGATCACGCCCTGGAACTTCCCGATCGCGATTCCGGCCTGGAAAATCGCGCCCGCGCTCGCCTATGGCAACACGGTCGTGATCAAGCCGGCCGACCTGGTGCCGGGCTCGACCTGGGCGCTGGTCGATATCCTGCAGGGTGCCGGCCTGCCCAAGGGCGTGCTTAACCTCGTGATCGGCCGCGGCTCGGAGGTCGGCGCCGCGCTGCTCGAACATCCCGATGTCACGGCGATCAGCTTCACCGGATCGGTGGCAACCGGCCAGAAGGTCGCTGCGGCCTGCGTGGCATCGCGGCCGATGAAGAAATTCCAGCTTGAGATGGGCGGCAAGAATCCGCTGGTCATTCTCGACGATGCCGACCTGAAGGTCGCAGTCGAATGTGCCGTCAACAGCGCGTTCTTCTCCACCGGCCAGCGCTGCACGGCGGCCTCGCGGCTGATCGTCACCAAGGGCATTCACGACAAATTCGTCGCCGCGCTCACCGAGCGTCTGGGCGGCCTCAAGGTCGACGACGCCTTGAAGGCCGGCACCGATATCGGCCCGGTCGTCGACCAGAACCAGCTCGATCAGGACCTGAAATATCTTTCGATCGGCAAGGACGAGGGAGCCAAGCTGGTGTTCGGCGGCGAACGGCTGAAGCGCGATGCGCCCGGCTTTTATCTGCAGCCGGCGCTGTTCACCGAAGTGACCAACAAGATGCGGATCGCGCGCGAGGAAATCTTCGGCCCGGTGGCGGGCGTCATTCGCGTCAACGACTACGCCGAGGCGCTGGCGACCGCAAACGATACCGAGTTCGGCCTCTCCGCCGGCATCTGCACCACCAGCCTGAAATACGCCAGCGACTTCAAGCGCAACGCCGAGGCGGGCATGGTGATGGTCAACCTGCCGATCGCCGGCGTCGACTATCACGTCCCGTTCGGCGGCAGAAAAGGCTCGAGCTATGGTCCGCGCGAGCAGGGAAAATACGCGGCCGAGTTCTACACGACGGTGAAGACCGCCTATACGAATCCGTAAGAACGCATTCGGGCGGCGGGGCTCGGTCCCGCCGCTACAACATCTCCGGCTTGAACAGCTTGCGATATTTCCGCGTATTCTCGCCGGAGATCATGAACTCGCCGTCGCCGCGATAATGAATCGTCTTCGGATATTTCGGCGAGGTCGCGACATGCGCCTTCACCACCTCCAGCACGAACAGGCTGTATTTCCGGGTCAGGCTTGAATCGATCAGCCGGCATTCGAAATTGGCGTAACACTCCTCGATCAACGGCGCGCGCACCTGCTCGCCGGGCCTGGGTGTGAGGCCAAACGCGGCGAACTTGTCGATGTCGCGCCCGGAGCTGTTGCCGATCTTCACGACGGTCGGCGCCAGCTCTACGGTCGGCACATTGATCACGCACTGTTTGCTGCGGCGGATCAATTCGAACGAGTGGTTGGCGTCCCAGATGTAGCAGCCGATCAGCGAGGGCTGAAACTCCATGATCATGTGCCAGCCCATGGTCATGATGTTGGTCTCATTCCTGTGCGCGGAGGAGACCAGCACGATCGGCCCCGGCTCGAGAAAGCGGCGCACGTTGTCGACAGGAAAATCCGTCTTGGTGTAGCGCGGCATCGGGCCTCCTCTCAGTCGTCGTCCTCGTTTGCGCTTCAAACTCCGCCGTCGTCCCGGCCAAGCGAAGCGCGAGCCGGGACCCATAACCACAGGCAGTTATGGTGACGAAGACTCGGAGTTACCGCGTGGTTCAACAACGATGTTTGGTGGTTATGGGTCCCGGTCAAGCCCGGGACGACCTAGGGAGAGAGCGGCCGCTCATTCGCGCACTCGTAGCCCGTAGGGTGGGCAAAGCGAAGCGTGCCCACCATCCACGCTCGGTGCAAGTGAAGGTGGGCACGCTGCGCTTTGCCCACCCTACGTTTGCTACGCCGCCGCGTCCGCCAATCCCACTGCCCACAGCGCGAACGCATAGACGATCGCGATTTCATCGAGCCGGTTGAATCGTCCCGATGCGCCGCCGTGTCCCGCGCCCATGTTGGTGCGCAGCAGCACCGGCCCGCCGCCGGTCATGGTGGCGCGCAATCGCGCGATCCATTTCGCCGGCTCCCAATAGGTGACGCGCGGATCGGTCAATCCACCCATTGCGAGGATCGCGGGATAGTCCTTCGCCGCGACATTGTCGTAGGGCGAATAGGACAGGATGGTGCGAAAATCCTTCTCACTCTCGATCGGGTTGCCCCATTCCGGCCATTCCGGCGGCGTCAGCGGCAGCGTGTCGTCGAGCATGGTGTTGAGCACGTCGACGAAAGGCACCTCGGCGACGATGCCGCCGAACAATTCGCCGGCGCGGTTCGCGACCGCTCCCATCAGCATGCCGCCGGCCGAGCCGCCATGGCCGACGATGCGTTTACTGCTCGTGTATTTTGCATCGATCAGCGCGCGGGCGGAGGCCGCGAAATCATCAAAGCTGTTGGTCTTCTTCTCGCGCTTGCCGTCGAGATACCAGCCCCAGCCTTTGTCGGCGCCGCCGCGGATATGCGCGATCGCGTAGACGAAGCCGCGGTCGACCAGCGACAGGCGGTTGGTGCTGAAGGAGGCCGGCATTGCCATGCCGTAGGAGCCGTAGCCGTAGAGCAGAAGCGGCGCTGTGCCGTCGCGGACGAAATCCTTGCGGTGCAGGATCGAGACCGGGACCTCTGCGCCGTCATGCGATGTCGCCATGATGCGCGTGGTGACGTAATCGGCCGGGTCGTGGCCGGAGGGAATCTCCTGGCGCTTGCGCAGCACCCGTGTCCGCTTCGTCATGTCGTAGTCGTAGACTTCCGACGGTGTCGTCATCGACGAATAGGAGAAGCGCAGGTTTGTCGTCTCGAATTCGTAGGAGCCCATGGTGTCGAGCGAATAGGCCGCCTCGTCGAAGGCGATCGCATGCTCCTCGCCCGTGGCGAGATCGCGGATCACGATCGCGGGCAGCGCGTTGGCGCGCTCGAGCCGCACCATATGCCCGGAGAAAAGCTCGAGATCGAGGATGTAGATGCCTTCGCGATGCGGGATCAGGTCGTGCCAGTTCTTGCGCTCCGGCGCGGCGAGCGGCGCCGTCATCACCTTGAAGTCGATCGCGTCATCGGCGTTGGTGAGAATGAACAGCTCGTCGCCGCGGTCGGCGATCGAATATTGTACGCCTTCCTCGCGCTCGGCGATCAGCCGCGGCGCCGCTTCGGGATTTTGGAGGTCGATCAACCGCTGTTCCGAGGTCTCGTGGTCGCCGCCCGCGATCACGCAGAAGCGCCCGCTCGCGCTCTCATGCAGATGGGTGAACCAGCCGGAATCCTGCTCTTCATAGACCAGCACGTCGTCGGCCTGTTTGGTGCCGAGACGATGGCGCCAGACCTGCATCGGGCGGTGGTTGTCGTCGAGCTTGACGTAGAAGAAGCTCTTCGCGTCCGCGCTCCAGACCACACCGCCATCGGTCTCCTCGACGAGGTCGTCGAGATCGGCGCCGCTTGCCCAGTCGCGCACGCGGATCGAGAAATATTCCGAGCCCTTGGTGTCGGCGCTCCAGGCATGCAGCCTGTGGTCGGGCGAATGCCGGCTGCCGCCGAACCTGAAATATTCGGTGGCTTTCGCCAGCTCGTCGCCATCGAGCACGACATGCGCCTCGCCGCCGTCGCGCGGCATGCGGCCGAACATCTCGTGCTGTCCGCCCTCGCGGAATTTGCGGAAATAGGCGAACGGGCCGTCGGGCGAGGGGACGCTGGAATCGTCTTCCTTGATCCGCCCGCGCATCTCCGCAACCAGCTTCTTCTGCAACGGTGCGGTGTGGCCGAGCAGGCTCTCGGTATAGCTGTTCTCGGCTTCGAGATAGCTCCTGATGTCAGGATCAAGGATCGAAGGATCGCGCAGCACCTCCTGCCATTTCGGATCCTTCAGCCAGCCGTAATCGTCTGACACGGTGATGCCGTGCCGGGTGAAGGAGTGCGGCCGTCGCGGCGCAACGGGCGCGGGGTGGGCAGGTTTCTTGGTGGCGGATTGGTCCACTCGGTCCTCGTATGGTCTTTCGGTTCCGTGGTCTTGTTCGCTCGTCATGCGCGGTCTTGACCCGCGCATCCATCAAAGAAAGGCGTTTTTCGCAAGATGATGGATTGCCGGGTCGAGCCCGGCAATGACGACCACCGTCGGAACGAGATGTCATCGAGACATATATCGGTTCGAATGGGTGGATTGCCAGATGCGGTCAGGCGCGCACGCTTTCACCGAGCCATTCAATCGCGGCCTCGGTTCCACCCTTGCCGTGGGGAATGCCGAGCGCGTTGAGCGCGACCTCGACCACGCCGAGTGTGCCCAGGATCATCGGCGCGTTCACATGGCCCATATGGGCGATCCGGAAGGCCTGGCCCTGCAGATCGCCGATGCCGGTCCCGAGCACGACGCCGCATTTCTCTTTGCAATAGCGCTGCAGCGCCGCCGGGTCGTGGCCGTTCATGGTGACTGTGGTCACCGTGTTGGAGCGCTCGGCAGCCTCGGTGATGTTGAAGCCGAGCACCTGGCCCTCTGCCCATACCGCAACGGCACGCCGCACCGCTTCGGCAAGCAGGCGATGGCGCAGATGCGCGTTCTGCAGTCCCTCGGCCGTCAGCATGTCGATCGCCTTGCGCAGCGCGAACAACAGATGCACCGGCGCGGTGCCGGCATATTTGCGATAGTGCTCGGTGCCCTCGCGTTCGGTCCAGTCCCAATAGGGCGTGCGCAAATCGGCGCGCTTGTGCACCTCTTGCGCGCGCGCATTCGCCGCGACGAAGCCGAGACCCGGCGGCGTCATCAGGCCCTTCTGCGAGCCGGACATCGCGACGTCGATGCCCCAGGCGTCCATCTCGAACGGCATGCAGCCGAGCGAAGCCACGGTATCGACCATGAACAGCGCTGGATGGCCGCTCGCCTTGATCGCCTTGCCGATCGCCTCGATGTCGTTATAGGCGCCGGAGGCGGTGTCGACCTGCACCGCGAGGATCGCCTTGATCGTGTGCTCCCTGTCGCGCCGCAGCCGGTCTTCGACTTCCGCGGGCCGGATCGCGCGGCGCCAGTCGCCCCTCAACACTTCGACCTCGGCGCCCATTGCGGACGCGGCTTGGCCCCAGCCGATGGCGAAGCGGCCGCTCTCGAGCACCAGCACCTTGTCGCCGCGCGACAGCACGTTGGAGAGCGTCGCCTCCCAGGCGCCATGGCCGTTGGCGATATAGATGTAGGATTTGCCTTTGGTGGCGAACAGCTTTGAGAGATCGCGCAACAGGCTCTCGGTCAGTTCGACCATCTCTGCCGAATAGATATCGAGTGCCGGGCGATGCA
The DNA here is from genome assembly GCF_055229415.2 of Bradyrhizobium sp. Leo114. Lineage (NCBI taxonomy): Bacteria > Pseudomonadati > Pseudomonadota > Alphaproteobacteria > Hyphomicrobiales > Nitrobacteraceae > Bradyrhizobium > Bradyrhizobium sp. Leo114. The sequence goes on along the minus strand of NZ_JBUYEN020000004.1, from coordinate 44,171 downwards.
TCGCCTGCAGCACCTCGTCGGGCATCGTGGTGGGTCCGGGGATGGCCAGAAATTCCCGGCCCGCGCGAACGGTCATTGTTGGCTTCCTGCTTGATCTGCCCCGCAGAGGTGGATGCAGGGATTGGCCGCAAATTTCAACCCACAGGAGCGTTATTTTCCGATCGCATTGGCCACTGCATGCCAGATCTGATCCTTGATCTCGATCGCGGGCGGGCTCGGGATCGTCGTCGCCGGGCCGTCGCGCGGCTTGCATGCTTCCACCAGCCGCAGGATCCAGATCTCGCCATCGGTGTAATAGAGGTCGCCGCCGCCATTGCGGCCCGCGATCGTCGGGCCGATGCCGGTGACCTGATATTTCGCGGTGACCATGCGGGCGTTTTCCAGGTCGGCCGTGAGCAGGGCCCGCTCGGCATCGAGGTCGGGACCGATGTGATGCGTGATCGCGCCGGTGTAGTGGCTGACGCCGACGCTGCGATCTTGCGTGGCGGCGCCGAGCCACACCGGGCGGCCCTCCTCGCCCTTGTCGAGCACCTGCCAGTAGCGGACATGGTTGCGGCGATCGGCGCTGTTTCCGATCGGCTTCTCGAACGCGAGGTCCTCGCGGCGGCCGAGATAGAAGAGATTGCTGACCGGCGCGTCGCGATAGGGGCGGTCGAGCAGCACGCTGCCGACGATCTCGATCGATGATTTCAGCGTGATCGGATCGGCGGGATACCAGCCGGCGGCGTGCATGGCGCAGACCACGTCATACTTGTCGCCGATCAATCCGATATTCATGGGATCGCCGGGAATCCCCTGCGCGGTGCGCGTCACCATCGGCAGATTGGCGAGGCCCTTCTGGTGCTCGTGATGGGTCCACAATGCCGGCAGCAGCAGATAGGCGGCGAGGCCGTAGACTGCGAGTATGAAGACCAGCAGCAATTGGATGCGCCGGACCCGTCGCCGCCGCGCCGAAGGTTGCGCCTTGTCGTCGAGCTCTGTCACCGTGCCGCGCTCTCGAACCGAGGTTGCGCAGGCAGTTTAGAGATTGTTCAGCGCCTTGTCTCGCGGCAGCCGGCGGCTTCCGCCTCCTCGACCGAGCAGAACCAGCGCGTGCCCTTGGCGATCTTCATCTGGATCTTGGCGTACCAGCGGCTTTGCGGCGTGTGATAGATGCATTCGCCCGAGGTGTTGACATTGCCCTTGATGGTGCAGTCGGGCGAGGGCGCGACCGGGCCGGAGGCGGACGCGAGCAGGATGTTGCGGGCGTTCTCCGGCGGCTTCACGGCGCCGAGGATCGGCGTCTTCTTGTTGCGGATGCGCCAGTCCCAGGGTGCGATGAAGGCGCCCTGCCACATGCCGGCCTTGGCTTCGCGCGCGGCCTTCTCGTCGGCCTCGTACTCGTGCGACGCGCGCGTATAGGCCAGCGCCCAGCCGTTTGCCACCAGCCATCTCTGGATGTCCTGCCCCTCGACCTCGCAGCGCGCCAGGGTGCGGCCGCGGCGGTCGGTCGTGCCGCGGGTATGGCAGGTCCAGCTCTTGCCGCCGGCATGCTTGATCAGTTCGTCGCGCGCGGCGATCCCGCAGGTCCAACGCTCGCCCATGGTGTTGAGGCAGAGCTGGTCGGTGGAGGGCGCGTCGATGCCGCCGAGACGGATGCGGGCGGAGCCGATCTGGATCTGGTCGCCCTCGCGGATTTTCGGCACGCCGGTGATGTCTGCGGCCTGCGCCAGCGCGGGCAACAGCAGGAGGGCGGCGGTGAGGAGCAGCGGTCGCATCGGCAGGTTCACGGATTGGCGAGCAATTGTGCGGAGATTCGGGCAGGCAAACCAGTAGCGCGAACGCGGCAGCCTTTTCAACTTCGCGTCATTGCCCGCCGCGCCAGCGCCAGCGCCATCAGCACGAAGGCTGAGGTCACCTCGGGGCCGCCGACCAGGATCCGTGTCGGCGTCTTCATCTTGTTCCACTCATAGGCCTTGTATGGGGAACGCCGGCCGCCTTCGCCGAAGCTCGCGACGATGCAGTGCAGCGCCGGCGTGAAGGTCGCGACCTCGGCGCCGAGATGCGCCAGCGCCATCAGCGCCAGCGCGGCGTCGAACGCGTTCATCTCATGCGCGATCAATTCCTGCTGGACGTAGAGCAGCACCTGCGCGCGGATCATCGCGAACACCCCGCTTGGATCGATCACGCGCTGCGCCGCCGAGGGAAGCGCGATGAACGCGGCGTAGCAGCGGCCGAAATAGGCGCAGTAAAGCTCCGGCAGATAATAGATATGCGAGCGCGGCTTCCTGAACGCGCCGCTTTCCACTAATCGCCGCTGGAAGTCGATGATGCGCTGCACCGTCTCCAACCGCTGCGGCGTCTCCAGGATCCGCCAGCGCTTGAGGTTACGGAAGCTGACCTCGAGGATGTCGAGATTGAGCGTCGGATCGAGGTCGTTGCCGTAGGGACGATCACCGGCGAGATTGTCGATCCAGGTGACGACGCCGCCTTGGTAATCGATATTGTCGTTGAGCGGCACGGTGACGCGCGGCTCGTTCGCCCCGCTCCGCACCTGGTAGCCGCGATAGAAATCGAGCAGCGGCTGCTTGAGGATCGGATGATCGCTGCCGGCCTGCGTCGCCGCGGAGAACGAGCAGGCGGTGGTGTCGCAATCAGGCACATAGATGCCGAAGCCGAGATCCTGCTTGATCTGGGCGAAGAAGCGCGAGAAGCGCGGATGCGGCAATGGCGCCAGCGCCGTGATCACGTTCACGGTCGAGCCGTCATGCGAGGGCACCTCCTCGGCGCTGATCCGCAAGCAGAAGTCGACCATGTCGGCGATCGCCCCGCGCGCGGCGCTGGTCTCCGCGCCGGACGCAAGCCCGGTCTCGACAAAGCTGAGCAGCGCCTCGGTGAAGAACGCATCGTAATAGGCCGAGCGATGGCGGATCTGCATCGGCTGCCACATCGGCTCGGCGATCCCGCGCCAGGGCGGGTTGATCAGCGCGCGCGCCGGCGAATGCGCGATGTAGATGCGCGCGAGGTTGAACAGCAAAGTCGAGTTCTTGTAGCCGCGCGAGTTCAGCCCGGTCAGCGCCATCAGAAGTTCGCGCCCGCCCATGTCGGCATCGCCGATCAGGTTGAACGCCGCATAGGTCGGGATGAAGCCGTTCTTCGCGTAAGCGCGCAACAGATGCGCGCCACAGGCCCGGATGACCCGCTCGATCTCGGCCGCCGCGGGCGCGCGCGCAGGCGCCGCCGCCGCGGGCAGCGGATGCCGCACGTCGATACCTTCCATCAGCGCAGCCACAGGCGCGCCGATCGCCGCCCAGTCCGGCGCCTCGGCATCGCGCGCCTCCTTCAAGGCCGCCTGCAGCGCGCCGAGCCGCGCGTTATCGCGCAAGGCTGGCAGGCCGGTGCGCCGGAGCAGGCCGCGCAGCGCGGGATTGCCGATCGCGGTCCGGTAGAATTTTCCCAAATGCGCATCCCCGCCGCGATATTTCAGCAGCAGCGGATCGCAGACGTCGTAAAGCGACGGCCCGTCCTTACGGACCGTGAGCGATCGGCAGACCGCCCCGGCAATGTCATGAAAACCCATGCCACCCCTTTCTGGCACGCACGATCCGGAACAGCCGGGAACCGGCTTTTCCCGAAAAATCCTGCGCATCCAAGGAGGCCCCACCCAGAAGCCCCCTGCAAACCTTTGAATCGCACCACAAAATCGCGGGAAATACAAATGTGACCGATATCACATATGCTGCCGCGTTTTGGCACAAGTTTGACCCCGGCGCATTACGGATAAGGCCGAAAGGCCGAATCAGGTTGCCCCGGAAGGCTTCGCAGGTTAAGGGTTTCTGTGTTGCGGTGCCGCAAATTGCGCACAATCTGACGGCACTCGATCAGGCAACCCCTAAAACCACAGACGGCTATGACGCGACTATACAGTCGCGCCTTGGTCAACGATTGGGATCCGAAACGCATGAAGCTCAGGCAGCTCTCCCTTTCCGACCGCACGCTCATCGTCGCCGCCGCTTGCGTTGCGATGGTGTCGCTGGCGATCGGCGCGCATGCTGCGCTGAACAAGCGGCCGCTGGACGCGCCGAAGGCGGTCGCGACCGAGCAGGGTGTCGTGCCCGTGCAGGCGTCCCGCGTCGCCCTGATCATCGGCAACGGCCATTATCCCGACGCCAACCACCCGCTGCAGCAGCCGATCAACGACGCCCGCGATCTGGGCGCGGCGCTGCGCGGCAGCGGCTTCGATGTCGACGTCGTCGAGGACGCGACCAAGGACGATATGAGCCGCGCCGTCGAGCGCCTGAAGGCCAAGGTCGGGCCTGATACCGTGGTGATGCTGTTCTTCGGCGGCTTCGGCGTGCAGGCCGGCCGCGAGAGCTTCATGCTGCCGGTCGACGCCGCGATCTGGAAGGAAGGCGATGTCCGCCGCGATGGCCTCAGCGTCGAGCACGTGCTGGCCGCGATGGACGAGAAGGGCGCCAAGGCCAAGCTCGCAGTGCTGGATGCCTCCCGCCGCAATCCCTATGAGCGCCGCTTCCGCTCCTACAGCCACGGGCTCGCCCCGATCAGCCCGCCCGAGAACACGCTGGTGATATCATCGGCGACGCCCGGCAAGGTCACCGAGGAATCCAAGGCCACCAACAGCGTGCTGGTCTCCGAGCTCCTGAATAACCTGAAAACCCAGGGCGGCATCGAGTCCGCCTTCAACAAGACCCGCGTCTCGATCTCCCGCGCCAGCGAAGGCGAGCAGGTCCCGTCGGTGTCGTCGTCGCTGCTGGAAGACATCCGCCTCGGCGGCTGAGAAAAACTCATTCGTCATGCCCGGGCCTGACCCGGGCATCCATCCAGCAAAGCGGCTCTTCAAGTTGCGATGGATTGCCGGGTCGAGCCCGGCAATGACGGCGAGCCGTCACTTCCCCTCCGCGCTCGCCATCACCGGCCGCACCGGGTCGCCCTCGCGCAGCAGGGCCCCCGCGCGCGCCACCACGATGTCGCCTTCCTGCACGCCCTCGCGGATCTCGACCTGTCCGGCCTGCATCAGCCCGGTCTCCACCCGCCGCGTCTCGACGCGGTCGCGCTTGACCACCTGCACCACGGTGCCGGCGCTGCCATAGAGGATCGCGGTCAGCGGCACCGCGACGCCGCAGCTCTGCCCGGTCTTGATCTGCGCGCGGCCGGATGAATTCACCAATAGCCGCCGCGGCGCATTGATGCCGACGACGACCTGGCCGAGCTGGCTGTTCGGCTCCACCGTCGGCGCCACCCGCCGCACCTTGCCGTCCATCTCCCCGGCGCCGATCACCTTGATCGATGCCGTCTGGTTCGCCTGCAGCTTGCCGAGGTCCCGCGTCGGCACCATGCCGATCAGGTCGAATTCGTTGCGCGCGATGATCGAGAACAGCGCCTCGCCCTTGCCGCCGGCGATCGTGCCGACGATCGCGCTCGAGGCCGAGATCGTCCCCGCCACCGGCGCGGTGATGTTGAGCTGCCCGCCCTCGGGCAGGTTCAGCCGCGCCAGCATCTGCCCCGCGGTAACATTATCCCCCGGATCCGCCATCACCTCCGCCACCTTCAGCCCGAACCGTTCGGGACGCACCTGCGTCTCCTCCCGCGGCATGATGATCCCGGAGACTTCGACGATATTGCCGAAGCAGGTTTTCGAGGCCTTCAGCACGGTGACGGTCGCCCCCTTTGGGCTCTCGGGCTCCTCGGCGGCGAGGGTGGGGGAGATGGTGGCCGCGGAGAGGGCGGCGGCGAGGAGGGTGAGAGAGAGGTCGCGCGCTGCAGGCATGGGTATCGTCGCTTAGCCTCAAGTTTCAGAATCTATGGATACCAGAGCGATCGCAAAGAGCAAAGCAAGGTGGGACAAGCGTCTAAGGCAAGCATCTCTGCGCGAAACCGCTGGCACGAGCGCGCTCGTCTCTCAGTTCATCAGTCGAGCTCGAATGCATTTTTGTAGTCGAGCTTTAGCGAGGGGGGCTGGTCCTCCTTATTCAGGAAGCAATTCCCGACGACCAACACCTCGATATCGGTGCCCATAAAGCAGCGGAACGCATCTTCCGGCGTGCATACGATTGGCTCTCCACGAACGTTGAAGCTAGTGTTGACCAGCACTGGACACCCCGTCTCAGCCTTGAACGCAGTCAACAAATCATGAAATCGCTTATTGGTATCGGCATGGACAGTTTGTATCCGCGCCGAATAGTCGACATGAGTCACGGCCGGGATTTCAGACCGCGGGATATTGAGGCGATCGATGCCGAACAACTCGTGGTCGCCTGGGTTGGCGGGCCGCCGGCGTCTGTGCACCACGTCAGCGACGATCTGCATGTAGGGACTGTCGCCGTCGAGATCGAACCAGTCGGCCACGTCCTCGCGCAGCACAGCTGGCGCGAACGGGCGGAAGCTTTCGCGAAACTTGACCCGCAGATTGAGCGAACTCTGCATAGAGGGCGATCGGGGATCGCCGAGAATGGAGCGCGCGCCCAACGCCCGCGGGCCAAATTCCATTCGCCCCTGAAACCAGCCAACCGCTTTCTCCGCAACCAGTGCCTTGACCGTGCTTTGAATGATTGCGTCGTCGTCAAGCTCTGTGAACGCGGCACCGGCCTGCCCAAGACGGTCTCTAATCTCGAATTGCGAGAAGGATGGCCCTAGATACCCGCCGGCCATTGCGTCACGCGCGGGTGCCGTACGTGGCCGACCTGCAAACTGATGGTAGGCAGCCAGCGCCGCGCCGACGGCGCCTCCGGCATCACCCGCCGCCGGCTGCACCCAGATATTCTCAAACGTGCGGTCGCGCAGAATTTTGCCGTTGGCGACGCAATTGAGCGCCACCCCGCCGGCAAGGCAGAGATTTTGCGACAGTCCCTCGCGAGCCAGACTGCGCGTGAGCCGTAGCACAATTTCTTCGGTCACCTGCTGGACCGAGGCAGCCAGATCCATATGGCGCTGTTCCAGCCGTTCCGAGGGATCGCGCGGCTTGCCGCCGAACAACGCTTCGAACCGGCCGTTGATCATGGTAAGGCCGGTGCAATAATCGAAATAATCGAGATCAAGTCGGAAACTGCCGTCATCCCTGAGATCGACGAGATGTTCGAGGATCAGGTCGGCGTATTTCGGCTGGCCATAGGGAGCGAGCCCCATCACCTTGTACTCACCGGAATTGACTTTAAAGCCGGTGTAATAGGTAAAGGCGGAATACAGCAATCCAATCGAGTGCGGGAAGTTGATTTCGCGCCGCAGGTCGAGCGTATTGTCTCTACCGTAGCCGGCCGACGTTGTCGTCCACTCACCGACGCCATCAAGAGTAAGAATGGCAGCCTCGCTGAAGGGTGAGGCAAAGAACGCGGATGCCGCGTGGCTCTGGTGATGATCGGCAAACAGCAGCTTTGCTTCCCAATCGACAGTGCTGTCGATTTCCCGCAGATGGTTGCGAAGCACGCTTTTTTGAAACAGCTTTTCCTTGAGCCAGACCGGGATCGCTTTACGGAACGAGTGAAACCCGCGCGGAGCGAAGGCGAGGTAGGTTTCGAGCAACCGTTCGAATTTCAGGAACGGCTTTTCGTAAAACGCAACATAATCGATTTCGCTCGCTTTGATTTTTGCCTCTGCAAGGCAGTAGCGGCTGGCGCACGCGGGAAAGCGTGGGTCGTGTTTCCGTCGTGTGAAGCGCTCTTCCTGGGCGGCGGCGACGATCTTGCCGTCGACCAGGAGAGCCGCTGCGCTGTCATGGTAGAATGCTGAAATGCCGAGGATGCGCACGAGGCCCCGCTTAGAACAGCGTGTAGACGAACGGCGCCAGCGCCGATCCTTTGGTCAACACCAATAGTCCGCCAAGAACAAGCATCACGGCAAAAATCGGGATCAGCCAAAACTTGCGCCGAGCCCGAATGAACGCAAACAGCTCTCGCATGAACGACATCTGGCCTGCCTTAGAATTGCTGCTGCATGGATTCAGACGGCGGCCGCGGATCGGAGCGCGGCAGCCAATAAGTTGGCGACGAAGCGTCACGTGCGAGCCGGAGGAAATCCTTGCCGAATAGGCGCATGGCCAATCCGATCGGCATGATCGCACCGAAGAAGAGGATGGCCATGACAACGGGATTGACTATGCGGTACATCAAAAGCCCCAGCTTTAGCCATGCACGGTTGGCAAGGCCCAAGGACTGCGGGCGCCAAAGTGTCAGTCCTGCGAAAACGATCGCGATGCAAAGCCAGACCGGAGCGTGGGACGAGCCGCTGTATAATCCAACGAGGCCGATCAGGGCAAAGACTGCAGCCATCGTGCCCCCGAAGCTGCGGTCGCTCGGTCCGACCACGACCTCGTCATGTTCGAAATTCAATAACTGCATCAGGCGCTCTCGGCCAGTTTAGACGAAACGTGATCACTTCTACTAAGTGCTCTCGCAGTGCGCCAGCACTATTTAAAGCTGTAATTTGTACATTTGCTTCTCCTGACTCCCCCCTTGGCCGGCCGACTCGACAAGCCATAGGCGGCTCGGTGTTGGTCATATGCTGCGAAGGGACCGCGACGAGTCGATGTCGCAGTTGGGTCACGCTCGGAACAGCTGCCCGTGAGCACGACAATTCCGCTTTACCGCAGCAGACGAGTCCGGGATTAGATCGGGGAGTGCCTGAGACTGCCGAGTGAGATCCGGCATGTTGGCGGCGCGAAGCTCTACTAAAGGATGATCCGGAAAAGTGGCTACCGGTTTTCCCTCGCGACAAACGTGAAGCGTTTGCGCGGAGATCATGCTCAAACAAGGTGCTAAAGCGGGAGGACGATTCGACGAAAAGTCGTCACGCTTTAAGCGTCCGAGTCGGGCCAATTGCGCGGACGTCGCGAGATCGTTCTGACGCTACTTCGCTTGGGATTGGCGGTGCACTAATTCCTTTGCGCGGCGGCGTCATGGTGACCGATGTTGTTCATGGACAGTAGGCCCAGAATGCGCTCAGCCACGAATTCATGACCATCGGGCGTCCAATGAGGGCCGAACCCTACGGCTTCTTTATAGAACGCGGCACCTTCGAGTTTCGCGAACGCGATTCGGTTCTCCTCTAGGTAGCCGACCATCTTTTCGTCGCGGCCTTGGATCCCAACCAAGAATTTGGCGCCATTCCCTTCCACGAATTCGCGGATCTTCCCCACCAGTTTTTCGGTGGGGTCCGGCACAACCAATGGCGGATACCTAAGCCGCATATAGACATCCACTGCCAGCCGCGCCAGCCAAAGGTTTCTCACCAGCCACTCATCCTTGAAGTAGAGCAGGTGCGATTTCGGGACTGGCTGTCCCGTCAGCATCAGCGACCCATCCGGTTGGGTCGCGAAGTAAGGTTTATAGTAGTTATAGGCGCGGAGATTTGTACTGTTATCCGACCGGTCGTTATCCGCGCAAAAGATTAGCACGACGACAGCCGGCTTAACCTTCGACCACAATCGCTTCAGCAGCAGATACTCCTGATCGGTTCCATAGCCCGCAACCCCTGCCGCCAGAATCTTGTAGTCGGGGATCTTTGGCTTCAACAGCTCGGTGAAGCGTTCGTTGGCTTCGGAATCGAGGCCCCAGACAAAGGAGTCCCCCAAGAACATGATCGTGGGCTTTGTGTCGAGGCTGAACTCCTCGTCACGCAGACGAAGGCTATTGTGCTTATAGTGTGTCGTGCGAAAAGTCGTGATGGCGCCTGAAGAATTTGGCGCCGGCGTCCAGCCGAGCTCGGCGTCATAGCCGTAGTTGAGTGACAGTTCGCTCAAGGTTTCTCTCAGTTCCCGAAAGTCGAGAAGGCGAAGAAAAACTTCCAATACGGCGAGGGTCGCGAGCGTAATACCCAACGACAGACAAGCCGATACAAATACATTCCGGACCCAGTTTCGTTTCGTCAAATGTTTCATCTTTGCGTTTCTCTGCTATCCAAAGCATCATAATCAACGAACGATTACTCGGTAAGCTATCGGCTTTCGGACAGGGTTTGAAGTGGTGTGGCTAACCGCGTGGCTCAGAGCTTCGTATTGCGTTCTTCTATTTTCATCTGCGGCTCAATCTCCAATCGCTCTCGCACCGCCTTGAGCACCGCATGCGCTGAGACGGCAGCCTTCACTCCAATCCCCCTCGCCAGCTTCCTCGCCCACGGCCTCTGCCTTCGCTCGGCGGTGCGATAAAGCGCCTCGCCCCTTTTCGTCAGGCGCACCAGTTTGGCGCGACGGTGGTGGGGGTTGTCGGCGAGGGTGACGATGCCTTCTTCGACGAGTTCGTTGACGATGCGCTGCACGCCCTGGCGGTGCAGGCCCATGGAGCGGGCGAGGCGGGCGACGGGCTCGGCCGTTGGCGACAGCGCGATGGCGCCCAGCACCTGCCAGCGGGCGCTGGTCAGGCCGAGGTCGGCGACGAGGCGGTCGCCGGCCGCGATCAGGCCGCCGTTCAGGCGGAACACTTCCAGGATCAGTTGCGTCAGCGCGTCGGTTTCGCGGTCGGCTGAGGGGCTTTGTTGCATGTCGACATAGTTCCAAATTGACAATATACTGTCAATTTGGATAGAAGAGGGCGTATCGGCTTTGCCGTGGAGGGAGCAATGGTGCCCGGACTGTTCGCCCTCATCACCGCGGCGGCGTTTGCCGGAGCAGCGTTCTATATCAACGTCGCCGAGCAGCCGGCGCGGCTCTTGCTCGACGATGCGAGCCTGCTGCGGCAATGGAAGCCGAGTTATGCGCGCGGCTTTGCGATGCAGGCGAGTCTTGCCGTCATCTCGGCGCTATCAGGATTTCTCGCGAGTTGGCAGTTGCAGGATTGGCGGTGGTCGGTCGCGGCGGTGCTGATGCTGGCGAACTGGCCCTACACGCTCTTGGTGATGCTGCCGACCAACAAGCGGATCGAAGCATGGCCGCCCGAACAGGCGAATAGCGAGTCGCGTGGGCTCGTCGTTTCCTGGGGCTGGATGCACGCGGTGCGCACGGCGCTGGGTCTGGCTGCAACCGCGATCTATCTGGCGCTGGCGGTCAGAGCATGATCCGGAAAAGTGGAAACCGGTTTTCCCTCGCGACAAACGCGTAGCGTTTGCGCGGAGATCATGCTCCAAATAAAATGCTACTTTCCGGCCGCTGCCTCGCGCGCCAGACGCTCGGCTTTCAGCCGCTCACGGTTTTTATGAAAGGCCTCTTGCGCGAGCTGATGCTCTCGCATGGCCTGCTCCGCATCGTGCCGTCGCTGGGCCTCCCTGGCCTTGCGCTGCTCCGGCGTTGGCTTCTCACGGGGTGTGTATGAATCAGACATGCAGCTTCAACGCGCGAGGCGACTAAAGGTTCCCTTCGCGTTGCGCGGCGAGACGAATTATCCCAATTAAATCAATATGATTTGGCCCGTCCAGGCTATCAGCGGAAAATAAACCGCTTCGGTTTCACCCCAAATCACCCCTATAAATCCGCCGTCCCGCCCGGCAAGAGGGGCGGATCGCGATCGTCACGAACGCGCGGCGGGATGCGGTGGACGCGAGGGCCGGCGAACGACGAACGCCCGGCTCTTCGCGGACGGCGAAGTCGTGTGGTCCTGGCGCCCCGACGCTGGCGCTAAGTCCTTGCGGGATGGAAACATCCTTAAGGGATGACGGTGGCAAGAAAGCCCGGTCACCGGGGAGAGCGCGAAGGAAACCGTTAAAACCATTGCGCAGGGAAGGCCGGCGTTGCTCCGGTTGACCTGTGGTCCTACCCCCGTGCTTTTTGTTGCACGGAGCCCACGGGTGCAATCGGCACCCGGCCTTCCCTGCGCCCTCTCTTTCTCGAGACGGGTGAAACAGACGCAAAGCTCGGGCAGTTCGTGCCGCGAGGATGCGGACGCGTGTTTCCTCTGCTGTTTGAAAATAGAATCGGAATCAGGCGCCGTCTTGTCGTCATTGCGAGCCACCGGCTCGGCGCGAAGCGCCGCCCGATGACAGGCTCCGCGAAGCAATCCATGTCGCCGCTTGCGGAGGTATGGATTGCTTCGTCGCTATCGCTCCTCGCAATGACGATGGTGCGAGCGTCCCCACCTCCCCATAAAAAAGGGCAAGTCGGGTGTGAAGACTCGGGGCGCCTCAGCGGTTGAAGAGTTGGCGCAGCACTTCGTTCATCGCCTGGCTGTCCGGCGTGTCGCCGCTGTCGCTTGGCGGCGAAGGTGGGGCGGACTGCGGCTGCGGTTCGGGCTGTTGCGGCTGCGCCGGCGGGATGCTGCGGCGCGGGCGCGGCGGCTGCGCTGCGCTGTTCAGGCCCTGCTGGATCAAATTGCCGATGGTCTCGCCAAGCTGGCCGCCGAGCAGCCCGCCACCTTGGCCGGATTGGCCGTTCGCGCTGCCGCCTTGGGTGCCGGCTCCGCTGCTGCCGCCGAGGAGTCCGCCGAGCGCGCCGTTCGGTCCGAACAGGCCCTTGCCCATCTCGCGCAGCTTGGCATAGGCGGCCTCGGGATTGTCGAGAATGCCCTGCATCTCCGGATAGATGCGCGGGCCGTCCCACGGCCCCTCGATCATCACGGGGATGCCGAGGCCGACCGGATCGCTAGTGCGGCCCTGGCCCTCGGTGGTCAGCACCAGCTTCGGCTCGACGCGGAAGCCGATCATCTTGGTGCCGAGGTCGATGGTGCCGACGCCCGTCATCTTCACCAGCGGGCCGACCAGATTGAGGTCGGTGGTCACCGCCTGGCCCTTGTCGATCTTGAAGGAGGCCGAGAGCTGGCTCAGATCGGTCGCGAGCTGATCGCCCTCCTGCCAGCCGGAGAGCGGGCTCGTCGTCAGCGAGCGGATCATCTGCGCGACATTGAGACCGCGGATCGCGCCATCCCGGAATACGGCGAAGGCCGTGCCGCTCATATTTCCCATGATCGCGCGCTGGCTGTTGCCGGAGGAGCGCACCGCGATCTTCGCCTGCATCCTGCCGTCGAGTTTGTCGAAATCGGCAAGGCTGCGCAGCAGCGGCAGCGCCCGCACATTGTTGAGGTCGGCGCCGAGCGCGTAGGTCGGATTGCTGGCGGAAACGTCGATGGCGAGATCGCCATTGGCGTTGCCCTCATAGGCGCCGAGATTGGCGAGCCGCGCCTTCATGACGCCGCTCATCAGCGTCGCCTCGATCGCCGCCGGCGCGAAACGGCCGTCGCCGATGTTGAGCTCGGCCGCGGAAATCTTCGCCTGCGCGTCGACATAGTTCAGCCCGATGAGGTCGAACGTGGCACTGCTCCAGGGTTGCGCCGCCGTGCCCGCCTGGCCGCGCTCCATCGCCAGCGAGAGCTTCTGGAAGTCGAGATCGAGCTTCACCAGCGGCTTGTTGCTGGCGATATCGACCGAGGCCCAGCCGTTGAACGCGCCGTCGCCGAGCGTGCCGCTGACGCCGTTGAACATCACCACCGCGCCGCTCAGCCGCACCTCCGTTCGCGCCGACAGCGGCGCCTGCAACAGGCCGGGCGCCTCAAAGGCGATTTCGGTCGGGATGTTCTGCCGCTCGATCGGCGCCGCTGGCGCGGTCGCCTTGATCTCGAATTTCAGCGGCTGGCCGCCGCCGCGCCCATTGCCGCTGATGACGATCTTGCGGTCGCTGCCGACGGCCATATCCGCGTTGACAGCCTCGATGCGGCCTTCGACGCGGTCGCGCACATTGGAGAACACGATCGTGCCGCCGGTGACGCTGACATGCTCGATGCCGAATTTGGCCTCGCTGGTCCCGGCGGCGCTGTTCCTTGGCGGCGGAGTGGGCTCGCGCACGCGCTGCAGCGGCATGGTCAGGACCGGACCTACGATCAGGAGGTCGGTGACGTGCGGCTGGCCCGACCACAGGCTCGCCAATGTGACGTCAGCCCGGATGCTGCTCGCGGTCAGGCGGTTGTTGATCTCGCGGTCTTTCGGATCCTGCAGCGCGATATCGTTCAGCGTGATGTTGAGCGACGGCCACAGGCTGATCTTGGCGCTGCCATTGATGGCGAGCCGGTAGCCGGTCTGGCGCTCGACCCGATCCTGGATCGCCGACGTCAGGAAACCGGAGGGGATGCCGATCACGGCAAGCAGCGCGATGACGACGATCACGGTTCCGATCGCGGCGCCTGCGATTTTCAGTGCTCTCATCTCGACATTCCAGACCGCGCCAACGTCACGCGCAAGTTTATCCCGGAAACAGGTTTCCGCTCAAAGCGGCCGAAAATAATCCGCCGCAGCTGCGAACTTATGTGACTTATGCCACACTTCCAGGGGGTGGATTTTGTTAATCCGGGCCGCAACGCAAGCCGCACGGGAGATTGTTGTGGAAGGCAGTACAATGAGCAAACAGGCCGAATTTGCGGTCATTTTGAAGATGAACCCGATGTTCGCCGATTTGGGCGCGGACGAATTGCAGCGGCTTGCGGGCCTTTGTCACACCCGGCACCTCCAGGCGGGCGAGGTGCTGTTCCAGAAGGGCGATGCCGGTGACGCCCTGTTCGCGGTGCGACGCGGCCAGATTCGCCTCGAGACCGGCGCCTCCGACGGCAACCGGCTGACGCTCAACTTCATGAGGCCCGGTGAACTGTTCGGCGAGGTTGCCGTCCTCGACGGCCAGGACCGCACCCTGGACGCGACCGCCGGCGAAGCAACCGAATTGTTCGTGCTGAGCCGCCAGGATTTTCACCGTTTCCTCGAGCGCGAGCCGAAGGTTGCCGTGAAGCTGATCGAGCTGCTCTGCCACCGCATCCGCTGGATGAGCGAGCGGATGCAGGAGTCGGCGCTGCAGCCCTTGCCGGTCCGCCTCGCCAAGCGGCTCTGTGCGCTGGCCTCCGACTCCGGTTCCGAAGTCCACATTTCGCAGGAACAGCTCGGCACCTGCGTCGGCGCCGCGCGCGAAAGCGTCAACCGTCAACTCCAGCTCTGGCGCAAGGACGGTATTCTGGACGTGCAGCGCGGGCGGATCCTGCTGCACGACATGCCCAAGCTGACCGCGGTGGCGAGGAACGAGTAGCGCTACTCCGCCGCGGGCGACACCATCGTGGGCGGCTGCTTGGCCGGTGGCTCGCCGTGGTGGTCGGAGGGCGGTTCCTCGTCGGCGTGCGAGACGATCAGCCGCTTGCCGAAGCGCCAGATCACGTTGCCGACGTCGTCCATCACCATGAACATCGCCGGCACGAACACCAACGACAGCACCGTCGAGAACAGCAGGCCGCCGATCACGGCGAGCGCCATCGGCGAGCGGAACTCGCCGCCGGCGCCGACCGCCAGCGCGCTCGGCATCATGCCGGCCACCATCGCAACGGTCGTCATCACGATCGGGCGCGCACGCTTCATGCCGGCATCGATCATCGCTTCCTCGCGGCGTTTGCCGGCGCGGATCGCCTCGATGGCGAATTCCACCAGCATGATCGCGTTCTTGGTCACGATGCCCATCAGCATCAGGATGCCGATCCACACAGGCGTCGTGAGCTGCTTGCCGGTGAGCAGCAGAGCGGCGATCGCGCCGCCGATCGAAAGCGGCAGCGAGAACAGGATGGTGATCGGCTGCAGGAAGGTGCCGAACAGCAGCACCAGCACCGCATAGACCATCATCAGGCCGGCGGTGATTGCGGTGGCGAAGCCATCCGAAAGCTCATTGAGGCTTTCGGCGTCACCCGACGGGCTCACCTTGACGCCCTTCGGCAGGCTCTTCATCACCGGCAGTTCATAGATCTGCTTGGTGGCATCGCCGAGCGCGGCGTTGCCGACGAGGTCGGCCGCGACGGTGGCCTGCCGCTCGCGGTCGTAGCGGTTGATGCTGGTTGGCCCCTGATCGAGCTGGATGTCGGCGACAACAGACAATGGAACGCCGCCGCGTTCGCCGCGCTGGCCGAGCGGCACCCGCAATTGCTGCAGCATCTGCAGGTCGCTGCGCGCGCTATCCTCGAGCTGGACGCGGATCGGCACCTGGCGGTCGCCGGCATCGAATTTCGCCAGCGCCGGGCCGACATCGCCGATGGTTGCCACGCGGATCGTCTGCGACAGGCTTTCGGTGGAGACGCCGAGCCGCGCCGCCAGTTCGGAGCGCGGGCGGATGCGCAGTTCGGGACGATCGAGCGCGGTTTCCGAGATCACATTGGCAATGATCGGAATCCGCTTCATCTGCGTCGCCAGCTCGCTTGCGACGTTGTTGACGATATTACTGTCGACGCCGGTCACGACCAGCGAGATCGCGCGCAGGCCGTTCTCGTCGAGAAACCAGTAGCGGATGTCGGGGACGTTCTCGAGCTCATTGCCGATCGAGAGCTCGAGCTCGCGCTGGGTGATCTTGCGCTCGTTCTTTGGCGTGTAGTTGATGATGAGCGCGGCACGCCGCACTTCCTGCGTGCCCGGCGGAACCCGGCCGCCGTCGACGAATATGCTTCTCACCTCCGGCCGCTTGCGCAGGCGCGCGACGATCTCTTCCGTCACCTTCTCGGTCTGCGCAAGCTGCGAGCCCGGCGGCAGCTCCATCGCCAGCAGCGAGCGCGCGGTGTCCTGCGCCGGCAGGAATCCCTGCGGCAGCAGCTTGATGCTCCAGATCGATGCCGCGAAGACGGCAAAGCCGATCACCACTGTGATGTAATGATGCTTCACCGACCAGGTGACCAGGCTGTGATAGGTCCGCAGTATGCGGCCCGGCGGCGGCTCCTCGTGCGCCTGATGTTTGAGGAAATAGGCAGCCAGCATCGGCGTGACAAAGCGCGCTGCAAGCAGCGAGAAGAACACCTGAACCGACACCGTGATGCCGAACTGCTTGAAGAACTGACCGGCGATACCAGACATGAAGCTCGCCGGCGCGAAGATCGCGATGATGGTGAGCGAGATCGCGATCACCGCAAGCCCGATCTCGTCCGCGGCTTCCAGCGCAGCGCGATAGGGCGATTTGCCCATGCGCATGTGGCGCACGATGTTCTCGATCTCGACGATGGCGTCGTCGACCAGGATGCCGGTCGAGAGCGTGATGGCGAGGAAGCTGACGAGGTTGAGCGAGAAGCCCAGAATGTCCATCGCCCAGAACGCCGGGAAGATCGATAGCGGCAGCGAGACCGCGGCGATGATGGTGGCGCGAAGGTCGCGCAGGAACAACAGCACGATGATGACGGCGAGGATCGCGCCCTCGAACAGGGTCGAGATCGCCGCCTCATAGTTGCCCTTGGTGAATTCGACCGAAGTGTCGATCAGCTTGAGATCGACATCGGGGTAGGCGGCCTTCAGCGCATCGATCCGCTTCTGCACCGCGGCGGCGACCACCACATCGCTCGCGCCCTTGGAGCGTTTGATGCCGAGCGCGACCACCGGCTCGCCGTTGAAGCGGGCGAAGGTGCGGCGATCGGCGATGGTGTCGGTCACCGTGCCGAGATCGTCGAGCCGCACCTCGCCGCCGCCGAACAGCGGGATCATGGTGCCGGCAAGCTCGTTCAGCGTCTTGGCGCCGGCGAGCGTGCGGATCGCCTGATCGTTCTTGCCGATCTCGGCGCGGCCGCCGGCGAGGTCGACATTGGTGCCGCGCAGGATCTGGCTGACATTGACGGCTGTCAGCCCCGCCGCCTGCAGCCGGTCGGGATCGAGCGAGACCAGGATCTCGCGCTCGACGCCGCCGATGCGCTCGACCTGGGCGACGCCGCGCACGCCCTGCAGCGCGCGCTTGACCACGTCGTCGACGAAATAGGAAAGCTGCTCCGGCGTCTTGCCCGGTGAAATCGCTGCATAGGTGACGATCGGCAGGCCGATGACGTCGACGCGCTGGATCAGCGGTTCGGTGACGTTTTGCGGCAGGTTGGCGCGGACGCGGGTGACGGCGTCCTTGACGTCGTTCAGCGCGCGATCGGTGTTGGTCTCCAGCGCGAACTGGATCGTGGTCACCGACAGGCCGTCGGTGATCGAAGAGGAGATGTGGCGCACGCCCTCGACGCCCGAGACGCCGTCTTCGATCGTCTTGGTGACCTGCGCTTCCAGTTCCGACGGTGCTGCGCCGAACTGCGACACCGCAACCGAGATCACGGGGATATCGGCGCTCGGCAGCCGCGTGACCGCAAGCTTGGTGAAGGAGACCCAGCCCAGCACCAAAAGGATGATCGAGAAGACGATCGACGGCAGTGGGTTCCGAATCGACCAAGCCGAGATGTTCAAAGCCATTAGCGTGTCCGCGTGCGCTCGAGTTCGTCGGCGAACATGATCTTGATCTGGTCGCCGTCATGCAGCGAGGTGCCAGCGTCGGCGACGACGATTTCGCCGACGTCGAGGCCCTCAAGGATTTCCGTTGAGGTGTCCGAGGTCAGCCCGACCCGCACTTTCCGTGTCTCGATCGTGTTGCCCTTGACGACCTGCAACGTAAGGCGGTCGATCGCGGTGCGCGGAACGGCGACGCCGCAAGAGCGCTTGGCGTCGATATTGGCGCGGGCGAACATGCCGACCTTCAGCGAAGGATTGTTGGTAAGGGATATCCTGACACGGCCGAGCTGGGTGTTGCGGTCGATCTGCGGCGAGATCTGCCGTACCTTGCCGACCATGTCGGGCGCATCGTCGCGGCTGATCCGCACGGTCGCGCCCGGATTGAGCTTCAAGAGGTGAATGCTCGGCACCTCGGCTTCCAGCTCGATTTCGTTGTTGATCGCGATGCGGAACATCGGTCCGGCCTGCGGCGAGGCGGGGGCGCCCACGGCGGTCCGCACCTCGGTGACCAGGCCCGCGGCCGGCGCGCGCAAGGAAAGCGATGCTGCGCGTCCGCCGCCCTGGGCTGCCTGCTGTTGTTGTTGCTGCGGCGGCGGGGTCAGCCGCGCCAGTTCCTGGTTCTCGGTCACGGTGTCGCCCTCGCGGACCAGGACATCGCTGACCTTGGAGCCCTCGTGATCGACGCCAACCTGCGCTTCGCGCCGCGGCACAATATGGCCGGTGACGCGCACCATGTCGGAGAAGCAAGCATTGGTGGCTTTGGTGACGACGACGAGGGCCTGGCCCGGCGTGTCCTTCTCTTCCGGACGCGGCCGGTGCTCGAACCAGTAGTAGCCGGCGCCGAGTGCGACGACGAAGACTGTTCCGAGCACAGGCTTTAGGTATTCGGAGAATTTCATCGCCGGATCGATCCAGACCTGAAGTTTAGCTGAAGCGGAACGCTTCGAATTGTTTTCAGTCTTATTGCTAAAACAAATGCGTCTCGCAGGGGTGCGAGACGCATATTACCCTTAAAATAGCACGTGGCGCTACGCCGTTTACCCGGACGGGATTACTTGGACGCGGTTGCGTTGTTTTCCATGTTCACGACCTGCACACGGCGGTTCGCTTCCGCCAGCGGCTGGCTCGGATCCTTCAGCTTGCTCTTGCCGTAGCCGACGGTGACGAGATCGGAACCGTTGACGCCATATTTGTCGACGAGATAGCGCTTGATCGCCTCGGCGCGGCGCTCGGAGAGGTCCTGGTTGAAGGCCTCGCTGCCGGCGGCGTCGGTGTGGCCGGCTACGACGAAGGTCGAGCCCTTCAGGTCGGCATTGGTCAGAGCGCGGCCCAAGGCCTGCACGGAGGGCAGCGACTTGGCGTTGATCTGCGCCGAATTGTAATCGAAGTTGATCTCCAGATCGATCTTGGGCTTGTCCTTGACGATGGTCGCGATCTCCTCGCGCTCGGCCGACGACAGCGAGCGGGTGGAGCGGCCGCGGATCGTCTGCACGAACTTGTCCTCCGCGGCGTTTGCGGCTGGCTCGACCTTCGGCCCGATCGACAGGCCGCGGGTCAATGGCTTCTTCTCCGGCGTCAGCGCCCTCAGGATCTGCTCTTCGGTGACGTTGTCGCCGGCCCGGGCGGCCACCATGCCAAGGGCAAGCGTGGCGCCGATCGTCGCAACCGAAAGCATCGCAGCAAGATTCTTCTTCGCGGTGATCTCGAACATTGTCAGCCCCCGTTGCGCCGTGCGCGCGATTTCAAATCGATTAGCCAAATCACTGCCGGTGCTCGATCCCGGCCCATCTTAAATTCTTAGTCTCGCACATCCCGTCCGAGGTTCGAGGCCGGACGGAACCAGCTATCAAAATTGTCGTCACTGCACGCCATAATCGGCGAATTCCTTGACGATATTCGGGTCCATCGCCTTGGCGTTGGTGATGTCCAGATCCCCTTCCGCGACCGAGCCGTTGCGCTTCTTGGCAAGCCCGCGTCCGTAGAGAGATGACGTCAACCTGGGATTGAGCTTCAGCGCCGCATCGAAATCGGCAATGGCGTTCTTGGTTTGCCCGCTCTTCAGATTCAAAAGGCCGCGGCTGTCGAGCGCGTCGACGAAATTCGGCCGCAGCCGCAGCGCCTCGTTGCAATCCTTCAGCGCAGCCTGCAGGTCGCCGATCACGGTGCGGGCCCAGCAGCGGTTGTTGTAGGCTTCGACATCCTTGGGGTTTAATCGAAGCGAGTTGTCGAAGTCCTTGATCGCGAGCTCGTAGGCGCCCTTGCTGGCATAGACCTGACCGCGGCGGTAAAGAGCTGCTGCATCATCCGGATTGTCGTTGAGCCGTGCCGTCAGGGTCTTGATGGTCGGATCATCGGCCAGCGTGTCGGCCTGCTTCGGGGCGGGTGGTGTCGACGGTGCGGCGACGTCCGCCGGCCGCGGCATCGGCGGAGGTGGTAATGGCAACTGCTCGGACGGAGGCGGCGCCGTGGTGGTCTGCACCGGAGGCGCGGGCGGCGGCGACGGCGGAGCAGGTGGGGCCGGCGGGGCGACCGCCGACTGAGCCGGCGGTGGCGGCGGAGGTTCGGGCGGCGGCGGGCTCTGCGGCCGCGCCGCTGAACCTGGAACGAAAGAGAAATCTTCCGCGAGCGAAGACGAGATCCACGGCACCTGCTCGCTGCGCGAGGCGCGGGTGACACCGACACGGGTGCGATTCAGCGTCTCTTCCGCCATCAGGTCGGGGGTGCGGATCTCCTTGAGCAATTCCCGCACGAACAGGCTGTGGTCGCTGCCATTGTCCGAGATCACGGACGACAGCGCCGCCGAATACATCACCAGCGTTCCGTTCGGCGCGATCACCGGCGCAAGGCCGGCTGAAAAGCTGCGGAATCGGCGCTCGAACGGGTTGCGCCTGGAAGCATCGATCAGCGCGATCTTGACGCCGGCGCCGCGGCTGTTGATCTCGCCGAGCACCGTCTCGAGGCTGAAACCGTCGCGGCGGACGTCGGCCTCGCTCCAGATCTGGGCATCGATCGGGATCATATAGCTCTGGCGGCTGGACTGGATACCATAGCCCGAGAAGAACAAGAGGACGACCGAGCCCGGCTTGATCTTGCCGTAGAGTCGCTCGAAGGCGTGCCGCATTTGTTCGCCGGTCAGATTTTCCCCGATGTCGACATTGAAGCCGTCGCGCTTGAGCTCGTCGGCGACGTCGCGCGCGTCGTTGATCGGCTCCTTCAGCGGCGCATCCGCGTCCGGATACTTGGCGTTGCCGATCACCAGGGCGAAACGGTCGCCCGCAGCGAAAGAGGGTGCGGTCGAGGCGACGGCAAAAATCAATGTGAGGAGCAAAGCAAAGCAGATGTGCATAATCGCCGCAGTCTAGCCAAAAAGACGCCGATCCCGGTCTGCGCCGCGGCGACCTTACTTCACGCAACCGGCATTATCAAACCGCGCCCATGGGCCGTCAACCACTTGCGCCGTCGTCGTTAATTGCGACAATTAAGCGCGAAGAAGCGGCTTCCGGCAGGGAATGAAGCACGGTTGTTCCGGTGGCAGCGCTGGTTCCGTCGACAACGCCGCGGACCGCAATGCGACACCCCCTCACCCTGACGCCCTCTCACATTGGCTCGCACGGTCCTGTCATGCAGCCGCAGCAGGCCTGCAGGATTTGACCTTTGCGGATGACAATGGCTTGCTTGTCGCGCAAGCGGCCACTCAACCAAGAAAAGCGACGCCAATGGGAAACGCCTACGAGATCTATGCTCTGCGCTATGCGACGATGTCGCCGCGCACCCCGAACATGAACTTTCTTGCGCCCGATCCGCATGAGACCGCGGCGCAGGCCCTCGATTACTTCGTCTGGCTCGTTCGGGGAGCGGGCCGCGACATTCTGGTCGACACCGGCTTCAATGCCGAGGAGGCCGAGCTGCGCGCCCGCAAGCTGACTCTCAATCCGGTCGATGCGCTGGATCGCTTTGGCGTTTCGGCGGCATCGATTCGGGACGTGATCGTCACCCACCTGCATTACGACCACGCCGGCAATCTCGATCGCTTCCCGAACGCTCGCTTCCATTTGCAGGAACGCGAGATGAGCTACGCGACCGGACGATGCATGTGCAATGGCATGCTGCGGCACCCGTTCTCGATCGAGCATGTGACGCTGATGGTTCGCCACGTGTATGGCGAGCGCGTCACGTTCCACTCCGGAGATGGCGAGGTCGCGCCTGGAATCACCGTGCACCGTGTCGGCGGCCATTCAGATGGGCTACAGGTGGTGCGGGTCGAGACCGCGCGCGGCCCCGTGGTGCTGGCATCCGATGCCGCGCATTACTACGCCAATCTGCACAAGCGCAGTCCGTTTCCGATCGTCTACAATATCGGCGACATGGCGATCGGCTGGGAAACCGTCGAGCGGCTCGCCGGACATCCCGATCGTTTCATCCCCGGGCATGATCCAATCGTCGCCGAGATCTATCCGCGCGCGAGCGACAAGGTCGATGCGTATGCGCTGCATCTCGCGCCCTCGCGCTCGTTTGCGAAGTAGGTGTTGCTGGCGCCTTGCGCGTCATTACGAAGCACATCAGCCGCCCCTCATCCTGAGAAGCCTGCGCAGCAGGCGTCTCGAAGGATGAGGCCACCGGCCGGGCCTCATGGTTCGAGACGCCGCTTTGCGGCTCCTCACCATGAGGGTCTCACAACGGTACGTCCTAGAGCATGATGAGATCAGGTCGAATTGGCGCCACGTCGGAGGTGCCTTACCTCTCCCCGACGGAGAGAGGTCGGATCGCATCGTGAGATGCGATCCGGGTGAGGGGGATGAGCTCCATCGAGGAACCGTAACCGCTCACCCGGCGCTGCGCGCCGACCTCTCCCTATGGGAGAGGTGGACAATCGCGGTCACGCCGATTCAACCAAATGACATCATGCTCTAATACGTTTCCTTCGCGTCCGCCTCTTCGCTGGTCTGCACCAGCTCAAGGCCGTGCTCGATCTTGCCGAGCAGTTTTCCGAGTTGCCGCCGCTCCTGCGCCGACAGGCATGAGAAAATCTCCTGCTCCCTTCGGAGCAGGCGCGGGATCAGTTCCTCGTACAGCGCCTTGCCTTTGCGGGTGAGCTGCAGGCGGAATTCGCGGCGGTCGTCGGCATTCTCGACGCGCTCGATGATCTGCCGTTCCATCAGCGTGGTGACGGCGCGGCTGATGGTCGACTTATGTGTCCGCGTGCAATCGGCGATGTATTGCGCGCTGCAGGCTTCGCGGCGGAAGCCGAGCGTCGCCAGCACGCGCCATGAGGGGATGTCGAGCCCGTAGCGCGCCTGATACTCGGCGGAAAGCGCCGAGCTCACCTCCGCCGCCAATCGGTTCAGGCGGAACGGCATGAAGTGGAAGAGGTCGAGCCTTTTCTTGGCCGCCGCGTCCTCCTGCGGCGCGACCGAGTCGGGTTCGAATCGCGTCGCCGCCATGTCGTCGCTCGAAACCGATTTCGTCAAAATGCCTCCGAGGGGGAGTTGACGGCGGTGCCGTCAGGGGGTTTAAGATCGTTGCAAGTGAGACTAATTTAACAGGGCCACGAGGAAGCGGCAAGGGTTTGAGCGGATGACGCAGGGCAAAACCCGGTTCGGCTATCAGAGGCATCCCGACCAGGATCGGGTAGCGGATAACGCGGCTGAATATCCGGTCGTGGTGGTCGGCGCCGGCCCTGTGGGATTGTCGCTCGCGATCGATCTCGCCCAGCGCGGGCAACCTGTGGTGCTGCTCGACGACGCCGACCGGATCGGCGAAGGCTCGCGCGCGATCTGCTTCGCGAAGCGCTCGCTGGAATATTGGGACCGGCTTGGCGTCGGCGACCGCATGGTCGAGAAGGGCGTGATGTGGAGCGTCGGTAAGATTTTCCATGGCGCCTCCCAGCTCTATCAGTTCAACCTGTTGCCGGAGGACGGTCACAAGCGGCCGGCCTTCATCAACCTGCAGCAATTCTATGCCGAGGCCTATCTGGTCGATCGCGTGCGCGAGTTATCGGCGATCGACCTGCGCTGGCGCAACAAGGTGGTTGCGCTGGAAAGCCGCAACGATGGCGTGGCGCTGACGATCGAGACGCCGGAGGGCGCCTACAGGATTCGGGCTTCCTTCGTGATCGCCTGCGACGGTGCACGCTCGTCGCTGCGCAAAATGGTCGGCGCGGAATTTTCCGGCCAGGTGTTCGAGGACCAGTTCCTGATCGCCGACGTCAAGATGACGGCGGCGTTCCCGACCGAGCGCTGGTTCTGGTTCGACCCGCCGTTCCATGCCGGGCGCTCGGCGCTGTTGCACAAGCAGCCGGACGATGTCTGGCGGATCGATCTGCAGCTCCATCCAGATGCAGACCCGATGCATGAAAGGAAGCCGGAAAATGTCCGGCCGCGGATCGCACGCATGCTCGGCCACGACAAGTTCGATTTCGAGTGGATCTCGCTCTACAAATTCCAGTGCCGGCGGATGGACAAGTTCATCCACGGCCGCGTGATCTTTGCCGGCGACGCCGCGCACCAGGTCTCGCCGTTTGGCGCGCGCGGCGCCAATTCCGGGCTCGAGGACGCCGAGAATCTGTCGTGGAAACTCGACCGCGTGCTGCGCGGGACGTCTCCAGAATCGCTCCTCGAGAGCTATCACATCGAGCGCAGCGCCGCGGCCGATGAGAACATCCGCGAATCCACCCGCTCCACCGATTTCATGGCGCCAAACTCGCGGCAGGAGGCGCGGCTGCGCCAGGCGGTGCTGGCGCTGGCGAAGGAGACCGAGTTCGGCAAGCGCATGGTCAATGGCGGCCGGCTGTCGGTGCCGTCGGTTTACGACACGCCGCTGTCGACGCCGGATGGTGACGCATGGTGCGGCGGGCCACGGCCGGGCGCGTCCATGCCGGATGCGCCGATTGCTGGACGCAGCGGCAATCCGCAGTTCCTGACCGAGGCGTTTATCGGCGCGGGAACGGGGTTCACGCTGCTGGAGTTTGGTAATGGCGCCGCGGTGGATGTGCCGGATGGCGTAAATACGATCCGCATCGGTGGCGACGATGGTTTCGCCGATGCCACCGGTCTCGTCGGCAAGCGGTACGATGCCGAACCCGGCACCGCCTATCTGCTGCGGCCCGATGGCTATATCGCCGCACGCTTCCGTCGCCCGACGCAGCCGCTGTTAGAGGCGGCGCTGGCGCGGGCGACGGGATTCAATTGAGGTTGCCATGGCGCTGTCGACCAGCTCGAACTTCGCAAAACCGGACGATGCCTTCCGCGCCGTCGTCGAAGCGCATCGCGGCTTGACGGAGGCGCAGAGCGCCGATCTCGATGCCGCGCTGGTGCTCGTGCTCGCCAACCATATCGGCGACATCGACGTGCTGCGCGAAGCGATCGCGCTCGCCAAGCGGCGGATGCTGGAGGCGAGCCAGCAGCAGCAACAACAGCAGCAACAATAACGAGGACACCCGATGGCAAAAGGCTTTGCGTCCACCACGGATCTTGCGGAGAAGAAGATCACCTTCTCCGAGATCGGCAGCGATCTCTACGCCTTCACCGCCGAGGGCGATCCCAACACCGCCGTGATCGTCGGCGACGACGGCTGCCTCGTGTTCGACGCGCAGGCGACGCCGGCGATGGCGAACAAGGTGATCGAGCGCGTGCGCACCGTGACCCACAAGCCGATCAAATATGTCGTGCTGTCGCATTACCATGCGGTGCGCGTGCTGGGGGCTTCCGCCTATAAGGCGCAAGCCATTGTCGCCTCGCAGGAGACCTACCGCCTGATCGCGGAGCGCGGCCAGCAGGATTGGGATTCGGAGTATGGCCGCTTCCCGCGCCTGTTCCAGGACGCCCAGAGCATTCCCGGCCTGACCTGGCCGACGCTCACCTTCGAGGGCGAGATGTCGATCTATCTCGGCAAGCGCGAAGTGCGGCTGATGCAGCTTGGCGCCGGCCACACATCCGGCGACATCGTCGCCTGGGTGCCGGATGCCGAGGTGATGTTCTCCGGAGATCTCATCGAATATCACTCGGCCTGCTATTGCGGCGATGCGCATTTGCGCGAATGGCCGATGACGCTGAACGAGATCCGCGCCTTCAATCCCAAGGCGATCGCGCCCGGTCGTGGCGATGCGTTGAAAGGCCTTGCCACTGGGCGCGAGGCGATCGCGATGACGCGTGATTTCGTCACGACGCTCTACGGTGCAGCCGAGGCCTCCGTGGCGAAAGGGCGCACGCTGAAGGAGACGATGGCGGCGACGCGCGAGGTGATGGATCCGAAATTCTCGAGCTTCGCGATCTACGAGCATTGCCTGCCGTTCAACGTCTCGCGCGCCTATGACGAAGCGTCCGGGATCGATGATCCCGTGATCTGGACCGACAAGCGCGACCGCGAAATGTGGGCCGCGCTGCAAGGAGGAGGATGACCATGAACATCAACACCTCGCCTGATGTGATCGCCAAGAGCTCCGCGCAAATCACGCCGGGCTACATGTCCGGCTTCGGCAACAGCTTTGAGACCGAGGCCTTGCCCGGCGCGCTGCCGGTCGGGCGCAACTCGCCGCAGCGCTGCGCCTATGGGCTCTATGCCGAGCAGCTCTCCGGCTCGCCTTTCACCGCGCCGCGCGGCGCCAATGAGCGCTCCTGGCTCTATCGGATTCGGCCGTCCGTGAAACACTCCGGCCGGTTTGAGAAAGCCGATGCCGGGCTGTGGCGCACCGCGCCCTGCCACGAATACGAGATGCCGATCGAGCAGCTCCGCTGGAATCCGGCGCCGATGCCGTCGCAGGAACAGACGTTCCTGCAGGGCGTGCAGACCATGACCACGGCCGGCGACGCCAACACGCAAGCCGGCATGGCGGCGCATGTCTATCTGATCACCAAATCGATGGTGGACCAGCATTTCTACAATGCCGACGGCGAGATGATGTTCGTGCTGCAGCAGGGCAATCTTCGCCTCGTCACCGAGTTCGGCCGCATCGATGCCGAGCCCGGCGAGATCGTGGTGATCCCGCGCGGCGTGAAATTCCGCGTCGAGATCCCGAACGGCCCCGCGCGCGGCTATCTCTGCGAGAATTACGGCGGCGCCTTCACGCTGCCGGAGCGTGGCCCGATCGGCGCCAATTGCCTGGCCAACTCGCGCGACTTCCTGACGCCTGTCGCCAGTTATGAGGACAAGGACACGCCGACCGAGCTCTATGTGAAATGGGGCGGCTCGCTTTGGAAGACGACGCTGCCGCATTCGCCGATCGATGTGGTCGCCTGGCACGGCAATTACGCGCCGTACAAATACGATCTGCGCACCTTCTCGCCGGTCGGCGCGATCGCGTTCGATCATCCCGATCCCTCGATCTTCACGGTCCTGACCTCGCCGTCGGAGACCGCGGGCACCGCGAATATCGATTTCGTCATCTTCCCGGAGCGCTGGATGGTGGCGGAGAACACGTTCCGGCCGCCGTGGTATCACATGAACATCATGTCGGAGTTCATGGGCCTGATCTACGGTGTCTACGACGCCAAGCCGCAGGGCTTCGTCCCCGGCGGCATCTCGCTGCACAACTGCATGCTGCCGCATGGCCCCGACCGCGAGGCGTTCGATCACGCCAGCAATGGCGAGTTGAAGCCGGTGAAGCTAACGGGCACCATGGCCTTCATGTTCGAAACCCGCTTCCCGCAGCGCGTCACCGAATTCGCGGCGAAGTCGGCGACGCTGCAGGACGACTACGCCGATTGCTGGAAGGGACTGGAGAAGCGGTTCGATCCGGGCAGGCCATAGTATAAGCTCTCTCCGTCATTCCGGGGCGCGCGCAGCGCGAGCCCGGAATCCATCTGTCCACCCGTGTCTGTGGCCGAATGGATTCCGGGCCTGCGCCTTCCGGCGCATCCCGGAATGACGAGTGGAGAATGCATCACAAAGATCTGGCAGGAAAGCATGTCCCATCCCAACGACCCAAAACTCCGCTCCTTCATCGACGTCGATCCCGCGTCCGATTTCCCGATCCAGAATCTGCCCTACGGCGTGTTCTCGTCCAAGGACGGTCTGGCTCCGCGCATCGGCGTTGCGATCGGCGATTACGTGCTCGATCTCTGGCAGCTCGCGCAGGACTGCCGCATCGATGTGGTCGAACCCGCGGTATTCGCCGCGTCCTCGCTCAACCCGTTCATGGCTCTTGGTCCAAAGGTCTGGTCGCGCACCCGCGCGCGGATCAGTGAACTCTTGCGCCACGACCATCCCGAGCTGCGCGACAATGAGCGCCTGCGCCAGCGTGCGCTGGTGCCGATGGCCGACGTGAAGCTGCACCTGCCGATCACGGTCGCCGGCTACACCGACTTCTATTCGTCCAAGGAGCACGCCACCAACGTCGGCATCATGTTCCGCGGCAAGGACAACGCATTGCAGCCGAACTGGCTGCACATGCCGATCGCCTATAACGGCCGCGCCTCGACCGTCGTCGTGAGCGGCACGAAAGTGCGCCGGCCGCGCGGCCAATTGAAGCCGCCAAATGTGGAGGTGCCGAGCTTCGGTCCTTGCAAGCGGCTCGATTTCGAACTCGAGATGGGCGCCGTCGTCGGCCAGCCGTCAACGATGGGCGAGATGCTGAGCGAGCAACAGGCCGAAGAGATGATCTTCGGTTTCGTCATTCTGAACGATTGGAGCGCGCGGGACATCCAGCAATGGGAGTATGTTCCGCTCGGTCCGTTCCAGGCCAAGGCGTTCGCGACCTCGATCAGCCCATGGGTGGTGACGCGCGAGGCGCTGGAGCCGTTCCGCCTGCAAGCGCCGATACAGGAGCCCGCGCCCTTACCGTATCTGCGCCAGACGCAGCCGAACAATTATGATCTCACGCTCGACGTAGGCCTGCGTGCGGCCGGGATGAACGAGCCGGCGCGGATCGGCCGCACCAATTTCAAATACATGTACTGGTCGTCGGTGCAGCAATTGCTGCACCACGCCTCCTCTGGCTGCGCCATGAATATCGGCGACCTCTTGGGGAGTGGCACCATCTCCGGGCCAGAGAAGGACCAGCGCGGCAGCCTGCTCGAGATAAGCTGGAATGGCACTGAGCCCGTCGAACTTGCAGGCGGCGTCAAGCGCTCCTTCCTCGAAGACGGCGATTCGCTCGTCATGCGCGGCTGGTGCCAGGGCGACGGCTATCGCGTCGGCTTCGGCGAAGTCGAGGGGACGATCGTGGCGGCGGAATAGCCATACGCCGTCATTGCGAGGAGCGAAGCGACGAAGCAATCCATCTCTCCTCGTGTGGAGGCATGGATTGCTTCGCTTCGCTCGCAATGACGGAGAGGATTCACCGCTGTTCCGACGGAATGTGGCGCAGTCGTGCCGAATGCGCCGCAACATCCTCCAGACTGTATTTCAGATGCACCCGCTTCCCCGACGGCGTTTGCTTCACTGCACACACGCCCGGGCGCCATTCCCGTGACGGCCTTATCGGGCGCGGCGCGAAGCCGCCGCCGCAGTTCGGGCAGACGTTGAACAGTCTGTGCTCCACGCAATCCGCGCAGAAAGTGCATTCATAGGAGCAGATCATCGCCTCCGTCGCGTTCGGCGGCAGATCCTTGTCGCAATATTCGCAGTTCGGTCGCAGTTGCAGCGCCATGGTCGTTTCTCAGGCTGAAGCGGGACGGATCATCGCAAACTAGGCCCGCAATTCGAATGACGGAATTCCCTCGATTTGCGCCATGCTTACTTGCCTAACGCCTTCAACGGCAATTTCGCGCTCTCCTTCAGCCGGTCCAGCACGATCGAAGAGCGCACATGGGCGACGCTCTGGTGCGGCATCAGCACATTGTTGACGATGTCGGACAGGCTCTTGAGGTCGCGCAGCACGGCCTTCAAGAGATAGTCGGCGTCTCCGGTCAGCGAATAGGCTTCCTGGATCGCGTCGACGCGGTTGATCAGCTCCCGGAATTTCTTCGCGTTGTCAGGCGAGTGCGTCGCCAGCGTGATCTGGATGAAGGCGATCAGCTCGAAGCCGAGTGCCTCGCCGGCGAGGTCGGCGTGATAGCCCGAGATCACTTTCTCCTCTTCCAGTCGCATCCGTCGCCGCGAGCATTGCGAGGCCGACAGACCAATGAGATCGGCGAGCTGTTGATTGGTCAGCCGGCCGTCGTCCTGCAATGCGGCAAGGATCTTGAGATCGAAGGTGTCCAACTGGATCATGCGCCATTTGCCGTTACGATGCACAAATTGTGCATGAGACTAGCCCATCGCGCGCCATTTTGCATGCACCTTGCGGCCCGGTCGGCGGAGATTCCGTCAACCAAAGTAGGGAGAATCGCCAATGGGTCCGTTTCCGCACGATGCGCCACCGGCCGAAATCAGCGCCGACAATCCGATGGGCACGGATGGTTTCGAGTTCGTCGAATACGCCCATCCGCATCCGGAAGAGCTGCACCGCCTGTTCAAGCTGATGGGCTATGTGCCGGTCGCCCGCCACAAGAGGAAGAAGATCACGGTCTATCGCCAGGGCGACATCAACTATCTCGTCAATGAGGAGCCTGATACCCACGGCCATGACTTCGTCGCCGCGCACGGGCCGTGCGCGCCGTCGATGGCGTTCCGCGTGGTCGATGCCAGGCGTGCCTATGAGCGCGCGTTGTCGCTCGGCGCGGAGCCGGCCGACAATGCCGCGCAGAAGACGCTCGACGTTCCCGCGATCAAGGGCATCGGCGGCAGCCTGCTCTATCTGGTCGATCGCTATGGCGCGAAGGGCTCGGCCTATGATCTCGAGTTCGAATGGCTCGGCGAGAAGAACCCGCGGCCTGAGGGCTCGGGGCTCTATTACATCGATCACCTCACCCATAACGTCCATCGCGGCCGCATGGATGTCTGGACCGGCTTCTACGCCAGATTGTTCAATTTCCGCCAGATCCGCTTCTTCGATATCGAGGGCCGCGCCTCGGGCCTGTTCTCGCGCGCCCTGACCAGTCCGGACGGCAAGATCCGGATTCCGATCAACGAGGATGCCGGCGATTCCGGACAGATCGAGGAATATCTCAACCTCTATCGCGGCGAGGGCATCCAGCACATCGCCTGCGGCGCGCGCGATATCCACCAGACCATCGAGACGCTGCGCGCGGCCGGGCTGCCGTTCATGCCGTCACCGCCTGACACCTATTTCGAGAAGATCGACCAGCGCCTGTCCGGGCATGGCGAGGATGTCGCGCGGCTGCAGCAGAACGGCATCCTGATCGACGGCGAGGGCGTGGTCGATGGCGGCCAGACCAAGGTGCTGCTGCAGATATTCTCGGCCAATGCGATCGGACCGATCTTCTTCGAATTCATCCAGCGCAAGGGCGACGACGGATTCGGCGAGGGCAACTTCAAGGCCCTGTTCGAATCGATCGAGGAAGACCAGATCCGCCGCGGCGTGCTGAAGGTGGACCACGCAGCGTAAGGCTGCCGTAGGGTGGGCAAAGCGCAGCGTGCCCACCTCTTCTTGCGCTGCTCTTGATGGCGGGCAGGCTGCGCTTTGCCCACCCTACGCCGAGCGGATAGAGGCGGCGGCTATCGCTTCCACGCGCTCAGCACATCGCCAAGCTCCGCTGTCACCGGCTCCCTGATCGCCGACGGTGTCCGCGAGAAGCGCGGCGCGGGCGCCGGCTGCGTGACGCCATGGCGTTCGACGAACACCTTTCGCGCGGCCATGTGCGGATGGTTCGGGGCTTCCGCCATGGTCAGGATCGGCGCGAAGCAGATGTCGGTGCCTTCCATGATCTTGCACCACTCCTCGCGCGTCTTGCTCTTGAATATCTCGGTGAGCTTGTCTTTCAGCGCGGGCCAGGCCTTGCGGTCCATCTGGGCGTCGAACTCGGCGTCCGTGAGGCCGGCGTGCTTGCGCAACAGGGCGTAGAATTGCGGCTCGATCGAACCGATCGAAACGAAATGGCCGCAGGCGCATTCGTAGACGCCGTAGAAATGCGCGCCGCCGTCGAGCATATTCTGGTCGCGTCCCTCCACCCAGCGGCCGCTTGCGGCCAGGTCAAAGAACATCGACATCAGCGACGCCGCGCCGTCGCACATCGCGGTATCGACCACCTGGCCCTTGCCGGATTTCGATGCTTCCAACAGCGCGGCTAGCACGCCGACCACGAGATAGAGCGCGCCGCCGCCGAAATCGCCGACGAGGTTGAGCGGCGGCACCGGCTTCTCTTTGGTGCCGATCGCGGCCAGCGCGCCGGTGATCGAGATGTAGTTGATGTCGTGACCGGCGGCGTTCGCGAGCGGGCCCTCCTGGCCCCAGCCGGTCATGCGGCCGTAGACCAGCTTCGGGTTACGCGCAAGCACGACGTCGGGACCGAGGCCAAGCCGCTCCATCACACCGGGACGAAAGCCCTCGATCAGCGCATCGGCATTGGCGAGGAGATCGAGCACCTGCGCGACCGCCGCCTTGTCCTTGAGGTCGAGTTCGACGACCTTGCGCCCGCGCGTGGAAACGCCCTTGAGATTCTTGCCGGCGCCGAGGCGGTCGAGGGTGATGACCTCCGCGCCCATATCTGCCAGCATCATGCAGGCGAATGGGCCGGGGCCGATGCCCGCGAATTCGACGATGCGGGTGCCGGCGAGCGGGCCGGAGGCCCGGACAGCGGATTGAGGGGCGGGTTTATCGAGCACGTTTCCATCCGTGTTTTAATTAGGCGATTAGCTAAATTGTCGGGCGATATGCCCGGCCTTGCAAGCGCTTTTTCCGAAGACCTTGATTTAAAGTGGAACGGCGCGCATCACTGCGCGCCGTTGCCACAGGCGAAGGTAGGATGCTCCGGATCAGCCCGCCGCCGTCACCGCGCGCTGCGCCATCACCTTGATGAGGTTGGCGCGGTAGTCGGCGGAGCCGTGGATGTCGCTGAGCAATCCGGCAGACGGAATTTGCACGCTGTCGAGCGCGGCTGCCGACCAGTTCGCCTTCAGCGCCGCTTCGATCGGGCCGACGCGCGTGACGCCGCTTTGCGACGCGCCGGTCGCGGCGACGCGGACGTCACCGTCCTTGGTCTTGGCGACGAACACGCCGGTTAGCGCAAAGCGCGAGGCGGGGTGCGGGAATTTGGCGTAGCCCGCCTTGGCCGGAATCGGGAACGACACGGCCGTGATGATCTCACCGTCTTCAAGGGCGGTCGAGAACAGTCCCTGGAAGAAGTCATCGGCTGCGATCGTGCGCTTGTTGGTTTTGATGGTCGCGCCGAGCGCCAGCACTGCGGCCGGGTAATCCGCGGCGGGATCGTTGTTGGCGAGCGAGCCGCCGATCGTGCCGCGATGGCGCACCGCGGGGTCGCCGATCAGCGAGGCGAGATAGGCGATTGCCGGGATCGCCTTTTGCGCCGCGCTGTTCTGCGCCACGTCACAATGCGGCGTCGCCGCCTTGATCGTCAGCGCGTCGGCCGTCGCGTCCACGCCGATCAATTCCTTGATCTTGCCGAGGTCGATGACGTCAGATGGCGAGGCCAGCCGCTGCTTCATCACGGGGATCAGCGTGTGACCGCCAGCGAGATATTTCGGCTCCTCACCTTTGGCGAACAGGGCAGCCGCTTCGTCGACCGATGAAGCGCGATGATAAATGGTCTCGTACATGGCTCACGCTCCTCGTTAACCGTGAATGGCATGCCAGACGCGATCGGGCGTCGCCGGCATTTCGAGCTTGTTGCTGCCGATCGCATCCGTGATCGCGTTGATCACGGCGGCCGATGCGCCGATCGCGCCGGCCTCGCCACAACCCTTGACGCCGAGCGGATTGCCCGGACACAGCGTTGTGGTGTGCGAGATCTGGAAGGACGGCAGGTCGTCGGCGCGCGGCATGGTGTAGTCCATGAAGGATGCCGTGACCGGCTGGCCGTTGCTGTCGTAAACCGCGCTTTCGAGCAGCGCCTGGCCGATTCCCTGCGCGAGTCCGCCATGGACCTGGCCCGCGACGATCATCGGGTTGATCAGCCGGCCGAAATCATCCGCCGCCACGAAGTTGACGAATGAAGTCTTGCCGGTCGTGGGATCGACCTCGAGCTCGCAGATATAGGCGCCGGCCGGGAAGGTGAAGTTGGTCGGATCGTAGAACGCCGTCTCCTTCAACCCCGGCTCCATGCCATCAGGCAGATTGTGCGCGGTATAGGCGGCGAGCGCGACCATCGGCAGCGCGATCGACTTGTCGGTGCCAGTGACCTTGAACTCGCCATTCTCGATCACGATGTCGTTCTCGGAAGCCTCCAGCGCGTGCGCGGCGATCTTCTTGGCCTTGGCCTCGACCTTTTCCATCGCCTTCACGATGGCCGCGCCACCGACCGCGATCGAGCGCGAGCCGTAAGTGCCCATGCCGAACTGCACCTTGTCGGTATCGCCATGGACGATCGAGACCTGGCTGATGGGGACGCCGAGGCGGTCCGCGATGATCTGGCAGAACGTGGTCTCGTGGCCCTGGCCGTGGCTGTGCGAGCCGGTGAGGATCTCGATCGTGCCGACCGGATTGACGCGCACCTCGGCCGATTCCCAGAGGCCGACGCCGGCGCCGAGGCTGCCGACCGCCTTTGACGGCGCAATGCCGCAGGCTTCGATATAGCAGGACACGCCGATGCCGCGCAGCTTGCCGTCCGCTTTCGCCTTCGCCTTGCGCGCCGGGAAGCCGGCATAGTCGATTGCCTTCATCGCCGCGTCGATCGAGGCATGGAAGTCGCCGGTGTCATAGGTCATGATTACCGGTGTCTGGTACGGGAACTGGGTGATGAAGTTCTTCTTCCGCAGTTCGGTCGGATCGACCTTCAACTGCCGCGCCGCGGTCTCCATCATCCGCTCGATCAGGTAGCTCGCCTCGGGACGGCCCGCGCCGCGATAGGCATCGACCGGCGTGGTGTTGGTATAGACGCCGATCACCTCCGCATAGATCGCCGGGATGACGTATTGTCCCGAGAGCAGCGTCGCATAGAGATAGGTCGGCACGGCCGAGGAGAACAGCGACATGTAGGCGCCGAAATTGGCGTGGGTCTTCACGTGGAGGCCGAGGATCTTGTTGTCCTTGTCGAACGCCAGTTCGGCCTTCGAGACATGGTCGCGGCCATGCGCATCGGTGAGGAAAGCTTCCGTGCGGTCGCCGGTCCACTTCACCGGGCGGCCGACTTTCTTGGAGGCCCACAGCGCCACCATCTCTTCGGGGTATATGTAGATCTTGGAGCCGAAGCCGCCGCCGACGTCGGGCGCGATCACGCGCAGCTTGTGCTCGGGCGCGATATTGTAGAAGGCCGACAGCACGAGACGGGCGACATGCGGGTTCTGCGAGGTCGTATAGAGCGTGAAATGCTCTTCAGCCGCGTCATAGTCCGCGATCGCCGATCGTGGCTCCATCGCGTTCGGCACCAGACGGTTGTTGGTGAGCTCAAGCGTCACCACATTCGCCGCCTTGCTGAAGGCGTCCTTCACCGCGGCCTCGTCACCGAGATGCCAGTCATAGACCACATTGCCCGAGGCTTCCGGATGAAGCTGCGGCGCGCCTGGCTTGATCGCGGCCTTGATGTCAGAAACCGCCGGCAGCTCTTCATAATCGACCTCCACGGCTTCCGCGGCGTCGCGCGCCTGGTTCTTGGTCTCGGCGATCACGACCGCGACCGCCTGGCCGACGAAGCGCACGGTCTCCGGCGCCATCGCCGGCCACGCGCCCATCTTCATTGGCGAGCCGTCCTTCGACGTGATGGCCCAGCCGCAAATGAGATTGCCGATCTTGTCGTCGACGAGCTCCTGGCCCGTGAGCACGGCGATGACGCCGGGCTTCTTCAGGGCCTCGCTCGAATCGATGCTCTTGACCTTGGCATGCGCGTGGGGGCTGCGGATGAACTGGGCATAGGTCATGCCCACCAGTTTGATGTCGTCGACGTAACGGCCTTTGCCTGTGATGAAACGGCGGTCTTCCTTGCGGACGACGCTTGCGCCAATGCCTTCGATGCCCATTGTGAATCCTCCCGACCGGAGATGTGATGTCCCGCCGCTTCCATCGAAGCCCGGCGGCGTTTGACGAGATGTGGCGGGCGGCGGCTATTCCGCCGCTTGCGCGACCTTCATGCGCCCGGCGGCGTCCAGCACCGCCTTGACGATGTTGTGGTAGCCGGTGCAGCGGCAGATATTGCCTTCCAGCTCGTGGCGGACGGTCGTCTCGTCGAGCTCGCCGCCATAGCGGTGCACGATATCGATCGCCGACATGATCATGCCCGGCGTGCAGTAGCCGCACTGCAGGCCGTGATTGTCGCGGAACGCCGCCTGCATCGGGTGCAATTCGTCGCCCTTGGCGATGCCTTCGATGGTGGTGACGTTCGAACCCGCCGCCTGGCCCGCCAGCACGGTGCAGGATTTCACCGCCCGCCCGTCAATATGGACAACACAGGCGCCGCACTGGCTGGTATCGCAGCCGACATGGGTGCCAGTCAGGTTCAGGTTTTCGCGCAGGAGATGGACGAGGAGGGTTCGGTCCTCGACGTCGACGGATACCGCTTTGCCGTTCACCGTCAGCTTGACTGTAGACACGCGTCGTTCCTCCGGATGCTTTTAATTATTCCAATTAGAAACAGCGGCGAGGAACTTGGCAACTAGGATTTTGCCTATCTTTGTCACGGCCATGACATCGGCGAGGACGAGGAGCTGCGCCTCCCGGCGAGGTACTCCACAACCTCTCCGAAATGTCTGCTGAATTTACTAGCTCTTATCGATTCTGCCTTAACTTTGCGCGTCGGGTCCGGGCGACGATTCCCGGACACCACTTGTTTTCAGAATGAAGACGGGGGTTGGGGTGGGACTACTGGGGCGTGTGGGGTCGCGAATGCCGACCCTTCGATTTCGTGCGAAAATCATCCTGGGCTTTGCCGCGGTGCTGGCGATTACCGCAGCCAGCATGGGCTTTGCCTATCTCGGTTTTGAACGTATCTCCGCAGGCGTCGCCGCCTACCGTGCGAGCGTCCGGGAGGCCGATCTGGCGCGCAATATCGACCGCGAGCTGATCTCCTACCGTTCGCTGGCGCGCTACTATGTGGCGACCGGCAAGGAGGAGGACGGCAAGGCGGCGCTCGCGGCCGAGGCCAGCCTCAAAGAGGCCATCCTCCAGGCGATGAAAGGTACCACCGACCCCGCGCGGGTCGAGCAGGTGACAAAGCTCGAGCGGGAGTTCCGCGCCTTCACCAAGATCTTTGCCGAGATCCTCAAGGTCAAGGGAGAGAGCGGGCTGCTCGCGCAGAATCAGCTCGCCCGCGGCGGTAATTCGCTCCGCTACAAGCTCGACGATCTCGCCTCCAACGCGGCCGAAGCCGGCCTGTCCGCCGTCGAGATGGGCGCCAAGCAGGTCGCTTCGCAATTCCAGCAGGCGAGCGCGCTTGCCAATACCTTCGTTGTCAATTCCGACAAGATCACCGCAACCAGCGGGCTGGCGCGGCTGAAATTCGTCGAGAATTCGCTGAAGGCGATCTCTTCGACCGACGAGAAGGTCGTCGCCGCGCTCAAAGAGCTGACGAAGATGCTCGAAGAGTATCGGGAGGCGCTCTCGAAGCTGATGGAGAACGCGAAATCGATCGACGAGTTGACCATCGAAATGACGGAATCCGCGGCCGCTATCAATCAGGGCTCCGGCGTGATGAAGTCGGACCTGCTCGCCGACCAGAAGCGCATGGAAACCGAGTCGGACGCTGCGATCGGCGCGACCGAGCGGTTCATTCTGATGCTCGCCGCCGGTGGCTTCGTGCTCGGCGCGGTTCTCGCCTTTCTGCTTGGAACCGGCATTTCCCGCCCGATCCGAGCGATGTGCGCCGCAATGCGCGAGCTTGCGGCCGGCAATTTCGACGTCGTGCTGCCGGGGCTCGGCCGCAAGGACGAAGTCGGCGAGATGGCCGGCGCGGTGGAGGAATTCAAGCTCCAGGCGATCGCCAAGGCCGAGCGCGACGCCGCAAGCCAGGAGGCGCAGAACAAGGCGAGCGCCGCGGCACGCCGCACCGAATTGATCCGCTTCGCCGACGAATTCGAGACGGCGGTCGGCTCGATCGTCGCCAATGTCTCGGCCTCGGCGGTGCAGCTCGAGACCGCGGCGGGCACGCTGACGCGGACCGCTGAGACCACGCAGAACCTCTCAAGCCAGGTAGCGGGTGCCTCCGAGGAGGCGTCCAGCAACATGCAGTCGGTGGCTTCCGCTACTGAAGAATTGTCGGCTTCCGTGGACGAGATCGGACGCCGCGTGAAGGAGTCCAGCCGGATCGCCGATGCTGCGGTGCGTCAGGCCGAGCAGACCGACGCCCGCATCGGCAAGCTCTCGCTCGCGGCGCAACAGATCGGCGACGTGGTCAAGCTGATCACCGCGATCGCCGAACAGACCAACCTCTTGGCGCTGAACGCGACGATCGAAGCCGCACGCGCCGGCGATGCTGGCCGCGGCTTCGCGGTGGTCGCCTCCGAGGTGAAATCGCTCGCCAGCCAGACCGCGCGGGCGACCGAGGAGATTTCCAGTCACATCGCGGGCATGCAGTCGGCGACGCAAGAGTCGGTTGCCGCCATCAAGGAGATCGGCGGCACCATCGGCCAGATCTCGGAGATCGCCGCCAACATCGCCGGCGCAGTCGAGCAGCAGAGCACGGCGACCCAGGAGATCGCCCGTAGCGTGCAGAATGTCGCGCAGGGCACGCAGGAAGCCGCCACCAGCGTCACCCTCGTCAACCGGGGCGCCACCGAGACCGGCTCCGCGTCGGAGGAGGTGCTGAACTCGGCACGCTCGCTATCGTCCGAAAGCACGCGCCTGCGCGACGAGCTCGACCGCTTCATGGCGAACATCCGCGCGGCGTAGCTCCGTCCCGGGCTTGACCCGGGACCCATAACCACAGGCGTTTGTGGTGTGCTCCGCTGCAACTGCTTGCTCGCGTCATAACAGCTTCCTGTGGTTATGGGTCCCCGCCTTCGCGCGCCTTCGCGGGGACGACAACGGGGTACACGTTCACTCCCTCTCGAACTGGTGCTTCAGCTCTACCTTCGCGCGTTCTAATCGCGTGCGCTGCGCGTGCGGCAGCGTCTTGCCGGCGCGGTTGATGTAGAAGGTCAGCATCGATAGCGCCGAGCGGTAGGCGCCGGCCTTGCGGCGCTTGCTTCGCTCGGCGGAGCGCTTCAGTGAAGCGGCGATCTTCTTCGCGCTGGTCTGCTTGAACACGCCGCGGTCGAGATCGAGTGCGTCGCTCCGCTGCGTCACGCGTTGCGACCAGCGCCGCGGTGACGTCTTGCGCGTGCCGGTCTTTCGCGTACCGGTCTTGCGCCGCGCCGCGGTTGTCCTTGTCGCACCTTTTCGTGCCGTGATTTTTCGTGCGCTGGTTTTGCGACGTGGTGCCATTGCGAGCTCCTGTTTTTCAGGTAGCAACATCTGCGGTTATGTCCGGGTTCCTATCCCGCGATGCGGGAACCAGGTGGCTTGGCGGACGTTGTGGTGCGTGGCGGCGGGCATCTGTTTGCCGCAAATTTTTGGGATGAGCACCTTGGGGCAAGCTGCGTTCCGGGGTGATTTCTCGTTGGTTCCGTGATGGATTTGCAGCCGATCCAGCCCAGTCCTGCAACTGCTTCTGCACTCCGTGACGCCGACGCGCCGCAGCCGCAGGATCATGACCGTATTATCGAGACCTCCATCCCCGTGCGTCTCGACAATCTCTATTGGAGCGGCTTTCACACCCGCGTGGTGCTCGCGCTCGGGATCACCTGGATCCTCGACGGGCTCGAGGTCACGCTCGCCGGCGCGTTGTCGGGGGCGCTGAAGGAGAGTCCGACGCTGCAATTCTCCAACTTCGATGTCGGGTTCGCCAACAGCGCCTATCTTGCCGGCGCCGTGTTGGGTGCGATCGGCTTCGGCTGGCTCACCGACCGCATCGGCCGCAAGAAATTGTTCTTCATCACGCTCGCGGTTTATCTCAGCGCCACGGCCGCGACCGCGCTGTCGTGGAATGTCGCAAGCTATGCGCTGTTTCGCTTCCTGACCGGTGCCGGCATCGGCGGCGAATACACCGCAATCAATTCGACCATCCAGGAATTGGTGCCGGCGCGCTATCGCGGCTGGACCGATCTTGTCATCAACGGCAGCTTTTGGATTGGCGCCGCGATCGGCGCCGTCAGCGCCATCGTCCTGCTCGATCCCGCCGTGATCAATCCCGAACTCGGCTGGCGGCTTGCCTATTTCACCGGCGCCTGTCTTGGCCTCGTCGTGTTCGTGATGCGGATGTGGATTCCGGAAAGCCCGCGCTGGCTGATGATCC
Source organism: Bradyrhizobium sp. Leo114 (assembly GCF_055229415.2). Classification (NCBI taxonomy): domain Bacteria; kingdom Pseudomonadati; phylum Pseudomonadota; class Alphaproteobacteria; order Hyphomicrobiales; family Nitrobacteraceae; genus Bradyrhizobium; species Bradyrhizobium sp. Leo114. The sequence continues at coordinate 3,861 of NZ_JBUYEN020000004.1, read as the reverse complement.
ACGGCCGTCCCGACGAGGCGCATCGGATCGTCGACGACATCGAGCGCTCCGTGACCGGCCATGTCGAGGCGCACTCGCAGGAACTGCCGAAGATCAAGCTGCGGATGCGCGACCACACGCCGCTGCGTGAAGTGGCGCATACGTTGCTTGTTACCTATCGCCAGCGCGCGCTGGTCGGGCTCGTGCTGATGAGCGCGCAGGCGTTCTTCTACAACGCGATCTTCTTCACCTTCGCGCTGATCCTGACCGACTTCTTCGGCATCCCCGCCAGCCATGTCGGCTGGTACATCCTGCCGTTCGCCGCCGGCAACTTCCTGGGGCCGCTGGTGCTCGGTCGCCTGTTCGATACGCTGGGACGCCGCACCATGATCACGCTGACCTACGGCGTGTCGGGCGTGCTGCTGGCGCTCTCGGGCTATTTGTTCTCGATCGGCGCGTTGAGCGCGCAAGGACAGACGATCGCCTGGATGGTGATCTTCTTCTTTGCCTCGCCCGCCGCGAGCGCCGCTTATCTCACCGTGAGCGAGACGTTCCCGCTCGAGGTGCGGGCGCTCGCGATTGCGCTGTTCTACGCGATCGGCACAGGGATCGGCGGCGTGATCGGACCTGCATTGTTCGGCGCGCTGATCGATACCGGATCGCGCAATTCCGTCTTTGCCGGCTACCTCCTGGGGTCGGCGCTCATGATCGTCGCGGCCTTGGTCGCGTGGCGCTACGCCGTCGCCGCCGAGCGAAAATCGCTCGAATCTGTCGCGCGGCCGCTTGCTGTTGTGGAGTAGAATGACATGACTGAGGAACTGGCTGACATGCCGCTGGACGAAGACTTTTCGCCGGAAGACGAAGCATCGCCGGAAACCGTGCCGGTGCCGAGCGCGTTGGTCGGGCATCTTAGCGAGACCGCTGTCCTGCTCGACGTCGACGGCACCTTGCTCGACTTCGCGCCGACGCCGCGCGAGGTCTGGGTGCCGCCCGGGTTGGCGAAAACGCTTCATCGCCTGCTCGAGCGCACCAATGGCGCGCTGGCGCTGGTCAGCGGCCGTTCGGTGAACGATCTTGACCTGATTTTCGCCCCCGACGTCTTCCCTGCGGTCGGCGGTCATGGCGCGGAGATGCGGCTCGATCCGCAGGGCGATGGAGATGCAGGCCCCGCGCTGCAGCTCGACAAGGAGCTGAAGCGCCGTCTGGCCGCCATCGCCAGATTGAGCCCGGGCATTCTGCTTGAGGACAAGGGCTATTCGCTCGCGTTGCACTATCGCCTTGCGCCGCATGCCGAGAGGGCGATCTATGAGGCGGTGTCGCTGATCCGCGCCGATCTGCCCGATGCGCCGATCGAGGTGCTGCCTGGCAAGCAGGTCTGCGAAATCAAGCTCGCGGGCTTCACCAAGGCCACCGGCGTGCGCGAATTGATGAAGCATCCGCCGTTCAAGGGCCGCAAGCCGTTCTTCATCGGCGATGACGTCACGGACGAGACGGTATTTGCCATCATGCCCGAGCTCGAAGGGCTCGCTTTCTCGGTCGGCCGTCGTGCCAAGGGAGTGGCCGGTCATTTCGATGCGCCGAGCGACGTGCGCGAATTCCTTGCGCATCTGCTCGACGACGAGCGCGAAATCGCCGCGCCTTAGCCGAAACCTCAACCGTAAATTGGCGCGGAATAACCGCAGTTCCTGCTGTGGGCGGCCGCCTGCTCGCAAAAAATTTTCTTTTTGTGAGTTGACGCCCCGGTTCCATGCGGCCTGCCTGAATTTGGTTTCAATTCGGAGAAAGCGTGGCCAGGAACCATATTGATGAATGGTTGTTAATACGCGAATGCCCAACGGGAGGGGACCATTTGAACCTCGTTGTCGTGTCGAACCGCGTAGCGCGTGGAAAACCCAATGAACCCATGACCGGCGGCCTCGCCGCCGCTCTTTTGCCTGTTGTCGAGAAGTCGGGCGCGATCTGGGTCGGCTCCAGCGGCCGTGTCCGCGATGGGAACCAGAAGGAACCTTTCGCGGAGGTGGAAGCGCTCGGCGCCGGTGCGCTGGCGATGCTCGATCTTCCGGCCGCGCATTACGGCGGCTACTACGAAGGCTTTGCCAACTCCGCGCTGTGGCCGGCGCTGCATTCGCGCGCCGACCTGATCCGCGCCTCGGAGGAGGATTATGCCAGCTATCGCGAGGTGAACGCCTTCATGGCGCGCGCTCTGCTGCGCTTCCGCAAGGACGATTCGGTGTTCTGGATTCAGGACTACCATTTCCTCGCGCTCGGCGCGGAGCTGCGCGATCTCGGCATCGACAAGCCGATCGGCTTCTTCCTGCACACGCCGTGGCCGGCGCGCGCGGTGATCGAGGGCGTGCCGCATCATCGCGAGCTGATCGAGGCGATGCTTGCCTATGATCTTATCGGCTTCCAGACCGAGGAGGATTGCGAGAATTTCCTCGGCTATGTCGAAGCCGATCTCGGCCTCGTGGTGCGCGATGGCAGCGTGACCTCGCGCTATGGACGCAGCCGCGCCGCCGTCTTCCCGATCGGCATCGATCCGGAGAAATTCGCGCAGCAGGCGACCAAGGCGACGACCCATCCCGACGTCTCGCGCTTGCGACGCAGTCTCAACGGCGAGCGGCTGGCGATCGGCGTCGACCGGCTCGACTATTCGAAGGGCCTGATCAACCGCATCAAGGCCTTCGACCGGATGTGGACGATGCATCCCTCGCTGAAGCGCACGATCTCGCTGTTGCAGATCGCGACTCCTTCGCGCGGCGGCATCGAGGCCTACGGCAATCTGCAGAGCGAGGTGGCAAAGCTCGTCACCGACGTCAACGGCATCCATGGCGAGGTCGACTGGACGCCGATCCGCTACCTCAACAAGGGATTTAGCCAGGCGGTGCTGGCCGGCCTCTACCGCACGGCGCAGGTCGGCGTGGTGACGCCGCTGCAAGACGGCATGAACCTCGTCGCCAAGGAATATGTCGCCGCCCAGAACCCGGCCGATCCCGGCGTGCTGGTGCTGTCGAAATTCGCCGGCGCCGCCAACGAACTCGAGGCCGCCCTCATCGTCAACCCGCACGACGTCGACGGCATGGCGCGCACCATCGCCACCGCGCTTTCCATGCCGCTCGCCGAGCGACGGCTGCGCTGGGAAGCGATGATGGAGAAGATCTGCACGGGCACCATCCAGCAATGGTTCGCCAATTTCGTCGAGGCGCTGCGGGACACCGGCGCCGACGAAAAGCCCGAGCGCGCGCCGCCACTGGCCGAAGCCACGCACTGGCCCTATCGCAGCGCCCGCATTCATTAGCCGCTCTTCTTGGCATATCTCCGTCGGTCCCGGCGGAAGCCGGGACCCATAACCACAGGGAGGTGTTGTGGCGCGAGCAAGCGGTTGCGGAGCCGTAGGGTGGGCAAAGGCGCATCAGCGCCGTGCCCACCATGACCACTCCGCTCGTGAGGGTGGGCACGCTTCGCTTTGCCCACCCTACGGCATCGCCGCGAGTTCTGATTCAAATTTCAAACAACGTGAGGATATGAGCGTGCATTCTCGCGGCGCGTTGCGCCCGAGCTTTGCGTCTCGTTTCACCCTCTCATTGAACAGAGGGCGCAGGGAAAGCCGGGTGCTGGTTGCACCCGTGGGTCCCGTGCAACAAAAAGCACGGGGGTAGGACCACAGGTTCAACCGAAGCATTCCGGCTTTCCCTGCGCGATGGTTTACGGCTTACTTCGTGCTCTCCCCGGTGACCGGCTATCCGATTCACACATTTTTGAGCCTCAAAGTGGTGCCGTATTTGATGCGACGGAAGGCTTCGAGGCCCAGGCGCATCACCTTTGGACCAGGCTTTCCATAGTAGGCGGTCCATCCTCCAAGCCGAGCAATGACCCACGCAG